>JBBDIE010000059.1:0-35871 GCA_040880545.1 Bacteroidales bacterium | reverse complement strand
AAGTACTCCAAGTATTCTAAGTACTTATAAAGCAGCCAGGGTGTCTAATGCCACCATCAGGGTTGGATCTATATCTTTTATAATGGGATAAAATCCTTCATTATCAATAATATTCCGGGCTATGAAGGCCTTTATCTGTGTCACGATAAATTTCTGTGAAACAGCAAATTCCTCGTGGTTGATTTTGAGTCCTTTCGTTGCCGCATATTCCTGAAATTCGGTTTTTAAATCATTATCATCCAGGTAACCGGTGATCTCAGAAACGGTGCTCAGCTTCTCCAGGGCTTCTCTGTGCTGGTCGCTGTAATGAAATGCAAACCTGTGAGGTAAACCGAGATTGGTTGCCCGGTTCAGGTATTCTGTATAATAGGTGGTATCAACTGGCACAAAAATATCGGGCATGATACCTCCGCCTCCGTATACCACCCTTCCTCCCGGAGTGACAAATTTCAGGGAATCACTGAATGATATGGAGTCTCTGTTTTCAAACTCACCATTTAAGTAGCGGTAGGAGAGGTCGTTGTAATATTCTTCCCGGTCGTCTGTATAGGGCTTCTGGATACTTCTGCCAGTGGGGGTGTAATATTTCGCAACGGTCAGCCTGATTGCCGAACCATCTGAAAATGTCATCTGCTCCTGAACGAGCCCCTTTCCAAAAGAGCGTCTTCCAATAATAAGTCCGCGATCATTATCCTGAATGGCCCCTGCCAGGATTTCACTTGCACTGGCTGAAAACTCATCGATCAGGATAACCACTTCATCCTCATGCAATAATCCCTTGGAGGTTGCATAATCGTTTTTTCTGGGTCTCGACCTTCCTTCGGTGTAAACCATCAATCTGCCATCGACTAAAAACTGGTCGGCGATTTTTGTAGCCGCATCCATGATCCCACCACCATTTGAACGCAGGTCAACAATAATCTTTGTCATTCCCTGTGATTTCAGATCTTCAATGGCGGTCAAGAACTCCCGGTAGGTGGTTTGTGCAAAATTACTGATCTTCACATAACCTATTTCATCGGTCATCATATAGTGCACATCAACACTGTATATGGGAATATCATCCCTGATTATTTCAAAGTCAATAAGTTCAGTTTCCCCTCTGCGTTTTACTTTGATTTTTACCGGGGTTCCCTTCTTTCCTTTCAGCATGGATACGATCTCTTCGCTATCCATCTTAACTCCGGCCACAACGGTCCCTTCCACTTCAATGATCCTGTCGCCCGGGAGGATACCCACTAATTCTGAAGGGCCATTGTTTACAGGCCGTATAATGGCAACGGTGTCTTCATTCATATTGAATAATACGCCGATCCCACTGAAATTACCGGTGAGCGGTTCGTTGTATTTCTGAAAATCCTTCGCAGGAATATACACGGAATGAGGATCCAGGTTTTTCAGGATGGCCGGGATCACATCTTCATTTATTTCACCCACCGGAACAGAGTCCACATAATCATTCAACACGTAATAAATGGCAGAATTGATCTTGTCGTTTTTTGGGGTAATGTTCAGTCCGTAAGATGACCCTGCACCCACTCTGCGATTGGTGTTCTGCCGGGATATTTCGTTTGAAATGATCGATTTAACCCTTCGCTGGGTAAAGAGGTTCCCAAGTACAATTCCGGTAATGAGTACAATGGCAATAATTAACGGACCGTATATAATCAGTTTATCCTTGTTAAATTTCTTCATCAGCTGTATCTGCTATGTGAATTAGTTCAATTTTAGCGCGTTCCAGAAGGTCCAGTCCATCTGTGATCCGATACTTTTCCGTATAAACTACCCGGCTTATACCTGCCTGGATGATCAGTTTGGCACACTCAATACAGGGCGAAGTAGTAATATATAAAGTTGATCCCTCACTGCTATTGTTGGATTTTGCAACTTTAGTGATGGCATTGGCTTCTGCATGAAGAACGTAAGATTTGGTAACATTGTTTTCATCCTCACATTCATTTTCAAATCCTGAAGGCGTTCCGTTGTATCCGTCGGAAATGATCATTTTTTCCTTAACAAGTAAGGCACCTACCTGGCGACGGATGCAATAGGAATTGGTTGCCCAGATGCGCGCCATTTGCAAATACCGTTTATCTATTTTTAACTGTTTATTTTCAACTATCATGCTGTTTTTCAAAGCTGTTACGCGAAAATACAAATATAGTGGTTTTAGTGTAACCCAAAGCAGGAGTTGCAAGTAAGATACAGGAATACTTACATTATGATTAGTCCCCAATCCTTCGTAAGTAACTGAACGCAAAAAGTCGGCACCTGGATATCAGCAGTAAAGTGACAATAATGATGAAAGCTTTATGACCCTTCATTTATTTCTCCAATAAATTTTAGTTCTCTGAACTAATAATGATCCTCCTGTAGCTTGTTAGATTTGGTTCACCATGGTCCGTTACTTCACAGATCACATGAAAATTTTTCCCTGTGGAATCAGAAGGTATTTTAATCTTTATTTTACCAGAGGTATTATCAGAAATTTTAATCTCCCCCTGATACGTTCCTGCTTCTGGCAACACCCACCATTTAAAGCTTATAGAGTCATTATCAGGGTCGAAGGTCTTTGAGGCATCCAGCATGATCAGTTTACCAGGTTTCTTAATAATTTGCATCGGAGCAATTCCACTATCTCCATTAAGAATTACAACCGGATTTCGATTCCCTTTCCCATCGTTGGCCCAATCCATCCGGGCAGCGAAATTGTTGAAAGTTGCGGGGTAGAAATAATTCTCATAGAAGTTGCAAATTTCGTTTGCAGGACCTTCAAAGTTTGTGTATGCACTGGTTGATCCGTCCTCACACTTTCCCCATTCGAAATAGCCTCCCCAACTAACCTGGTTCGGTATTTCAGGATTATTAAGCCCATTTGGCAATAAATACAGAAATGCAGGAGTATCCCCTTCTACTCCGTACTTATATTTTGGATAGACTTTGCCCAGATTTCCATGGTTCTGAATATGCATTGCATACTCCTCCCAGTTTTTCCGACCGGTACCGTTCTGAAATTTCCAGGCGCATTCATCCCAGATAAAAAAAAGATCTTTTTCAAACTCGCGGCGCATCCATTGGTGAGAACTGATTCCAAAATCGGTTCGCTGGTCACGGTCCTGGTCAGTTATTGTATAGACACGGAGTTTATGAAGAAATGTTTTAAGCTCCTCCGGGCTACGATCTTGTTGAATACGCCAGATTGCCTGAGCCAGGGTGTTGCCGCCCCCCCAGACAGTGATCCAGATTGGACGGTCGTCATCTTCATCGGCGAGTTGAATGATCAGCTCACTTCCGGGTGAATCATTATTTTCACCGATAAATTTGAACCCCCTGTTTTTACTGCCAAAAACCGTATGATTTTTTAAATATTCAGGACTTGGCCAGTAGCCGATGTTCTGTTGTGATTCATCTTTTATAAACCCTTTCTGATTGGAACGTTTTAAAAGATTAGGGATATCCTTTTCATATGCATTTACTGCATCATGAATGAGATCAAAAAAATCGTCCCGTGTTTTATCCAGGCTCCAGCCGGTAGTAAAAACCAGGCCTTCAATTTCAAAAAGGTCGGCATGTACCAGCAGCCTGACCAATGATTCACTGTCGTCGGTTTCCCAGGTGGATACGTCTGTGAGTACGACCATGCGGGGTTTTAGCTCGTTCGATGATTCTATTTTCAGTCTTGATTGCCCCCATGCTGGTTGGGATGAAACTACCCATAGAATCAGAAATAATTTAATGAAGTTCATAGGACTAATTTTAAACCGTTTAAATCCAAATTTAATCCAATTCCTGAACAAAATTCGTACTACCTGTAGAAATTAGGTTTATGAAACCGTTTTAGGGCAGTTTGAACAAATTCGGGACTAACGCCTAACGCCCAACGCCTAGTTAATGAAACCTAAACCTCTTAGACACCGAATGTAACAAAATCGGCAAAATGCTAACATCCCTCATAAAACACAGATACAAATAATCAACGCACTTTATTTTAACGAAACCTAACGCCTAATGCCTAACGCCTAACGCCTAATGCCCAACGCTCCCGAAAAACTGCAAATTTATAATTTGCATAGTTTTTCGAGGATCCTCGAATTTGAAAGCAAACTGCCTTTAGGGCAGTTTGAACAAATTCGGGCCTAATGCCTAACGCCTAACGCCTAATACCTAATGCCTAATGCCTAATACCTAATGCCTAACGCCTAACGCCTAACGCCTAATGCCTAATACCTAATGCCTAATGCCTAACGCCCAACGCCTATTACCTAACGCCTTGAGTTGTCGGTGGATTTTTTGGAAGTAATTAAGTTCTCCGCTCTTTATTGAAATGATTTATATCTTTGGTTTTTAGATTCCCACTTACTAGAGGGTTTGTACCTGAGGAATACTTGCTTGAAAAATACATATCCTTGAATTGTTTACTTAACACAGTGATCCATGGCAAACAACAGAAGACAATTTCTATCTAGCACAGCGGCAATAGGCGGTCTATCAGCATTGTTTCCCCTAACATCCTGTAATCCTGATAGCGTATCTGGTATGATTCTTCCAGACTACTCAGCACTTGATGCAGCATTGGCAAAACCGGTATTTAGAAAGGAACTATTTCCCGATCCGGTTATCATTGAATCCCTGGAGTTGTTGAGAGACAGGAACAGTACTATTTGCCGAGTACGTTCTAAAGACGGTGTGGAGGGAATCTCGATCGGGCATCCCTTTATCGCGAAGAACAGTTATCCCATGTTTACAAACCTTCTTCAAAAAAATTTCCTGGGAAAGGATGCGCGTGATCTCGATAATCTGATTTTCCAGGCTACAGAGGGACATGTGAAAAACCAGGGCATACCGCTCTGTGTGCAAATTGCAAATATTGAATTTGCCATTTTAGATATGATGGGCGTTGTTGCCGACATGCCTGCCGGCAGGCTGATCGGAGAGCTTAAAAACCCGGAGATTGGGATTTATCTGGGGCATCGATTAAGAGAATTTCGAACCTTAGAACCTGAGGAATCCCTGGAACTGGTGCAAATGGACAACATGGAGATCGGGGCAAAGGCAATAAAGGTACGGGCAGGACGAGGCGATAACCTTGGTCGTAATAATGAAAATGCACCGCGACGGACGGAAAAACTGATACGGATGGCGCGTGAATTCTTTGGCGACGATATGGAGCTAATGATTGACGGGAACGGCACCTATGATGTGAAGGAGGCGATACGAATTGGTAAGATACTGGAAGAATACAATTATTATTGGTATGAGGAGCCCGTTCCATGGACCTGGTACGAGGAGCAAGTACAAGTGGCTCAGGCTTTGAAAATTTCCATGGCAGGCGGAGAAGAGGAATTCAGCGAGCGTGTTTTCCGATGGTTGATTGGTAATCGTGCTTTCGAGGTGATCATGCCTGACCTTTTTTATAACGGTGGTATGATCCGTTCCATGAAGGTCGCACGGATGGCTGAAGCTATAGGAATCAGGACTTCACCACATATTTCGGGCGGGGGACTAGGATTCCTTTATTTAATACATATGGTATCTGTCTGCCCGAATGCTGACAAGTATCACGAATTTAAGATGTTTCGAACACCTGATCCCAATGGAACGATCATACCGATTGAAAGCAAAGCCGGCGCATTTGAGAGCATTAATGGAAAGATAAAGGCTCCCGAAGGATCTGGACTTGGCGTCATCATTGATCCAGATTATATTAAAACACACAAACTTGTAGAATGAAAAAAGCCCTCCAAACTTAAAATTTGGAAGGCTTTCTCTAGTAGACTATACGATTGAAATATCTAACCTTAATCTATTGGAGGATTTGTCTAAAGTAGTAGAATTTCTAAATATCCGGGATTTTATTTGCAGCTTCGCCGATTATTTCAAAATTACGGATCACAGCATCAACAGTTCTATAACCTTTTTTGTGCGACTTGGATTTGATCTGGATTCTGTCTAAAAAAAAGTTAAAAAATGTATAGATAATTGAATAAAATAAGAATAAGTATGTAAAAAAATACTACATTTGTCTGTTATTATTTGTTTACAAAAAAATGGAGAACTTAAAACAACTTGGAATTATTCCTGTTGGTTACGCAGTGCTGGCGTCACTCTTTAGTACTTATAAGTCTCCAAGAAATAAAATTGCCAATCTTGAAATTAAAGAAAAACTCATTCGGCTAAAAAGAGGGATGTATGTAGTTTCACCAAATGTTTCAGGGAAACTATTATCAACTGAACTAATTGCCAATCATCTCTATGGGCCTTCATATGTTTCAATGGAAAGTGCATTGAGATATTATGGTTTGATTCCGGAGAATATTTACATGGTACGATCCCTGACAACAAAAAGATCCAGGGTTTTTGAAAATCAAATTTCCAGGTTTGAATATATACAATGTAGTGAAGAATATTTTCCGATTGGAATTAATCAGAAAATGAATGATGATTTTTCATTCCTGATTGCGTCTCCGGAGAAAGCACTGTGCGACCTAATTGCATATACTCCGGAACTAAGACCAAGATTTATGAAATCTCTCTTATCATATCTCGAAGAGGACATCAGACTTGATATGGAAGCCTTCTATTCGATGAATGTTAAGATTTTTGAACAATGTGCGGAGGTTGGTAAAAAGAAGAATGATTTGAATAACATTATTAAATTATTGCAGGGATGACCGTTTTTGATCAAATGATATCCCGCTACGATATCAGAACTGAAAATGAAAGGCGAAATGCAATTCACGAAGTGATGCAGGAAATAGCTCTTGCGGGCCTTTACCGAAGTGGTTTTTTTGAGAAAGCCGCCTTTTATGGAGGCACTTGTCTACGAATATTTCACTCTCTGTCAAGATTCTCTGAGGATATGGACTTTTCATTGTTGGCAAATAATGATTCTTTTAAACTGGAAGAATATTTCCCTGCAATAGTAAAGGAATTTAAGTCCTTTGGAAGAGATGTGATTATTGAGAAAAAAGAGAAGAGAAGTTCTGGTAATATTGAATCTGCTTTTTTAAAAGATGATACAGAAATATATAATCTTTCATTTCGAACAGAACGAACGATTAAAGTGAAGATCGAGGTGGATACAAACCCTCCCCCTGAATTCCTTACCGAGCAAAAACTTTTACTTCAACCATTCTCCTTCATGACTCGCTGTTTTGTTTTACCCGATATGTTCGCTGGAAAGATGCATGCATTGTTATTCCGAAATTGGAAGTCAAGGGTAAAAGGCCGGGATTGGTATGATTTCGAGTGGTACATCAGAAGCCAAATACCCCTCGGCTTTAATCACCTGCAAGTACGCTGCGAACAGATTAATGGCATAGAGATGAATAAGGAAGTCTTTATTAATCAACTGAAAAACCGACTTTCTTCAACGGATATAGAATTAGTCAAACGCGATGTCACCCCCTTTATCAGGGATAAAAAAGAGCTTGAAATATGGTCAAATAATTATTTTCTTCAACTTGCAGATATGATAAAGTATGTGTGATTTTAAGGGTATTTTCATTTTTAAGGACATCTAAAATTGCCACACATTCAAAATGGAAATCCTCGCTCTTCACCCTTACTCTGTTTTTGTACCCGGAGCCGGGCATTTTTCCGAACCTTTTCTGAGGGATTTGGATTTGATTTGGCGGGTATAACTTCAATTTGATGAATGATTTAATGAAAGTTATCGAATTTATTGACTTTTTATAAAATCATTTATACCTTTGGGTATAATACCATATGGTATAATACTAATCGGCACAAAGAATGAATTCACCATTCAAGTACGGTAAAATCGTAACAGGAAAAAGTTTCATTAACAGAACAGAGGATATTACGAGAATCCGGAATAACATAGCTGCAGGGATCAATACAGTACTTATTTCACCAAGACGGTGGGGAAAGTCATCATTAATAAAACAGCTAGCCACGCTGAATAGCGATAAAAATCTCAGATTTGTATTTATAGATTTCTTCAATATTCGGACAGAGCAGGAATTCCTGGAAAAATATTCAAGAGAGATCATTAAATGTAGTATAAGTAAAAAGGAAGAATTGCTTAAGTCCGGAAGAGATTTCTTTCAGAAATTAACCCCCACTTTCTCTTTTGGAGCAGATCCTATGAATGATTTTTCCGTAAGCTTTTCCTGGAATGAAGCACAAAAAACGAAAGATGAAATAATCAATCTACCCGAAGTAATAGCCAAAAAGAAAAATATTAAGATAGTGGTATGCATAGATGAATTTCAAAATATCTCCAGGTTTGATGATCATGTTGCTTTCGAACAAGAACTTCGGTCCTATTGGCAACATCACGAAAGCAGTACTTACTGCATCTATGGGAGCAGGAAGCCTATGATGCTTGAATTGTTTAAAAATGAATCAAGGGCATTCTATAGATTTGGAGACCTTTTTATCATGGATAAAATTCCGGAAAAGCACTGGGTGGAATTTATTACTAAAAGTTTTAGAAATACCGGAAAAAAAATAAGTAAAGAACAAGTCAAACGAATGATTAAGATGACCAGCAACCATCCTGATTATCTTCAGCAGCTATGCCATAATACCTGGAACGGAACAAATGAAGAAACAACGAATCTAACTATCCAGGAAGCAATGAGTCTGGTTGTCAATTCAAACAAGCTTTATTATCAGGATATTTGTGATTCTCTTAGTAATACCCAACTTAACTTGATATATGCAATTCTTGCCGGTGAAACAATGCTAACAGCTTCAGAAACTATGAAAAAATACAAATTGGGAACCCCAAGAAATGTATCAAAGAATAAGACAGTCCTACAAGAGAAAGACATCGTTGAAATCCACGGAAAAACGATTCTTTTCAATGATCCTGTATTTGAATACTGGTTGAAACAGGGTACTAATTAGGCTGCAAAAACTTTTCTGGTATCTCCCTAACTTGATGTCACAATTTGTGACTTCAAGATTTCAAATTCATTCTTACTTTTCATAACACTAATAAATGTGATAAGAAAGGAAAATATCGTTTAAGACTGGGAAAAAGATTAAGTAGGAATGTGAGAGAGTTTCGCCTGCGGCTCAAAAAAAACAGAGTGGTCGTTCATCGCTCTCGCTCTTCACTCTGTTTTTGTACCCGGAGCCGGGGTCGAACCGGCACAGCGTTACTCACTTCGTTCGTGAGCTCGCAGCGTAGCTGCTCGGTTGCGGCCACTGGTGTTTGAGACCAGCGCGTCTACCAATTACTCGGGCTGCGCCCTCGTGAGCTCGCGCCCTATGGGCGCTCGGTTCCGCCATCTGCGCTTCGTTAAAATAAAAAAGACAGGCAATCTCTTACCCGTCTTTTACAGTACCCCCAACCGGAATGTTTTACGAACCATTTTTGAGGGATTTGGAATTAATCTGGCGGGTGGATTTGAACATTAGGTAATGTTTAAAAATAAAACGATCCCACTTTCAGTTATAAGAGTATGAGATTTTCCATACTCATATGCATCCTGACCTTATGCTCTTGCTCCTTCTCACAAAGCAAGTTCTCAGCTTTTACAGGAGGAATAGAATTTGGTATTGGGGCAAATAAATTCGTTGATTTTAATGAACTTACCAATTACCCAAACCTTGAAAGGGAATGGTATAAGTATAAACTTCATCATTTCCCAGTTCAATTTGGTTTTTTTACAGATAAATACATTAATGGAAGTGAGTATATTGAATTGGCTATAGTATATGCCAGTAGAAGTGTTTCACGTATATTGATTAAAAGCTATACTTTGAATTCATGGCACATAACAGCTCCATCTGGTCATCTATTTTGTATTGACTTACCGGTAAAATATTACATGGAGGAAATAAGGATTTTTAAACGACAATTTAAACCTTTCGTTGGTGTTATTCCTTCAATGGTCTTTGCAGTTGATTTTAGTGATGAATATTACAACATTCCTGGCCAATTCTTTAACAAAACATATATGTCCCTCTGCACAGGATTGTCCTGTCAGAAAGGAATTAGCAGGTTTAAATTGCACTTTTCAACTGCCGTGACTTCCATAACAAAATGGAAATATAAAAGCGAAATTCAGGCAGTAAACGAAGGTTACAGGGGCGTTATTTTTCCCTGCGAAGTGCTGGTTGTTTATGGATTGCTGATTGGCGGATGATCAATAGCAATTGATACTTAAAGCTATAAAGTGCAGCCAGATCGTTTCATTCTAAATTAAATTTATCAGTATTATGGTGGGTATGTGGGATCGTATTATTGTTTTTCAAAAGGATCGTCTTGATATTTCGTAAAACCGAATATCGTGATTATATCTTTTTTAGCATCCACTTTATATACAATTATATACCCTTTGAAAATCAAATCCCGTATATCTTTACGATCAAAGAAGATTGATTTCCGGTTTGCAAAAGGCATCTCAGGAATTTCCCTGATCCTTTTTAATATTTTTGATTTAAACTTTCTTGCTGCGCCCGGTTTATCCTTAGCAATATAAGCAACCTGATCGTTGAGTTTTTTCGCGAATGAATTTAGTATTCTAAGCTTCATTTTTCCGGATAGTGGCATCAAGTCTGTTTTCTAAGGCTTCAATAGTAGTGTATTTCGCAGTCCCTTCTTCAACGCTTGCCAATTCCTTTTCAAGGTATTGTTGTATGGAAAGAAAGGTGTCATTTTCTTCAATCACTTCAACTTCTTCCTTGCTGAATTTGCTCAGGAATCTGATCAAATTTTTGTAGACTTTATCATTTACGCGTAAGCGGATCGTTTGCATGACAACTATTTTTCATAAAGATACAAATTTGCATGGATAAGCAGATTTTGAGAGTACTGTGAAAGATGTTGTTATACTTTCTTAAACTTAAAACATCGAACCGATATCTAACCGGAGTCCTTGAATGAATTTTATGAATACCAACGAGTTACAGGATAAAAAATGAAGAAACAGATAAATAATCCGTTTCTTCCGTTTCAGTACCCGGAGCCGGGGTCGAACCGGCACAGCCTTGCGGCTACTGGTGTTTGAGACCAGCGCGTCTACCAATTCCGCCATCCGGGCATAGTTAATTTCTGCGGAATGCGAAGATAGCATATTTTCAAATTTGTGGCAAATTATAATCTTGCATTGTGCATATTTGTTATTCAGCATACATGTTATTTAATATCTTTTTCCCGTGTTTACATGTCTATTTTTGTTGTCTGACTTAAAATTAGAATTACTATGAAAACCGGATATTCAGAAACGACAAAAGAGGTGTTGGCCCGCCTGGGAATTGAAGCTGTAAACAGCGGTGTTACAACGGGAACGAAATGGGTTGTCACCAAAGGAGATGAGACGGAGTCTCTGTCGCCCATCGATGGGAAGCCAATAGCTCGTGTAATAAATGGTTCTGCCGGAGATCTCGAAACTGTAATTCAAACTGCTGAAAAGGCTTTTGAAGTGTGGAAAACTGTACCGGCGCCGCAGCGCGGTGAAGTGGTTCGCCAGATCGGCCTTGCACTGAGGGAAAACAAGGAGGACCTCGGTTACCTGGTATCCCTTGAAATGGGTAAGATTTACCAGGAGGGACTGGGTGAGGTGCAGGAGATGATCGATATCTGTGATTTTGCAGTGGGACAATCACGCCAGTTGTACGGTTATACGATGCAGTCAGAACGTCCCATGCACAGGATGTACGACCAGTACCATCCTCTGGGGATCGTCGGGCTGATCACTGCATTTAATTTTCCCGTGGCCGTATGGGCCTGGAACACAATGATCGCTGCCGTAGCGGGTGATGTTGTGATATGGAAACCCAGTTCCAAAACGCCGCTTACTGCCATCGCCTGCCAGAAGCTTATCGGGGATGTTTTGAAAACCAATAACGTAACAGAAGGTGTCTTTAACCTGATCATTGCCAAATCATCGGTAGTGGGGGACAACTTTGCAGCCGATAACCGGATCCCGCTCATATCGGTGACCGGATCAACGGCCGTTGGGAAAAGGGTTTCGGCAATTGTGGGTAAGCGGTTGGGAAATACCATTATGGAGCTTGGAGGGAACAATGCCGTGATCATATCAAAGGAGGCGGACCTGGAAATTGCTATTCCTGCAGTTGTCTTTGGTGCTGTTGGTACAACCGGTCAGCGTTGTACTTCCACTCGGCGCGTAATTATCCACGATGCGATCTATGACGAAGTGAAGCAGCGGCTGGTCAATGCATACCGGCAACTGGACGGAAAAATTGGAAATCCGCTGGATGAAAAATACCTGGTCGGACCCATGATAGATAAAGTGGGTGTTGACGATTTTCTGGCGGCTCAGAAAAAGGTATTGGAGACCGGGGGTGAAATTTTATTTGGTGGAGAGGTGCTGGAAGGAGCCGGGTTCGAATCCGGTAATTTTGTGATGCCAGCCATTGCCGAAGCGGAAAATCACTATGAAATTGTGCAGGAAGAGACTTTTGCCCCACTGTTATACCTGATCCGTTATAAAGGGTCCGTTGAAAATGCCATCGCACTGAATAATAGTGTTCCCCAGGGACTTTCTTCGGCCATTTTTACGCTGAACATGCGCGAAGCGGAGACCTTCCTTTCGGGTATGGGTTCGGATTGTGGTATTGCCAACGTGAATATCGGAACTTCCGGTGCCGAAATTGGTGGTGCTTTTGGTGGCGAAAAGGAGAC
The DNA here is from genome assembly GCA_040880545.1 of Bacteroidales bacterium. GTDB lineage: Bacteria > Bacteroidota > Bacteroidia > Bacteroidales > M55B112. Next base: position 23,243 of record JBBDIE010000059.1, on the reverse strand, counting down.
AGGCGGGGGCCGGGAATCAGGTTCAGATGCCTGGAAGGCCTATATGAGAAGACAGACCAATACCATCAACTATGGGACAGAGCTTCCTTTGGCACAGGGAATAAAATTTGATTTATAGATTAATTTAAAAGCTGATTCAGGAGATCCCGGCTTCTGAATTGCCATGGCCGGCTTCTGCCTTTAAGGATACTACATCACCTTAAACATGGCTTTGGATCCTATCATTACCCTGGCTGCCTGGATAATTCCTTCCCGGTTCATTCCGCATTCTGCGAAGAGCTCTTCCACCGTTCCATGGTCGACAAACCTGTCGGGAACGCCGAGCCGTTTAACCTCGGTATGTAATCCCTTTTCAGAGATGAATTCCAGGATGGCGCTTCCCATTCCCCCGCTGATTGTCCCGTCTTCAATGGTAATGACTTTCCTGTGTTTTTTAAACAACCTGGTCAGGCTTTTTTCATCCAGTGGTTTCAGGAACCGTAAATCAAAATGGGCAATACTTAAATTCATTTTCTCCAATTCATCAATGGCCGCTGTAACTTCGTTGCCGATAGGTCCAATGGAGATAATGGCAAGGTCCTCCCCATCACGTAACAGACGCCCCGTACCCTTTTCAATTTCTGAAAATTCTTTTTTCCAGTCGGTCAACACTCCCCGACCCCTTGGATACCGGATCACAAAGGGTCCCTCCACATTGTGTTGTGCAGAAAAGAGTAAATTACGGAATTCAATCTCATTCATGGGCGATGCGATGGTAAGATTGGGAATACAGCGCATATAGGATAGGTCGAAAACACCGTGGTGTGTGGCCCCGTCGGCGCCAACAAGTCCTGCCCGGTCAACACAGAATACAACCGGAAGGTTCTGGAGCGCCACATCATGGATCACCTGGTCATAGGCCCTTTGCAGAAAGGTGGAATAGATCGTGCAATAGGGGATCATTCCCGAGACTGCCAGTCCTGCAGCAAAAGTAACGGCATGTTGTTCGGCGATGCCAACATCAAAGGTTCTATCAGGAATCTCCTCCATCATTGTATTCAGAGAAGAACCAGATGACATGGCCGGTGTGATCCCGATGATCTTTTTGTTGGTCCTTGCCAGCTCCAGAAGGGTATCACCGAATACATCCTGGTATTTTGGCGACTTTGATGGTTTTGCCGATTCATAAAATTCCCCGGTTGTTTTGTCAAATTTTGAGCCGGTGGAATGGAATTTTGTCTGGTTCAGCTCTGCCATCGGAAATCCTTTTCCCTTCTTGGTCAAGACATGCAGCAGCTTCGGCCCCTTAATCTCTTTTATGTCGTTGAGAACACTCGCAAGGTAAACCACATCATGACCATCCACCGGACCGAAATACCTGAAATTCATCGACTCGAAAAGGTTGCTCTGTTTCAGAACAATGGACTTGATCGCGTTTTCAATTTTCTGGAAATACTGTCGCGTATTGGGATTCACCTTATTAAGGGCACCCAACAGGTTCCAGATATCATTTTTCACCTTGTTATATGCCCTGGAGGTGGTAATGTCCAGGAGGTACTCCTTCATGGCTCCCACACTTGGGTCGATGGATATATTATTGTCGTTGAGGATCACGAGCATATCCTTTTTCTCGTGGCCGGCATTGTTGAGTGCCTCATACGCCATCCCCCCGGTAAGTGATCCGTCGCCTATCACTGCAATGATATGGTTATTCTTCTCCCTGCTGTCCCGAGCAACTGCCATCCCAAGTGCTGCAGAGAGTGAGGTAGAGGAGTGACCTACCCCAAAGGCATCATACGCGCTTTCGGAAAGCCGCGGGAAACCGCTGATTCCTTTATATTTACGGTTGGTGTGAAATTCATCCCGCCGCCCTGTGAGGATCTTGTGGCCATAAGCCTGGTGGCCCACATCCCAGATAATCTTATCGTAGGGGGCATTGAAAACGTGGTGGAGTGCAACCGTCAGCTCCACAACACCCAGGCTGGCACCCAGGTGGCCGGGATTGGATGAAACAATTTCGATGATAAATTGCCTTAGCTCATCGCTTAACCGGACCAGTTCCTCCGGTGTAAGCCCCTTCATCTCAGCAGGACCGTCGATCTTGCTGAGTAATGGAAACACGTTACTTTCTGCACTCATTCAGCTATGGATATGATCCTACAAAGATAGAAAATTCCGGGGATGTTGATATCTTGCCCCTGTTTGGGAAAATTCAAAATCCATGAACCTGATTTTTTATGTAATTTGCACTGTTCTCCTACGTTATAATATAGTATAACCGTTTAAATAGATGGCGAGATTCAGCAAATACAGCGGGGGATTCAATAAATTTGTCACATAACAGCATTCAGTAACAATAAAAATGAGAAAGATTTTCATATACGCAATACTGGCAGGAGGTATATTCTCGTGCGTGCCCGGCACACAGTTTCGTGAGGTGGACAGAAAGCGGACCACGTTACAACAGGACAGGGATGAAATATTTGCTGAAAACGAAAGGCTCACGGTAGAAAATCGTGAGATGAAAGCGTTGATTGACCAGGTGGAGGATCAGAAGGATAGGTTCGTAGAGGATAGCATCAGGCTGTATGGGGAGATTGAAAAGGCTCAGAGAGAGATTGCTGCACTGGAACGAAGGTACAGTGATTTGGAAGAGACCCACGAATCACTGTTGCGTGGAAATGCACGGGAAACCAGGAGATTGCTGAACGAACTCCAGGATGCGCAGGAGGACCTGGCGATCAAACAGCGCACACTGAAGGAGCTTGAAAGAAATGTATCAGAACAACGGCAGTCACTTACCAGGTTGAGGGCTGAGCTTGAGGCCAGGAATGCCAGACTGATGGAGATGGAAGAGATGCTCTACCAAAAGGATCAACTCATGCAGAAACTCAGAAAGACAGTGGCAGATGCCCTTTTGGGATTTGAGGGGCAGGGTTTAACGGTAACCCATAAAAATGGCAAAGTGTATGTATCTCTGCAAAACCAGTTGCTGTTTGGCTCCGGAAGTACCACTGTTGACCAGAACGGACAACGTGCCTTAAGGCAGCTTGCTGTTGTTCTGGCTCAGAATCGGGATATAAGTATCATGATTGAAGGCCATACGGATGATGTACCGTTCAGACAGGGTTCGTCCATTAAAGACAACTGGGATCTGAGTGTACTGAGGGCCACCTCCATTGTAAGGATTCTGCTTGATGCTAATTCCATAGATCCGAACAGAATTACGGTGGCGGGAAGGGGAGAGTACCTTCCGGTTGATCCTGCAGTTACACCGGAAGCCAGGGCAAAGAACCGGCGAACCGAGATCATCCTCTCACCCGATCTGGATGAGTTATATAGAATACTGGAGATGGATTAGTTCACCGTTTTTATGTGTCGCAGCCTAACAAAAAGCTAAGGTTTTGGAGATCCACGCATTGTCAATGACTTGCTGGTTTATTATCACAGCTCCACATGGATATGTAATTTTCCACCTAATCCGGTTTCAATTATTTTCCTAAGGGTTGAAATCCGGACATCGCTGGAAGCTCTTTCAATTTTAGAAATGTACGCTCTATTAACATTAAGTTTCTTTGCTAATTGTTCCTGGGTCAGATGAGCTTTTTTTCTCGATTCTTTTACTAGCTCAGCAACCATAAACGCCTCTGCTTTCTGTTCAAATTCACGACGGATTTTCGACCCAGGCATGCCATATTTCCTATCAAAAAGTTCATTGATAGTTTTTGGATTTTCTGTGCTATTCTTTGCTTTCATAATACTCTCTTCTAAGTTTTTTAGCCCGATCTATTTCCTTTCTGGGTGTCTTTTGCGTTTTTTTCTGTATTCCATGAAGGAGAATAATCAGTGTACCATCATCAAAAAAGGAGAATATTCTATATATATTCCCCTGATATTCAATCCTGATCTCGTAGATTCCATCTTCAAGATGTTTGAAGAACTTTGCCGAAATTCTTTCAACTGAAATAATGATCTGTAAGACATAATCAACTTTCCCTTTTATTTTATGCTGCAATGGATTATAAAAATCCCAGAAATAATTCTTATAGGGTTCAAGGGTCCTCATGTCTAATCACAAAAGTAACCAATTAGTTACTATAATCCAAATATAAAAATGCTAAAAATGTATAATTCGTTCATTTTGATCCAGTAGAATCAAGACGGATGCTCCGTCGATCCTAAGATTCCGATATCCTAATTTTGTGGATATACTTGTCGACCCACCGTCCATATTGGACCACTGCTCCTCCCGTAAGGATCAGTACCACAGGAAGCATAAACCGTGAAGCGCCCAGTGGCCCGGTGGCAAACGCAAGAAAGCCGGTGAGCAGTAGCAGGAACAGACGAAACTCAATGTTGAACTGCCTGTTGAAGAGGAAAAATAGAAATCCAACCAGCCGAAGCAGGTTTACCATTGCGATCAGCAGCAGTAGAAGTATGATCAATACCGGTTGTGCCAGGAAATAATCCCACGCCCCCCTCAATCCGCCATTATTCAGCTGGTACAGGAATCCTCTACCCGGTTCACTTTTTATCCCGAAAAAGTGGTACAGGTCAAACCGGCCGGGATCCAGGAAGAACCGTACCATGCCTTTGGCGTGAAACAATCCATACGCTTTCAGGTCCTCCCTGAAATAATCGGTTGCACTTTTTGAAAGGCATATTGCCTGATCTCTATAATTGAGATGCCTGTTGCATTCCTCATGGATCTGCTCCCTTTTCTCCATGGCCTTCTCCTTACCCTCCCGATTCATCATGTAGAAATAGAGGTTGTAATCCACCAGGTTGATATGTTGTATGCTCGAGATGTGGAAATATCCTGTTCGATGTTGGTTGATCCCCCCGAATATGATGACAAAAATCAGCGGAACCAGGCTGGATATGATCACCAGTCTTTGCCGGGTCCGGAAATAGAGATAAATAAACAGCAGGATGTTAACAATAACAAACAGGTACAGCACCGGTTTTATCAGGATCCCTGTAATGATGAGCAGCTGGTAGTACCAGAGAACCTTGATCTTTTTGGTTTGAATATATCTGAAAAAAACGGCAACAGCTGCCATGACGACAAACTGGAACAGGATCTCCGACATAACCAGGTTGGCGTATATGAATTGTGCCGGGAACAGGGCCACCAAGGCTATCAGCAGGTATCTGCTGTTTTTCCCGGGCTTAAATATTTTGAGCATGATCAGAATGGCCCCGATGGAGAGCAGCATTTGCAGGATTATGACAGGAACCAGGCTTCCGGTAACCAGACGAACAGGCAACAGAAACAGGGGGTATCCGGGAGTTCTTTTTGTGTAAAAGGCCGGATCAGTGTCCCCTTCGGGGTCATCACAGTAAAGTATCCCTTCAGTGATCAGGTTATCGGCGGTATTGATATACTCTTTGGAATCATCTAACAGGTAATTCTGTGAGAATAGCTGAATAACAAGGAATCCCAGGTGTATCAGTACGATGATTAATATTTCGAACCGGTATTGTCGCAGCATGATCTGTCAAAAAAAAGACCGCACAACAGAAGGGATCTCCCTGTCGGAATGCGGTCGGTAAATTCGTTCAGTTTAATTTATTTAGAGTCTGTCAATTAAGTGGAGTGGAAAGACACTATTTAAATGGTCATGATATCTTCCTCTTTCGCTTCTATAAGCTTGTCTATTTTTTCGGAAAACTCCTTTGTAAGCTCCTGGACATTGTCTTCGGCCCTTTTAGCATCATCCTCTGCCAGGCCATCTTTCTGCATCTGTTTGTACTCATCGTTGGCTTCCCGCCGGCTATTACGGATACTTACCCTGGCATTCTCACCTTCATTTTTCACCTGCTTTACAAGCTCTATCCTGCGTTGTTCAGTGAGCGGAGGGATCCCGAGGCGGATCAGCTCACCGTTATTCATGGGGGTAATCCCGATGTTTGCCTGTTGAATGGCCCGTTCGATGGGATCGATCATATTTCTCTCCCAGGGTTGCACCGCGATGGTTTTGGCATCAGGGGTACTTATATTGGATACCTGGTTCAGGGGTGTCATGGTACCGTAATATTCAACCATGATCCCGTCAAGTATATGAACGTTGGCTTTCCCTGCCCTGATTCTGCTGAGTTCTGTTTCAAGATGTTCCAGCGCTTTGTCCATTTTTTCGCGGGTCATTTCAAAGACCAGTTGAACCTCTTCATTCATAATGGTTGTATTAAATCAGTCCCTAAATTATTCAAATTTTAACTAAAGTTCCAACTTTTTCTCCTGAAATGATCTTTAGGAGGTTCCCTTTTTCATTCATGTTGAATACGATAACGGGTAATTCATTCTCCTTACACATGGCAAAAGCTGTCAGATCAAGTATTTTCAGGTTCTTCTTCAGGGCCTCATCAAATGTGATTGTTTCGTATTTCTCGGCATCCGGATCTTTCTCAGGATCACTATTATAGACTCCATCCACCCGGGTACCTTTGAGCATAACATCAGCACCAATTTCCACCGCCCTGAGAGAGGAAGCGGTATCGGTTGTAAAAAAAGGATTACCCGTACCCCCGGAGAAAATGACAATTTCACCGCTTTCAAGTGCCTGGACAGCTTTGGATTTTGAATAAAATTCGGCCACCGGTTCCATTTTAAAAGCGGTGAGTAACCTGGCTTTGGCGTTTTTCGATTCGAATGCAGAGGCGAGTGCCAGTCCGTTGATAACCGTTGCCAGCATTCCCATATAATCACCTTTCACCCGGTCAAATCCATCTTCCATTCCGGAAAGGCCCCGAAATATATTTCCCCCACCAATCACAATCCCAACCTGTACACCGGCTTTATGGACTTCGATAATCTCTTTAATATAATCATTTAACCTTCGCGGATCAATTCCGTAGGAACGGCTGGCCATCAGGGCTTCTCCACTGAGTTTAAGAAGGATTCTTTTATACGTTGCCATGATTTTGAGTTTGTGCGAATATATGTAAAAAATGGTTGATTTGAGTAACGGAGCGTGTGTTAGGTAGCGTCTGTCAATAAAGTAGAGGGCTGGCACAAAAAAAAAGACCCTCTGTAAGAAGGTCTTTTAGATAAGCTTTTATGAAATATCTATTTGATCGCGAACCGTAAAAAGCCGGTTACCTTTGCTTCAGCATCGGCCTGTTTCAGATACTGACCGACGGTAAGTTTGGAATCTTTGGTGAATTCCTGGCTCAACAGGGTATTTTCCTTCAGGAATTTTTTCACCATTCCCTCTGCGATCTTGTCAACAATGGCTTCCGGCTTACCTTCTGCCAGTGCCTTTTCACGACCTATCCGCTTTTCACTTTCCAGGGTAGCGGCAGGAACATCATCTTCACTTACAGAAACCGGGGACATGGCAGCAACCTGCATGGCAATATCTTTAGCCACTTGCTCTTCAACAGATTTGCTGAATCCCACAAGGGTTGCAAGGTTGTTTCCAAAGTGGTTGTATGCGATGACCGATGCGGCCTCAATATGATCGTAATAGGCGAGTTCAATTTTTTCACCGATGACACCTGTCTGTTCAGTTACCAGTTCATCAATGGATTTGCCGTCGATCTTGATTGCTTTCAGAGCATCCAGATCTGCTGGCTTTTCGGCCATTGCTGCATCAAGTATTGATTGAGCAAATCCTACAAAATTTTCATTCTTGGCAACAAAATCAGTTTCGCAATTCAGGGATATCATGGCCCCGAATCCGCCCTCTACCCTGGCAAGAACGGCACCCTCACTGGCTTCACGGTCCGCACGTTTATTTGCAACGGCCTGGCCTTTTTTACGGATTACTTCAATTGCTTTTTCAAAATCGCCTTCAGCTTCCTGGAGCGCTTTCTTGCAGTCCATCATACCGGCACCTGTTGCTTTTCTCAGTTTACTTACATCTGCAGCTTTAATATCAGCCATTGTTATGGAAATTTATATCGTTTGAATTTGTTGTGTTTTCTCTACTCTTCTTTTTTTTCTTCCTTCACTTCTTCTTTCACCTCAGCTTGCTCCTGCTTCACCTCCTTCTTTTCTTCCTTGGCTTGCTCCTGCTTTACCTCCTTCTTTTCAACCTTGGCGGCCTCTTTTCTTGGTCGTGTACCTTTTACAGCAGATCTACCCTCGTCTTTTTTCTCCTTCGGTTCGGATGATTTTTTCTCTTTGGCAGAGGTAGCTTCTTTCTCCTTCTCCATTTTTCGTTCACTCAGCCCCTCTTCAATGGAGGCACAAACATATTCCAGGATCAGGGAAATGGATTTGGATGCATCATCATTTGAAGGGATGGCAAAATCGATGTTTTTTGGATCGGAATTGGTATCAACCATGGCAAATACAGGGATATTTAACCTTTTGGCTTCGCGTACAGCGATATATTCCTTGGTTACATCCACGATAAACATTGCGGCCGGCAGCCTTGTGAGATCGGCAATACTACCGAACATTTTTTCAAGCTTGGCCCGCTGGCGGCCGATCTGAAGTCTTTCCCTTTTGGAGAGTGTTTCATAGGTACCATCCGTGGCCATCTTATCGATGGTCCCCATCTTTTTAACAGCCTTCCGGATGGTCGGAAAATTTGTAAGCATACCCCCTGGCCACCGTTCGGTAACATAGGGCATATTAATTGCTTTAACTTTTTCAGAGACAATGTCTTTGGCCTGTTTCTTTGTGGCAACAAACAGGATCTTTCTTCCCGACTTTGCGATTTGTTTAAGCGCATTGGAAGCCTCTTCAAGCTTCGCTTCAGTTTTGTTCAGGTCAATAATGTGGATCCCGTTTTTCTCCATAAAAATATAGGGAGCCATTGCGGGGTTCCATTTTCTTTTCAGGTGGCCAAAATGAACACCTGCATCCAATAGTTCTTGAAAACTTGTCTTTGGCATTTTTTTAATTTTTGCTTAGGCAACCAACAGGTAGTTCACAAAGGAAGTCCTGCAGGTTTCGCGTTTAATAAATATGTAATTCGGATTAACGTTTACTGAACTGGAACTGCTTCCTTGCTTTTGGTTGTCCCGGTTTCTTTCTTTCAACAGTACGGGGATCCCTGGTCATGAACCCTTCTGCACGAAGTTTTGGCTTGTTTTCCGCATCAATCTTTACAAGCGCCCTGGCAATTCCCAGTCGCAATGCTTCAGCCTGACCCTTCATGCCACCGCCGGTAAGATTTACCTTAACGTCGTATTTGCTTTTTAATTCAAGCAGGTTTAATGGCTGGTCCACGATATAATGTAATTGCTCAGACGGAAAATATTCTTTGTAGTCTTTGTCATTGACAGTGATCTGGCCCTTGCCTTCGCTGAGATATACCCTGGCAATTGCCCTTTTTCTTCTACCTATGGTGTTAATGACCTCCATGTATTCTTATTTAATGGTATTTAAATCAATCGTTTTTGGCTGTTGTGCTTCATGCGGATGCTGGTCCCCTTCAAATACATGAAGATTTCTGAATAACTCACTTCCCAGTCTGTTCTTAGGCAGCATTCCCTTTATAGATCTTTCAACCACTGCTATGGGCCTCCTCTTGAGAAGGTTCTCAACTGTTTCTGTCTTTTGTCCCCCCGGATAACCTGAGTGACGCACGTATAGCCGTTGTGTTAACTTATTGCCGGTTAGTTTTACCTTTTCAGCATTGATAATAATTACATTGTCTCCACAATCAACATGTGGGGTGAAACTGGGTTTGTGCTTTCCTCTCAGGATCATTGCCACTCTTGCGGCAAGACGACCCAATATCTGGTCTGTTGCATCTACCAATACCCACTCTTTCTGTACGGTATTTTTGTTCGCTGAAACGGTCTTGTAACTTAATGTATCCACGTCTTTTATTTTTTTCTCTGATAAAAACTATCACCTTATTTTGTGGTTCGCAAAAATACAAATCTTTTTATTAAATCAATAACATATCAACAATTAATTTCTAAATTTCTTAATTGTCAGATATTCTGTAAGATACAACATGAAATGTTCATATATAATCTTGCTATTCCAGGAGGTTTTCAACATCCTGTGGTTTTGTATACCTTTATTGCCTGTAATTGATATCTGAAAAGTGAGAAAAGCGCTATTAACCATCGGATTGCTCTGTTTTATAAGCCTGGTGTATTCGCAGAAAAGCGGATACGATATCTCATTCCACCAAATCTTCGATAACAGGGAATATTTTTCCGACTATGGTTTCCCGCAGACCATATTTGGCGCAAGACTGGACGCCTCCATGCTCTTTATGGTGGATAGTGTGCATAGTTTTGCTGCCGGCTTCAATTATCTGTATGAGCATGGAAGCAGCATCATGGCCCTGGTACCCCAGGTAAATCTCTATTACCGGTTCAATAAACCCCGGCTAAAAATGGTATTCGGTTCGTTTCCCAGGAGAAACCGGTTGGATTTTTCCCCTGCTTTTTTAAATGATACTTTGAATTATTACCGGTCCAATGTGGAAGGGGCATTTATCTCATACAGCAAAGGGTTGGGTGAGGTAAGCGGGTTTATCGACTGGACAGGCAGGGTTTCTGAAGATACCAGGGAAACTTTTCTTGCAGGCCTCCGGGCAAGCTTGACCATTAAAGGATTTTTCGTTGAACCGGCGTTCCTGATGTATCATAATGCAAGGAGCCGTAATCCTAATGACACGATACCATTGCAGGATAACGGGATTTTTTCCCTGCTGGCAGGGTACAGAATAACGAACATAGAGGTTCCTTATGAACTTTCCATTTCAACCGGTTATATATCTTCTTATAACAGGTTTCGTCCGGCCGGATTTACACGGGGTGAAGGGATGATCTCAAACATTGATCTCCGATACACTATTTTTGGGTTAAAAGGAGTTTATTATATTGGCACACCGATTGATTTTAGTTATGGGGACCCATTTTACAGGTCGGGCAATTACGGAAGGCTGGATCTGTTCACGGATCCTTTCAGAAACGCATCGGTTGAATCGAAGATCGGATGGAGTTTCCATTTTGTGCCAGGGGAGGGGATACATCATTCACAACAAATTTTAATAAGTGTAACATTTTGACCCGGAAATTATCAGTTAACAGAACACTCTATTTCTACCTGCTTGTTCTGCTGGCAGCGGTCCTGCCGCTTTCTGTATTCACCACAACCGTTTTGCAGTTCATGTTGGGACTGAACTGGATAATTGAGGGAAAATTCGGTGATAAATGGAGACGGATAAAATCCGATAGGGCATTCCAGGTCTTTTCCCTGTTTATGTTGATACATCTGTTGGCCATGGCATGGTCATCCGATTTCAATTATGGATTGCACGATTTGAAGATTAAACTGCCCATTCTGCTGATTCCCCTGATCGTGGTTACCTCCGATGGTCTCTCCTCGCGTGAGGTGCGAATTATTTTGACAGCCTTTATAGCAGGGAACCTGGTAGGTTCATTTGCAAGTGTGTTGGCACTTACAAATATTATTCATGTGAATATGAGCGATTTCAGGAATGCTTCCCTGTTCATCGGCCATATCAGGTTTTCACTCATGATCGTTCTCTCCATACTGTTCGCAGCATACATGCTATTTAAGCGGGAGAATAATGAAACAAGGGTACTTCAATTATTTTACCTGCTTGCGTTGATCTGGTTGCCGGTATTTTTGGTGATGCTGAGATCCCTCTCGGGGATTATTATCCTTGTTCTCATCGCACTGTTTCTCGCTTTGTTACTTGTGCGGAACATACCGGATCGTGTGGGCCGGTTTATGATCACTGTAGTGATTGTTTTTATACCGCTTTTTGCAGTCATTTACACCGGAAGTGCAATAAACCGGTTTTACTCCTTTGAGCAGGTTGATCCCGGGGACCTTGATTCATTAACCATGGAGGGAAACAAGTATATTCATTACCCGGATAATAAAGAGACAGAGAATGGCAATTATGTCTGGATCCATGTTTGTCCGGTGGAACTTGAACGGGAGTGGGAGCGGGTCAGTGATTACGAATATAAAGGGAAGGCCTCAAACGGCAACTTCATTCGCTTTTCTCTCATTCGTTACCTTACCTCCAAAGGACTCCGGAAGGATGCGGCAGGGGTAAGACAGCTCGACAGTATAGATGTTGCGGCCATTGAAAGCGGAATAGCCAACCATATTTATCTCAACCGGTTCGCGCTCTATCCCAGAATTTATGAAGTAATATGGGAGTTCGACAGGTACCGGCTCGGATTCAGTCCCAATGACAAATCGCTGATACAACGCTATTTTTACCTGAAAGCCGGATTGGATATTGCTTCAGAGAACCTGGTATTCGGTGTGGGGACAGGGGATGTCAGACAGGCATTCAAATCATATTACGAAGAAAATAATTCGCCATTGAGGCCCGAACGACGACGACGGGCACATAACCAGTACCTGACGCTGGCTATTGCATTCGGAATCCCTGGATTGATATTGTGTCTGCTTGCAATAATAATTCCAGTATTCATGAGAGAGCGGTGGGGATCCTATATGGTAATCGTCTTTCTGCTGACCATGGCGCTGTCGATGCTTGATGAGGATACACTGGAAAATACACCCGGTGCACTCATGTTTGCTCTCTTCTATGCCCTGTTTGTATTCGGTCCCAAATGGAGCTGGGGGCCGGGAGACAAGAAAATGCAGGTACATGATTAGATAAATTGTGCAGGGATCCCAGACAATACAGCAAAAAACAATTCATTATTTTTCTCCTCCTCAAACCGTGAAATCTTATCTTTGTCCGGTGATCCAAAGTAAAAAGTATGCATGCAGAATTCATAAAGCGGGCCATCAGCCTGGCGGATAAAAACATCGATCATGGAGGGGGACCTTTCGGTGCAGTGATAGTAAAGGGAGGGAAGATTATTGCCGAAGCTTCCAACCAGGTAACCAGAAACAATGACCCCACCGCACATGCTGAGATCATGGCAATCAGGCAAGCGGGAGAAAAGCTGAATAATTTCGACCTTAGCGACTGTATCCTCTATGCCTCCTGTGAGCCTTGCCCCATGTGCCTGGGAGCGATCTACTGGGCCAGAATACCTGAGGTTTATTTTGCATCGGACCGGAACGATGCCGAGTCAGCCGGATTTGACGATAGTCTGATTTATGCAGAACTTTCCAGGGATATAGACACACGAAAACTGAAGATGGTTAGGGTAAAGGAGAAAGCTGCTGATACCCTTTTTAAAAAATGGATCGATAAATCCGATAAACTACCCTATTAGATGAAGGAGAAGTGGTTGGCCAACGACTTTTTCAGGCAGGATGTTCTCATAGTGGCCCCTGCATTGATCGGTAAAAAACTGGTCAGGAGCTGGCCCGGCGGGGAGACCCGGGCGTACCTTATTACAGAAACCGAAGCCTACAGGGGACAGGAGGACAGGGCCTGTCATGCCAGCAGGGGAAAAACACCAAGAACCGGCATTATGTATGAACCGGGAGGAGTACTTTATATGTACCTTATATATGGTATGTACTGGATGCTCAATGTGGTTACATCGGTGAAGGATGACCCCCAGGCAGTATTGATCAGGGGTCTTCGTGAAGTATCGGGCCCCGGAAGGTTGACCCGCCAACTGGAGTTGGATGGATCCTTTAATGGAGAGGAGCTGGTGAAATCGGAGCGTCTCGGGATCATGGATGCCGGTATCCAGCCCTCCTATACCACCCATCCAAGGATCGGCATTGATTACGCGGGTGAACCATGGAATACAAAACCCTGGCGGTTCCTGATGAATGGAGATGGAACTGCAAGGGTAACAGCACCATAACCAGCCCTTCTCTAATGCCGAAAACTTTCACCAAATTCAATATATCCTTTTATCTTTGTCGATATTCAAAAATGAGAACATGAAGAATTTCAGATTTTATAACCTGCTTGCCGGATGGTTGATATTTGTCATCGCATCGGTTACCTACCTGTTGACCATGGAGCCCACCAGTTCATTCTGGGATGCCGGTGAATTTATAGCAACCGCGTATAAAATGGAAGTGGGGCACCCACCCGGGGCGCCGGTATTTATGATCCTGGGCCGGTTTTTTACCCTTTTTGCAGGGGGGAACGAATTGCTGGTGGCAGCTACCATGAACACCCTTTCTGCACTGGCAAGTTCGTTTACCATTCTCTTTCTTTACTGGACCATCACACACCTGGTGCGAAAATTCTACGGCAAGGATAATGTTTATACCGGATCAGAGCTGATCATCATTATCGGTTCCGGAGCCATCGGGGCACTGGCCTATACCTTTTCCGATACATTCTGGTTCTCGGCCGTTGAAGCTGAGGTGTATGCCTTGTCCTCCCTCGCAACCGCCTTTGTATTCTGGGCCATGCTGAAATGGGAAAATATTGCGGATGAGCCATACGCCAACCGGTGGCTCATTTTGATCGCCTTTATTATGGGACTCTCAATCGGCGTTCACCTGTTGAACCTGTTGACGATTCCTGCGCTGGTGTTCATCTTTTATTTCAGAAAATATACATTCAGTATCAATGGACTCCTCGCGGCCATCGCGGTTTCGGTGATGATCCTTGGTCTGGTCCTGGTGATCATTATCCCGGGTATTCCCTATTTTGCCTCCAGGTTCGAACTGCTGTTCGTGAACAGGATGGGACTTCCCTATTTTTCAGGGGTAGTATTCTATTTGTGTCTGTTGTTTGGTTTGACCATTTTCGGGATTTTCTATACGCGAAAAAAGAAGCTGGTTTTCTGGAACACTGTAATTGTATCGCTGTTTGTCATATTGGTGGGATATTCATCTTATGCGGTGATCGTGATCCGTTCCCAGGCCAATACACCGCTGGATGAGAGTAATCCGGAAACCGTTTTCTCACTTGTAAGTTACCTGAATCGTGAGCAATATGGCGATCGTCCCCTGTTTCACGGGGCCTATTTTAATGCCCGTCCGGAATCGGTGAAACAGGGCAAACCAACTTATTACATGGGAGATGATGGTTATGAATCCGTTACCAGGGACCGCACCTATGTGTATGACAATAAGTTCGAAGGGTATTTCCCGCGTCTCTGGAGCAGCCAGGACCGGCATATACCTGAATACCTGTATTGGGGAAAGATCAGTGAATCGAAGATTTACAATGTGCGGACCGATGCAAACGGACAGCCAGTTACCGGAAGAATGGGAGAATTGCAGTACGACAGGAGCGCTCCTAAAGATAAGCCGTCTGTTAAAGAAAATATACGGTTCTTTTTCCGTTACCAGGTGGGGCACATGTACATGCGGTATTTTATGTGGAACTTTGCCGGCCGGCAGAATGACCTGCAGGGGCACGGGGAATTGCACAAAGGAAACTGGCTCAGTGGTATTAAATTTATTGATGAAGCCCGTCTCGGGCCGCAGGATAGCCTTCCCGAATCTATCGGAAAGAGCAAGGCATACAACAGGTATTACATGTTGCCGTTGATATTCGGACTGATTGGAATGGTTTTCCATTTCAGACGTAAACCGGAGGATGGATGGATCGTTGGCCTGCTGTTTCTGCTTACCGGACTGGCCATTGTGGTTTACCTTAACCAGTACCCGATGCAGCCCAGGGAACGTGATTATGCATTCGCCGGATCATTCTATGCATTCGCTATCTGGATCGGCCTGGGTGTGGCGGGAATTATTGAGGCCATACAGAAAAAAACAAAGGCAGTCGTTGTTCCGGCCCTGGTGGTGGGTGTGTCGCTGGTGGCGGTACCTGGTCTGATGGCCATGGAAAACTGGGATGACCATGATCGTTCGAACCGGTATACAACCCGGGCCTTCGCCAGGAATTATCTCAACTCTGTGGACGAAAATGCCATCATCTTCACCAATGGTGATAATGATACCTTTCCGCTCTGGTATATCCAGGAGGTGGAAGGGTTCAGAACGGATGTAAGAGTGGTAAACCTGAGTTATCTGACTGCCGACTGGTATGTTGAGCAAATGACCTACAAGTTCTATGATTCTGATCCGTTGCCGCTGAGTATGACCAAAGAGCAGTACCGGCAGGGGAGCAGGGACTTTGCCTACCTGGTTGAATCCTCAACATCGTTGATCAGGCAGAAATACAAAACAAACGAAGCGGCCTACCGTGAAGAGGTTATGAAGCATTTTAACAGTGCATCGATCCTGGTCGAAAATTCTGCTCTTCCCGTAAGTTACACCAACGATTACAAGGCATTCAGCGCCCTGAGTGAAAACATGGATCCTTACAGGCTCTATACATACCTCCGTGCATTTTCAACAGATGAGGTTGCTGAAAAAATTAAAATTGACCAGGAGGCACTTAAGGGTATTATTGATGATCTGGGAAACCTGATCAGGATTATCGACGCCGACTATGTGGGATTGAAAGATGCCATCAACTTCCTTGGTTCTGAGGATCCGCGATTCAGGGACGGACGATATTTTATCCCCGCCAGGAAATTTGTAGTTCCAGTGGATACTGCAAATTTAAGCAGTTCGGTAAGGTCCGCTGCTGTGGAACCTTATCTGGTGGATGAAGTGCGGTTCACCTTAAATGAAGAGGTGATCTATAAAAATTCAATTGCTCAACTGGATATGCTGGCTAACAGTAACTGGGAGCGACCCATCTATTTTTCCAATACTGTTTCCAGCGAAACATTTCTTGGACTGGAGGAGTCGTTTGTGCAAGAGGGACTGGCTTACAGGGTGGCTCCAATATATAAACCCGAAGGGAACGCAGTGGGGCTGGTGGATACTGAGCGCATGTACCGAAGGATGGTTGAGGAGTTTGAATGGGGAGGACTTGACGATCCGCGTGTATTCATGGACGAAAACAATGTTCGGATGACCATCAAGTACAGATTTGCTTTCGCCACGCTGGCAAGGGCATTGTCTGATGAGGGTGACCGGGAGCGTGCGGTAGAAGTGTTGGATTATTGCATGGAACATATGCCTCATGAACGGATCCCGTTCAATTTTTCGGTGGTACCCGTCATTCAGAGTTACTATGCGGCTCGCGCCATGGACAAAGCGCTGGAACTCACCCTCAAGCTGGAAGAGGTTACTGAGAAGGAGCTCGACTATTATACGGGAGTGATCAGGGCAAAACCTGCGAAAGCGGTAAAAATGAGGGCCGATTTTCTGCAAATGATCCGTGACCTGGATACCCTCAGCAGCATTGCAAAAGGATATGGAGAAACGGATGTGGCAAGGAGACTGCAGGAGAAGGTTGATGTTTATGTTCCGGTATTTGAACAATACCTCCGTCCATAGATGCTCATTGCACGTATACCACGCTTTCTGAGCAGAACATTCAGATCCCTCACCTGGGAGATCCCTGTTGCTGGTAAACGGGTATTCCTGACATTCGATGACGGGCCCACACCTGAAGTGACAACTTGGGTCTTGAAAGAGTTGGACAGGTTCCATGCCAAAGCGACCTTTTTCTGTCTTGGAAATAACGTGGAGAAACACCCGGAAATTTACCGGGCGATTCTTTCAAAAGGGCATGCTGTGGGGAATCATTCCCATTCCCATCTCAAAGGATTCAGATTTTCTGTAAACAGATATACGGAAGATGTGGAGATGGCGGCTCTGAAAATTCATTCAGATCTGTTCAGGCCTCCTTACGGGAGAATATTACCCCGGCAGGTAAAGAGGCTCAACGGGAAGTTCAGGATCATCATGTGGACGGTACTGAGCGTGGATTACAACAGGAAGGTTTCGGGGGAACAGGTGGTAAAGAATGTGGTGGATAATGTGCGGCCGGGATCCATCATTGTCTTTCACGATTCGGTGAAAGCCAGTAAAAATCTTTACTATGCCCTACCAAAAGTGCTGGCCCACCTGGAGAAAGAAGGGTATGAAATGCGGACCATTGAATAGCGTCTGTCCATAATGTCCGATATACTCATGAATAGTTTATTTTCAACGGCATTCGTGAGCTCGTTGCACTCGGTTCAGCATTGTTGCGAAAATTTTAATTCCTCATATACCTTAGTTAGCAAAATGTGCCTTTCAATAGTCTGATAATAGGCTATCATAAGGTATTTTTAATTTCTCATGTAGGTTACGTATCATTTGAAGGTTCAGTTTTCGCTTCCTATTTAGAATTTCTGAGACCCTACTTTTATATCCAATAATTTCAGCTAGATCACTATTCTTCATATCCATTTGCTCCATTCTAAATTTTATGGCTTCAATTGGATCTGGAGGACCAATTGGATAATGCTCATCTTCATATTTTTCAATCAAAATAGTCAATATCTCTGCTTCATCTCCTTCAGGGGAGTCAACAGGAGCATCAAAAATATCCTCAAGCCGCTTCAGTGCATGATTATAATCGTCCTCTGTCCTGATCATTTTTACATTCATAGTGTTATATTTTTTCGGCGTCAATATTATCATATTCATTATGGGTCCCAATAAATCTGATAAATACCCATTTCCTCTGATAGTTTATGTGAACTATTAATCTATATTTATTTCCACAAATATTAAAAACTACTCTATTTGCTTTTAAGATACTAGCTTTCGGATATTCGTTTTTAATATCATTGGGGCTCGACCAATTAGCCTTACTTGCTTCTTTGAACCAGGTTTTTAACTGATTTTCAGAATCAGCATGTTTTTCCCAAAATTCTCGAAGAATCTTTTTAGCAATAACTCTCATCAATTTCTTTATCCCTTATTTGCAAAGATAATAAAATAATTACCAATTTGGTAACTCCCATTTGTTTTTTTAGGTGTAAGTGGTTTTCGGCTTTTTCAGCCGACCCTATAATAGCTGATACTGGTACTTTTATCCAAAATTCAAACTGGGTTCCACATAGACCCAGGCGAGCAATCCGATCCAGATCCAGATCATCAGCTCGTGGATCCAATGATTTCTTTTCCTGTAGAAGAAGTTTGAAAAGAGATAGGCCATGGGGATGGCAAGGAGGAAAATAATTTCTGCGCGATACCCGGCAATAAACAGGTAGAAGAGCAAGCAATAGATGAACAACAGGAACATGACATTATAGAGTTTCCTGATGATAATCTTGCGGATCTTAAACCGGCTCATCAGGTGGACCCCAGATACAAGAAGAAGAAACAGCAGATAGGAGAACAGGACCAGTACCGGGGTGTCGAACCCTTGAAATTCACCTGAAGAGATGGAAAGGTTCTTCTGCAGCAGTTCCGGGAAAAGCGTAAGATCCTCTTTAAATACCCAGAGGTAGGTCACAAAGAACAGGACCATCATCAGCACCACCAGGATTGGATTTACGATGCCTCTCCATTTAAGCGGACGTATGACCGAGGCGGTGATCCAGAGGAAGGGAATGAATAATATGATCTTGAGGTAAAACAGGCTTCCGGCTGCCAGCAGCAGTGATGCGTTGAACAGGGCCAGCGGATTGGCACGGTGTTCATCGCCCCGTATTAACATGAGCATGGCCATAAGGAGGAAAGGTGTACTGACGAGGATCGGGCTGAGCTGCATGACCGGAGGAAAGGAGGCGGTGATCAGTATATAAAAGAAAACCGGCATATAGGTACGGTCCTCCAGCATGAAATGGATCACATTGAAACGGGTGATCATGATCAGAAGTGTCCCGAAAAAGATCATTCCCATGAGGGCCTGTGAAAAAGGGTGGCGATTCAGTCCGTTAAAAAGAAGTTCATAGAAGGGCATCCCTGTTAGCTGGTTCGGCGGCGGAGGATTCAGGTACGCATGTAACCAGGGAAAGATCATCAGCACGATGATGAACAGCATCCCGGATAAACGGTAATTTTTAAAGAGACGAAGTAACATAGTCTGTTGGTCTAAAGGTCGAAGCCAATGTCCTTCCGGTAATTCTTCTGGTCGAAATTGATAATCTCAGCATTTTTATACGATTTTTCCAGGGCATTCTGCATGTCGGATCCGTAAGAACTCACGGCAATGACCCTGCCGCCGTTGGTGATGATTTCGCTGCCTTCTTTTTTGGTTCCTGCATGGAACGCAATACTCCCTTCCAGGTTTTCCGTTCCTGTAATCACCTTCCCTTTTTCATAACTTCCCGGGTACCCCCCCGACACCAGCATAACGGTGGCCACGGTCCGGTCATCGATCTCAACCTTCATTTCACTGAGCCTCCCTTCAGCGGTCGCCTTCAGTAACTCCACAAAATCGGAATTGATCCTGGGAAGTACCACCTCCGCTTCCGGATCTCCCATGCGAACATTGTATTCAATCACATAAGGCTCTCCCTTTACATTGATCAATCCAAAAAAGATGAATCCCCTGTACGGGATCTCTTCCCTCTTTAACCCGTCGATGGTGGGTCGTATGATCTGGTTCTCCACCTTTTCCATGAAGGCTCCCTGTGCGAAAGGAACAGGGGAAACGGCACCCATCCCCCCGGTGTTCAGTCCGGTATCCCCTTCACCGATCCTTTTATAGTCTTTTGCTTCAGGCAATATTACATATCCCTCTCCGTCGGTAAGCACAAATACAGAAAGTTCCACACCATCCAGAAACTCCTCCACCACCACTTTGCTGGAAGCCTTGCCAAATTTCCCTTTAACCATATTTTCCAACTCCCGCTGCGCCTCTTTAAGTTCATCGAGGATAAGTACACCTTTTCCGGCTGCCAGTCCATCGGCCTTCAGTACGTATGGTGGAGAAATCTTTTCCAGATAAGTCTGTCCCTCCATCAGGGTGTAGTCGAAAAATGTTCGGAACCCGGCGGTGGGAATTTTGTATTTCTCCATGAATAACTTGGCAAAATCCTTGCTGCCCTCCAGCAATGCCCCGGCCTTTACCGGCCCGATCACAGGGATGTTTCTGAGCAGATTATCCTCCAGGAAATAGTCGTGCACCCCGGCCACCAGCGGCACTTCGGGTCCCACAACTACCATGTCGATCTGATGTTCCAGCACCGCTGCCTTCAATTCATCGAAATTATCAGCGGAGATATCCAGATTGGTACCAACAGTTGCTGTACCGGCATTTCCCGGTGCAATAAATATGGAAACGGGATTTTTACTCTGTGCCATTTTCCATGCCATGGCATGTTCACGACCTCCGGAGCCCAGGATGAGGATATTCATAATTCTTCAGAATTTGGATTGTTGTTGCGAAGATAGGAAAAATTCCACCTACACTAAAGTCGTGGTTATGAAGGTGACGGCGAGTGGGTAATCATACAAAGATTCATTGCAATTAAAACTGGAAACAGCGTTGCAACTGCAGACACGAGTTCTTAGTGACCCGCACAGAACTGTTCGGAATTTCCCCGGTACTTCACCCTGTGTGAATCAGGGTTTCCCTATATAATTCACTTCCCGATAACTGTCCCCGCTATTTCAACACCACACCATTGTTCAATGTCTGCGAATCCACCCGGATCATATAAACGCCCTTTGCAAATCCGGAGATGTCAATTTTCTCTGAAACCCATCCATCCTTGCTGAATATGCGGGTGTTCACCACCATTTTCCCCTCGATACTGAACACCTTCAGTTCCATCTCCTTCTTATGGGTACTGAATTCAATGGTGATCATTCCGGTGGTTGGGTTGGGATAGATATTGGCTTCCAGCAGATGAAGCGAACCCGCATTCACAAACGTACTGTCGACCATGGTGATGGTTTCTGTGGAAACCGGACCGCAGTTCGCCTGGTCCACTACCTCAATGGTATAGTCCCCGGCTGCTTCAGCGCCTGCAAAAGTGAATGTGCCCGATTCCTGCACTGTACCAGTGGGCTGCAGCGTAAAGCTGTATGGCGTTGTTCCACCGGCTGCCTCCACGGTTATCTCTCCGTCGGCATTACTGAAAATGTGCGATACCGATACTATACCAATGGTCAGTTCGGTGGGTTCGGTGATGGTGATATCGGAACCGGTCAACGTGCAACTGTTGGCATCCACCACATTAATGGTATAGGTACCGGCTGCAAGACCGTTGAATACTGAGTCACTCTGGAACGTGGTTCCGTCGATGGAGAACTGGTAAGGTATTGTACCGCCCCTTGCCCGGATGGTGAGGTCGCCTGTATTGTCGCCGAAACAAAGCAGATCGGTCTGGTCCACAGTTAATATGGATAATACCGCAGGTTCGGTGATCTCCACATCTGCACCGGTCAATGCACAGCTATTGGCATCGAGTACATCAATGGAGTAGGTTCCCGGGGCGAGGTTGCTGAAAACAGAGTCGGACTGGAAAGTTGCACCATCAATAGAGAATTGGTAGGGTTTAACACCACCTCTTGCCCGGATGGTAAGTTCTCCGTTATTTTCACCAAAGCAGCTTACATCATTCTGGTCAACACTTAATATGGTTAATTCCGCAGGTTCGGTGATCACCACATCTGCACCGGTTAACGCACAGTTGTTGGCATCGAGAACATGTATGGGATAAGTGCCCGCTGTAAGCGTGCTGAATACCGAATCGGTCTGGTACGTGGTTCCGTCGATGGAGAACTGGTAGGGTTTCACACCGCCCCTTGCGCGGATGGTAAGTTCTCCGGAATTATCACCGAAGCAGAGCACATCGCTCTGGTCCACGCTTAGTATGGTTAATTCCGAAGGTTCGGTGATCACCACATCTCCGCCGATCAATTCACAGTTGTTGGCGTCAAGGATGGTTATTGGATATGTTCCTGCAGCAAGGTTGCTGAAAACAGAGTCGGACTGGAACGTGGCACCATCGATAGCGAATTGGTACGGTTTAACACCCCCCCTGGCCCGGATGATTACTTCGCCGTTACTTTCACCATAGCAGAGATTATCTGTCTGGTCAATGGTCAATAAAGTTAATGCTGCCGGCTCCGTAATCTCCACATCGGTTCCGGTTACTGCACAGCTGTTTGCATCCACCACATCGATGGAATAGGTTCCGGCTGCAAGACCGTTGAAAACTGAATCGGGCTGGAACGTGGTTCCGTCGACGGAGAACTGGTAAGGTTTTGTACCGCCCCTGGCCCGGATAGTGAGTTCACCTGTACTCCCACCATTGCAGCTTACATTACTCTGTTCCACGGTTAAAATGGTTAACTCCGCAGGTTCGGTGATCTCCACATCTGTGCCGGTTAATGCACAGTTGTTGGCATCGAGTACATCTATGGGATAGGTTCCCGGGGTGAGGTTACTGAATACCGAATCGGGCTGGAACGTTGTACCATCGATGGAGAACTGGTAGGGTTTCACGCCGCCCCTTGCACGGATGGTAAGCTCTCCTGAATCATCACCATTACATAATATCTCTGACTGGTCCACAGTTAATATGGTTAATTCCGAAGGTTCGGTGATTTCCGTATCTGTACCGGTCAGTTCACAGTTGTTTGCATCCAGCACATGAATGGGATAGGTGCCTGCAACCAGGTTGCTGAATACCGAATCGGCCTGGAA
>JBBDIE010000058.1:4052-5712 GCA_040880545.1 Bacteroidales bacterium | reverse complement strand
ATAATTTTAAACTCCCTTAACTCTGTGGTTAAAGAAAAAGTCCCTTTCGATGAAAACCACCACCTTCACCCTTCACTCTATGGTTTAAAAGCTCATAAACTGAATTCCTGTACTCCCCCCTCAAGAGCTCGCTCCTACCTCCCTTAGCACGCCAGAAAATCACTCTAAATTTTTAAAAACTCTGCCTTAAACTCTGTGCCAGCTCGCTGCTCCCTTAACTCTGTGGTTAAAGAAAAAGTCCCTTTCGATGAAAACCACCACCTTCACCCTTCATCTCTGTGGTTAAAAAAAAGGACACAAACGAACTGCCTCCCCATCTCCACTTGGAGAGAGGGCCGGGGGCCTAAGTGCGTGGATTTGCGAAGTCGGGAAATGCGCAGTCCCGATTTGTCGGGATGAACAATTTCCCGACGAGCGTAACGCAGCAAACGGACATGATGGACAGCCAACTAGTAAGTAATAATAATCGGTTAGAGTGGCTGGATCATAATGTTCGAGATCAAGGCTTGCGAAGTCGGGAAATGCGCAGTTTACTTTCGTAAATGAGCAATTTCCCGACGAGCGTAACGTAGATATCGGACATTATGGACAGCCACAATCTATAATGTTGTACTGATCAGGAAGGTAGCCGCAAACGCAATAATAGCATACAATTCCGGGAATACGGCAAGTACCATGGTATTACCAAAAACTTTATGGCCTGCACCGATGGCAGCAATACCACTGCTGGTTACTCCACCCTGCTTAATAGCAGAAAAGAGTCCGACAAAACCAAGTGCAATACCTGCCGCAAGAATGGCTGCTCCCTGGGTCATGGTCATGCCTGCCTGAATGATACCTTGTGAGTTAATGATAAAAAAGCCTGCAAATCCGTAAAGGCCCTGCGTTCCCGGCAAAGCGCTAAGAAGCATGTAATTACCGAATGCATCCGGATTTTTCTTGAGTGCACCAATGGAGGCATTGCCACCCATGGATACGCCAATAGCACTTCCTATACCCGCCAGCGCCAGCATAAGTCCGAGTCCTGAATAAGCCAGTACCAGTGCGATATTTTCTGAATTAGAGCCAATAATTGTTTCCATAAAAATTTTACTTATTGTTAATTATTAATGATAAATGGGTTATATTTCTTTCCGCCACCCTCAAATCCGGCGTTTTTATAAAATTCTACAAAAGTCAGACGCATGGGGTGAATAAATCCTCCCAGGGTAGCCATGAAAAGATTGATTGTATGGCCAACAAGCAGCAGTAACAGGAAGAATAACCATCCCACGTAAGGGATATTTAACAGCTGCAAGGAGATGTCGTTGAATACAAATCCGAGAATGGCCGATGATATCCCCAGCGCGAACAGCCGTATGTACGAGAGCAAATCACCGAAAAACCCGGTGATCATTCCGTATGAATCCCATAATCCACTGCCCAGCCTGACAAAAACATTGACACCCGGCCTGTTCAAAATCAGGATCATTACTGCAGCGATGATCATCAAACCGTAATATACATACGACATGTACGCTCCTTCGAACAGTCCCAGTGCATTTAAAATAAGACTGATGATCAGCAACAGCCAGCCAATGGACGGAAATGCATATTTGAACCCCTTCCTCCTGGTTATATTCATAATTTTTACAAAAATCCCAAAAAGAATCTGTATTCC
>JBBDIE010000058.1:0-3952 GCA_040880545.1 Bacteroidales bacterium | reverse complement strand
TGCTGTACAGTTCAATGGATGATTCAGATATGGTATAACCACTGTCTATAAGATTTATCCCAAAGAAAGTTCCTGAGATAAGACCGAATAAAATGGTAGCTATGCCGAAATATTGCGCGAGCGACAGAAATGACCGTAACTCTTTCTTTTTAATTTTGAGTTTCAGTAATCCTGCAAACAGGATAAAAAAGACACCATACCCCGCATCTCCAAGACAGAACCCAAAGAATAGCATGAAGAAAGGTGCAAAATAGGGTGTAAGGTCCAGCTCTCCATAGGAGGGCAGGTCAAATAATTTACTGATGGGCTCAAAAAGTGCTGAGAATTTTGAATTTTTCAATTCAACAGGTGGCATTTCTCCCTCCACCGGGGGATTCACAAAACTGACAATCTCCTCCGCTTCCAACATCCGGTTGACCCGCTCATCAGCCTCCTTCGGAACCCACCCCTCAAGCACCATTAGTTGCTCACCCGAATCCTGACTGGTATTGATGTATACCTCCTTGAACGAAATTTTATCTTCCAGGTACACCCGGAAACTTTTTAGTGATGGTGCGCTACTGATTCTGAATTCTTCCAGTTTCGATTCTGCTTTATCAATTTGGGCACCAAGGCTGTCAATGGCTGCTTTTAATTCTGAAAGCGATCTGTTGCCCGGCTCAATCTCCTCTGCATTAATTTCAGTCTCCTCACCCTCTTTCTGAAGAATTAAGAAATAGTGTTTCCCCTCATGCTTATTGATCAGAAACAGGTGGCATGCTTCCTCCCATACGGGATCAAACTGGCTGGTAAGACACCTGTAAAATTTGACATGATAACCGGCGTCTTTCAGTTTGTCCAGGTCCTGTGTGTCAAATTCCCCCCACGGTAGTAACTGCTCCTGTTCCTTTCTGAGTTCCTCCTGCTCGTTTTTCAACGCTTTGATTTCCCTGATTACGGACTCTATTTCTTCCACTTGCTTTTCAACCAGTTCAGGGTCAGGCACTACTTCTTCCTGTTTTACGGTTGCCGGCACTTCTCCCCGGTCGAGTATATCAATGACCCTGTTGAGTCTTCTCAGATACCTTCTCTCCTCCTTCAGCTCTTCATCCTTATTCACATGTTCACGCTCGATCACATGCAGCACACCCAATTTCCCCAATTTATTGAGGAATTCCTGGTAATCCTGATGGAATACGATAAACGAATATTTCTTCATCGGTTGTATCATACGCCTGCCTCCGCTGCTTTTTGTTGCCTGTTTTTTACAATTTTCTGCGCTGCCTTCGCCAGGTTCTCCTCATCCTCAAGAAACCTTTTTATTTTCAGAATAGTGGTTTCATAGGTCGGAATCTGCACCTTTTCATAGAGGTTCACCTTCTGGGTGGTTTTTTTTCTGGCATATTCAAGCATCTCCTGCTTTTTTTCCGACAGTTCTTTTTCGATAACAAGTTTCAGAATTTTTTTCAATGATTCAATGCCTGCCAGGAACCACTTTGGCCTGACGAAGAGGTTAAATTCCTTCACCTCATAAAACATCTCATCCAGTTCAGCGATCCTTACACCTGCAATCTTTTTATACCTGAGTTTTACCTCACTGACCGTGACAAGGGACGGGTCAAATTCGTTCCACATGGCCAGGTTCTTATCCTCCGATGCTATGAATTTTTCCAGTTCATTAGTCAGCTTCTGTGTCTTCTCTTTGGCCGATTTCACTTCCATTCTAAGGGCCGACTCCTTATTTTTCAGTGTCGGCAACGCCCGCTTTCTTATCTTCAACTGCTTATCCAGCAATTGAAGAAAGGTCTTGTTATATTGAAATCTCAGGTTCATAATTCCGTTTATTTACCGGCCGGCCAGTATTTCTCCACCAGGTCTTCCCGAATACCAACCTCGCTTTTTGAAAAATGATCGGATAGTAATTTCCATCCTTCGTCCAACATCTCGTTTACGGAGAGGTTAACATCCATCGCCAGGAGTTTCTCCTTGTATTCAGCAGAAAAGCGAAGACTTCGCTCATCGTATTCCGTAAGGTCAAATCCATTCTCCTGTTTGGTCCTTGCATTCACGGCATCGGCATACAACCGGATGGCGGTATTCATCACCTGTGGATGGTCCTCGCGTGTCTGTTTCCCAATCACCAGCTGCTTCAGCCTGGACAGTGAGCGGAACGGATCGATGATCACTTTACCAATCTCGGTATCACGGCGCAGGAAGAGCTGCCCTTCTGTAATGTACCCCGTATTATCAGGTATCGCATGGGTGATATCGCCACCCGAAAGGGTTGTTACAGCGATGATCGTGATAGATCCCCCGTCGGGAAACTGAACCGCTTTTTCATATATTTTGGCCAGGTCACTGTAGAGCGACCCCGGCATACTGTCTTTCGACGGGATCTGGTCCATCCGGTTGGATACTATGGAGAGCGCATCCGCGTAAAGCGTCATGTCGGTCAGCAGCACCAACACCTTTTGGTTTAAATTCGACGCATAGTGTTCAGCAGCCGCCAGGGCCATATCGGGTACCATGAGCCGCTCTACCGGTGGATCCTCCGTTGTGTTCACAAAGGCAATGATTCTGTCCAGTGACCCTGCATTCATAAACGCCTTTTTATAAAAGAGGTAATCGTCATTGGTAAGACCCATGCCTCCCAAAATGATCTTATCAGCATCGGCCCGAAGTGCCACCAGTGTCATGATCTGGTTAAACGGCTGATCCGGATCCGCGAAAAACGGGATCTTCTGCCCGGTTACCAGCGTATTATTCAGGTCAATACCTGCAATACCCGTTGAGATCAACTGCGAAGGCTGTTCCCTGCGAACAGGATTCACGGATGGCCCCCCGATCTCAATCTCCTCCCCGGTCAGCTCCGGACCTCCGTCAATGGGGTCCCCGTATGCATTCATGAACCTGCCCTCAATATCAGGACCCATCCTGAGCGACGGGGGCCTGCCAAGAAACATGACTTCTGCATTGGTTGGAATACCCTCGGTTCCTGCAAATACCTGGAGCGTTACTTCATCACCCATGATCTTTACTACCTGGGCAAGTTTTCCATCGATAATTGCCAGCTCTTCATAACCCACCTGTTCAGCCCTGAGGGAGCAGGTTGCTTTCGTGATCTGGTTGATCTTCGTGTAGATTTTCTTGAATGCCTTTTTATCCATTATGCAACATTCCTTTCATTTATGACTGATTCCAGTTGTCTCTCATAATCCTTGAACTGCGCTGAATGAAATTCAGCATAGTTCATCTGCTTCAGCAGGTTGATCATGTTCCTGAAGTAGAGTGCTACTTCTTCAAAATTACTGAACTCAAAATCCGATTTAACAATATGTAATACTTTATTGAGCATATATTCCTGCCTGGCCAACGGAGTCATCCGGTCGATCTCATCAAATCCGTCCTGCTGCAGAATGACGAAGTCGATAACCTCCGACTTCCAGAATAACACGTGGTGATCGATGGGTACACCATCATCTCCAAGAATATTGATCTGTTCCATCACTTCCCTGCCCTTGATAATAACATCACGTGTGTAATCCACCATTTCCAGCCAGTTTTCAGAGATATTGGCAGTCATAGAGGCCTGTATCTCCTCATATTCCATGTACTTGGAATAACTGTCCACCGGGTCAATGGCCGGGTAACGCTTGCTGTCGGCACGTTCCTGGGAAAGTGCGTAAAAACACCTGGCCGCTTTTTTGGTCGATTCAGTAACCGGCTCCTTCAGGTTTCCCCCTGCCGGCGATACGGTACCAATAAAAGTAATGGATCCGAC
Source organism: Bacteroidales bacterium (assembly GCA_040880545.1). GTDB lineage: Bacteria > Bacteroidota > Bacteroidia > Bacteroidales > M55B112. The sequence continues at coordinate 192 of JBBDIE010000058.1, read as the reverse complement.
AGCTCCGTTATGCAACTCCACGGATCCGGCCCTGGAATAGAAGTTGGAAATAATAGCAGGCAGGTCCATGGGGAAGGCATCAGGGCCTGGCAGCTCTTCCATCCTGTTGGACATCTCCCGCAGGGCCTGTGCCCAACGCGAGGTTGAGTCGGCCAGCAACAGTACCCTCAGGCCCATGTTCCGGTAATATTC
>JBBDIE010000057.1:1993-5820 GCA_040880545.1 Bacteroidales bacterium | reverse complement strand
ATGAACAGCCACTAATTCAATTCAATAAGGTACCACACCGAAGCAGGTTTACCCATGTTAAATTCAGCCTTCCCCCTCCTTATTTTCACCTCCGGGAAAGGTACCATGGCATGTCCGGATCCATCGAGGGGTGTGACAGTTAACTTTCTTCCCCCACGAAGATTTGACAACCTGATGGTACCAACCACCGGTTCTATCATGAATGGCCGTGTACCCCACTCTTCCAGGGAGGTACTGTCGCTGTTCCACACTGCGCCGGAAAGGATGGAACTTGATGTAGCAGTCAGGAGGATTTTCCGGGAGTTTTCCAGCACCTTTTCATCCATGGAAGTTAGGAGGAGTGAGGAAAACGGGTTGCTGAGCGACGCCTCCATATTGTAGGTGGATACCTCACTCATCTTTTCCGTGTAGCCGATCAGGCCCTGGGTTCCGGGGCTATTTATCACCACAAGGCCCTCATTGTTTGCCTTATACCATTGAAGCTGGGAGGTTTCTGAAGTTACCGGACCGGCAGCTTCAGTGGTTGGAAAATCATTTACCCCGCCCGCAAAACTGTTGATCCTGGTTTTGTGCACCAGGGGTGTTAAGGGATCAAATCCCGGGGTGAAGAAAGGCCTTTCTGTACCATCTGTCCGGATTCCCTCCACCAACTCTTCTTCTGTATAATTTCTCAACACTGTTGTTTCTGCAGCTGCAATATCACCCCTGTGAAACATCATCGATGCTGTTGCCAGATTCGACAATTTAACCGGGTCATGCAGAATGTCAAAATACCCCGTGGTTTTGCTGTTCCATTCCGAGGGGTCGGCATGTTCGAAGGTGTAGAAATAAATTCCATCCCAATCCTGCAGTAACGCGTAAGCAGCCAGAATCGGGATCCCTTCACAGGCATACTGGTTGGGGTAAGGATGGTTGGTTTCGGAAACGGTATAGGGTTTGCCTGCCATGGCTGATCTGGACAACTGTGCAACGGACGACATTCCCGGGTCGTTTACCATGGGTGTATTCTCAATGGAGAAACTGCTTTTCCCTGTTTTTTCATCGGTGAAGTACCTGGGATGCTGCCAGTATACATGGCCATCAACAAAATCAAGTCCTTCCATGGACGACAACAGTGCGTAGCCGCTTTTCCAATGGTTATGGTCGCTGTTGGCCGCCACCCACTGGTTTACCTTCACCGAATCTTTCAGGAACCTGTACATGCCTGTATAGAATGCCTTCTCTGTCTCCATGATGAACTTCGCCTCATGGAAGAACCGCTTCTTATCCGCATCTTTGAATTCGCTGACCCGCAGCCTGGGAACCGGCTCTCCACCGGTTAATCCGGCGCCAGCCCGGAGTGCACTCAATTCTTCCATCGACAGGTTCTCTTCTAACCACCGGTTGTATTTTTCTGTCAGCACTTTTGCATAATATGCAGGTAGGTCGATCCAGGTACTTGTTTGGGTGGAATTGTGCGTGCCCTCCAGGTGTCCCCTGAACCATGCCTCCGTCAGCGAATTTTCATTGACGATCTCCACGAAGGCCAATGCCGGCTCATTGCGGTATTCCAGCCCTGTATAGCCGTTCACATGGGTAAGCAGGTTGTATGCATGTTCCTTCTGCAGGTCGATGATCCTGTCATCAAACAGGGTCACCCCCTTGGCCAGCCCGAGGTATTGATGAAATGGCACCTGGTCGCCCTCCCTGAAATTCCGGCCCACGTTCAGGTTAAAATTGGAATAGATCCCCCGGGCTTTCAGTTCGGCAACAAAGAGATCAAGTTTTTCCAGCTGAACAGGATTGAAAACACGGGTATTGTTGGTGTCGTAGCGGAAAATGGAGCTCTCCGGACCCCAGTTTGCATCCAGGAAATGAAACCTGACCGCGTTTATTCCCAATGAGGCGAGCATACGGGCCACATCAGCGGCATCCTCTTTCTCCGGGTAGCAGGCAGAGCCGGTAAGGTTCACGCCCCATATTCTGAAGCGCTTTCCCGATGGCAGGTAAAAGTGGCCATCCTTCAGTTGAACAAAACCTTCCCCGCCGGCGGGTTTGTCCAGTAAGGAGGAGAAGTTAATTTCCCCGGCATGGATTTTCTCCCAGTCGGGTTGGAAGGCGATAAGGGTGTCGTGGGAACCATCCGGCACCTGTTCTGCCGGAGCAGGATCACCGCTGTTGCAGCCGGCCAGAAACAGCGCCAGTATAAGGGTGATGTAGAAAAGTGATGAATTTTTTTTCATGGTGGTAGTTTTTGGTTTAGCTGAAGCTAAGGTAACACAACCATGGATTTTGACAAGGAAAACAGCCCCGCAGGTTGATCCTGGGTGAACATCGTGGGATTTTTTGATATATTTGATTACGTAGTTATAGATACTTTCTGGCAAGCACCCGTTAATTTCAATGTATGAAAAACATCTTCCCGCTCATCATGTCGCTCGTAATGCTGGGGATACTTGTGGCGGCAAATTTTTATCTAACCAGGAAATTCGGCTGGATCTTTTCGCTGGAAAAACGCGGGTGGTTGCACCTGCTTTTTGCAGTACTTCCCGTTTTCATGATCGGCGGGATGATCGGTTTTTCCAATACCAACGGTCTGGCAGGTACTGTCATGTATGGCCTTGCTACCATCATCACTGGAGTTATGCTGTACCTGGTACTCGCTTTCCTGGTGGTGGACGTGGTACAACTCATTATAAAGCTAAAACCTTTGGTCTACGGAGCAGTTGCCGGGACACTGACGGCTTTGGTGGTATTGTATGGCCTTGGGAACGCATTCAGCACCAGGCTTACCCAAAAGCAGATTTCGATAGACGGACTGACCGGTGAAGTGAAGATCATGCATTTGTCGGACATTCACCTGGGGCATTTCAGGGGAGTAAAATTTTTGCAGAAGCTGGTGGATATGACGATAAAGCAGGACCCGGACCTGATCGTAATCACCGGGGATCTGTTCGACGGAAGAAAACAGTTGAAGCCGGAAACACTGGAGCCGTTAAAACAAATTGGGGTACCGGTCTTTTTCGTGGAGGGGAACCACGATGGTTATACGGGCGTGGCACGCGTGAAGGAGTTGCTGCGCGAAGCCGGTGTACAGGTACTGGAAAATGAAATTGTACGGTGGGGAGCGTTGCAGATCATCGGGCTGAACCATCTTCGGGCCGATGGAGACACCCGTTCGGTGCCGCCGAATCTCACCAGGAAATCTATCAGGGGTGTATTATCAACGTTGGAGATTAAACGTGATATCCCGGCCATATTATTGCATCATAGTCCGGATGGAATCAAATATGCAAACCTGCACGGGATCGACCTCTTTCTCGCGGGCCATACCCATGCCGGACAGTTGTTTCCGGTAAATTTGATAAACGATCTGGTATTCAGGTATAATAAAGGAATTGACAACTACAACGGCACGACGATTTTTGTATCCCGGGGAGCCGGAACATTCGGGCCGCCCATGAGGGTAGGTACCTATGGGGAAATTACGTTACTGACGTTAACCGAATGAAGGTTGAAAAATTTCTTCTTATATTTCGAACAGTGGAACCAATGTGAACCGAAATGACCGAATACGAAAAAATTTTTGAAAACAACCGCAAATGGGTTGCAGGGAAGAAGGAGACGGATGCAAAGTTTTTCGAAAAGCTGGCCCGGGGGCAGGATCCCGATTTCCTTTACATTGGCTGTAGCGACAGCCGGGTATCGGCCGAAGAGATGATGGGGGCAGAGCCCGGTGATGTATTTGTACACAGGAACATAGCCAATGTGATTCACAATACCGATCTCAGCGCCATGTCGGTGATCAACTTTGCGGTGAAACAGCTGAAGGTGAAACATATCGTGGT
>JBBDIE010000057.1:0-1893 GCA_040880545.1 Bacteroidales bacterium | reverse complement strand
CCATGTCGGTGATCAACTTTGCGGTGAAACAGCTGAAGGTGAAACATATCGTGGTCTGTGGCCATTATCAGTGCGGCGGGGTGAAAGCGGCCATGGAGCCCAGGGACCATGGGATCCTGAATCCGTGGCTGAGGAACATCAGGGATGTATACAGGTTGCATAAAGAGGAGCTGAATGCCATTGAGGATGAAACCAAAAGATACAATCGCCTGGTGGAACTGAATGTGGAGGAGCAATGCATCAATGTTATCAAAACGGCCGTGGTGCAGAAAACATTCCTTCACAGCAAATACCCCATTGTTCACGGTTGGGTCTTTGATATGCATACCGGCGAGCTGGTGGATCTGAAGATAAATTTTGAGGAGAAACTGAGTGAGATCCGGGAGATTTACGACCTGGGTTACGGAGAGTAAGGAATCGTTATTGCAAGTGTGTCAGAGTGACACAAAACAGCACATTTGCAATCCCCTGCAAGCCAGATCTGCATTCTAACGTTTACAGAAGTGTTGCTTTTTTTCTAACCCATCATCTATATTTCGGCAGTATATTTTATTTACTGCCATTTTATAGTTTTTTATTATATTTGCTTTTAAAAATATATTTATCGCAACTGATAAACTAAAAATTGAAGGATTTAAGAGAGAGTTTAAAGATGTACAATCTTTGAATGCTAAAGATATTGTGAAATTTTACAGGACTGATGAACCAGAATTAAAAACCACAACAATCAATTGGAGAATTTATGCTTTGGTTCAGATGGGTGTATTATCCAGAATCGGAAGAGGCAAATTTTATTTAGGCAATAGTAAAATTTTTATTCCTGAAATTTCCAGTAAACTAAAAACAATAAACTCAAAATTGAAGAAAGAATTTCCTTTTTTAGAATATTGTATATGGAATACTTCTTCTTTCAATGAATTTATGGTTCATCAACCAGGTAGATTTTATATTCTAATTGAAGTTGAAAAGGATGCCACTCAATCTGTTTATTTTTATTTAAAAGAGGCAAAGTATTCTGTATTTATCGACCCAACAAAAGATTTAATTGAAAAATACCTTCCGGACGAAAAAGAAACCCTCATTGTTAAACCATTAGTTTCAGAAGCACCTGTTCAGAAAATAGAAGGCTTAAATACAACAACTTTAGAAAAAATGTTAGTTGATGTATTATGTGATGATATAATTCTTTCAGCTCAACAAGGTTTCGAGATGAGAACTATTTTTCATGAAGCTATGAATAAATATACTGTCAATGAGAATCGTATGATTCGATATGCAGCAAGAAGAAGTAAAAAGGAAACTTTAATAAATTATTTAAGGTCAGTTTCAAATTTACGGCAGTAATTGCAACTTGTTGCCAATAAATAGGCTATGATTGACAGAGAAAAAATAACATTAGAATGGATTGAGAAAGTCTCCAAATCAAACCGAAATGCAGATAAAATTTTGGTTGAGAAAGTTATTAGAGCTTTATTACTTGTTGAAGGAATGGTAAATAAAGACGCTACAAAAATTGAAAAATATAGCAAGCCTCTGCAAATGAAAGAGTGGACTATTGGTGAACCAATGCATAAAAAGGTTATAAGGTTGAAGAAATCAAATCCTGAGGCTTTTTTCTTTTGGTATAAAATTTATGAACTAATTAGTGCTTGAAAGAAAACTAAGACTTTTTGCCAGTGGCTAGTAAGAAGACTTCATTTTCAAGGCTTGCGAAGTCTGAAAATGAGGAGTTTACTAATCGTAAATGACGAGTTTTCAGACAAGCGTAACGTAGAAAATGGAGTTTTCTTGCAGCCACTAATTAAGAACTAAGCAAGATTGATGGGAAGGTCACCCAATTCTGTGCTGGGATTTGGTACAACTATAAGATGTACAACTTTGTGCCTATGCACA
>JBBDIE010000056.1:17873-36528 GCA_040880545.1 Bacteroidales bacterium | reverse complement strand
GTAGCGGGCCATTTATTATACTGCAACGAAGTCCATCACTCAAGAGCTCGCTCCTTACTCCCTTAGCACGACTGAATATCACTCTAAATTAAAAAAACGCTGCCCTAAACTCTGTGCAAGCTTGCTCTCTGCGTCCTCTGTGGTTAAAAAAGTACAATTACGATGATCTCGAACATGATGATCCAGCCACTCCACTTAATTGACAGACTCTGCTTATACAGGCTAAGGCCGGGATGCATCAGATAATTTTTCCTATTTTTGCCTCCTGACCGAAAATATCAATTCCCATGGCACTTATAAAATCAGTTCGCGGATTCACCCCAAAGATCGGCAAGAATTGCTACCTGGCAGAAAATGCCACCATCATCGGAGATGTGGAGATCGGGGACAACTGCTCCATTTGGTTCAACACGGTATTACGGGGAGATGTGAACCCGATCCGGATTGGCAACAAGGTGAATATCCAGGACGGAAGCACACTGCATACACTCTACCAGAAATCGGTGGTGGAGATCGAAGACAATGTCTCTGTGGGACACAATGTTGTGGTTCATGGTGCCAGGATCAGGAAGAACTGCCTGGTAGGTATCGGCTCCATTCTGCTGGATTATTCGGATATAGGTGAGAACTCAATAATTGCAGCGGGCTCGGTGGTATTACAGAACACCATTGTTGAATCGGGCAGTATCTATGGAGGTGTACCGGCAAAGTTTATTAAAAAGGTTGATCCGCAACAGGCCAGGGAGATGATTGAAGGGATCGCAGAGAATTATGTTTATTATGCGGAGTGGTACCGGTAGGTCAAAATGACTTTTCTTAAATTTTTGCAACAACCTGTTGCCGCTCATAGATAAAAGATCAGGAAACAACGGAGCTGGGTAAATAGCCTTCCCTTTTCTCTTTTTCCAATTTCCTTCTATCTTTACCACATGCCCTGGCTAAGCGACATATTCCTCTTCAACCCGGAGAAGCCCCTGATCTTCACACAGCTCTATTTCTGGATATTTTACGGTACTGTCCTGCTGGCTTTCTCCATCATGTACAAGGACCGGGCGCTAAGAAATGCATTTCTCTTCCTGGTGAGCCTCTTTTTTTACTGGAAAACTTCCGGGCTGTTCTTTCTGATCCTGGTATTCTCCACATTCGCCAACTACTATATCGGAAACTGGATCCATACCTCCGAAAGAAAAAATATCCGGAAATTCGGTGTGTTCCTCAGTGTATTCATCAATCTCTTCCTGCTCTCCTATTTTAAATACACCTACCTCTTTGTGGATACCATCAATGCCGTATTCAATACCGAACTGGAGGTTGTGAACCACCTGGCACGCTGGTCAAACAACCTCACGGGAACACATTTCGATGTTTCAGTAATCCTGCTGCCGGTGGGCATCTCGTTCTATACCTTCCAGATCATGTCGTACACCATCGACCTCTATCGCAGGAAGGTCAACCCGGTAAAGAATATTATGGATTTCGGCTTCTACGTGTCTTTTTTCCCCCAGCTAGTTGCAGGACCCATTGTAAGAGCCTCGGAATTTGTCCCGCAGATATATAAACGGTACAGCCTCTCCATGGAGGAATTTGGTTATGCCACATTTATCATTATGAAAGGGCTTTTCAAGAAGATGTTTATCGGCGATTACCTGGCGGTGAATTTTATCGATCGCATCTTCGCCAATCCGGCCGGGTTTTCAGGTTTTGAGAACCTTATGGCACTATACGGGTACTCCCTGCAGGTCTATGTGGATTTTTCGGGATATACCGATATTGCCATCGGGGTGGCGCTGCTGCTCGGGTTCCGGCTGCCTCGAAACTTCAATTCTCCATACAAGGCTACCAATGTGGGGAACTTCTGGAAACGGTGGCACATTTCCCTCTCTACCTGGCTGAAGGATTATCTCTACATACCGCTGGGAGGGAACAGGAGGGGGAGGATCATGACCGACGTGAACCTGATGATCACCATGCTGCTGGGGGGGCTCTGGCACGGTGCAAGCTGGCAGTTTCTGATCTGGGGAGGTATCAATGGACTGGGACTGGTGGTTTATAAAATGTGGCGTAGGGTCAGCCCCTATGAACACAGCAAACACTGGGCGGCAAAGCTCTGGAAGATATTTATCACGTTCCAGTTCATTACGTTTACAAGAATCTGGTTCCGTTCCGACTCCATGGAACATGCCAATGAATTGATGTGGCAGATCGCACACTCCTTCAACGGATCGATCATTCCCGATGTACTGCGTTCCTACAAATGGGTATTCCTGGTCATGGCTCTGGGATATTTTACCCATTGGGTATCCGATAAATGGAAGCTGGCATTGTTGAACATGTACATCAAAACCCCGCTCTGGGCCAAGATCGTAATAGCGGTGATTGTGATCTTCGTAATTTACCAGTCATGGTCGGCCGACCTGCAGCCCTTTATCTATTTCCAGTTTTAATGTGAAAAGTATTTACGTAATATCTTGAGGGGTGAAGGTATATAATGAGCTGTGGTAATGCGGTCCTACACTATGCCTGCGGTATGCTGTTTTTGATTACAAAAGGAAGACCGGTCAGTTAAGTTCCCATGGGGAAGAAGCGGCCGGTCTGCCTTCATGTACTAAAGTGTATAATGTTTACTGCAGCGATACCAGCACCATAATTTTACCGGTGCCACCTTTGTGCTCTTCAAGTGCTTTTCCAATCACCGCGTGTCTCCGCATTTCGTTCTCTTCCAGTATCTTTTTCAGCTCTTCAAAATCTTTTGCCTGGTTTACATCCAACGGGGTCCATTTCATGGCATGACCCGGTGTGGAAGAGGTGGTCAGCAGGTCGCCCGGCTTTACGGGCCCGTTTTCATCGGTTACTTTACATGGTACCCGTCCCGTTAATGCAAGCCTGGTGGCCTGAACCCCTGGCAGTGAAGAGCCGGTCACTTCATCGATTACCAGTTCCATCCCCATAACCATGTGAGGCTTGGTGCTGACAATGCCAACCACCGACGACTGGTAGGCATTTCCTGAAAGTATTACGCTCTCTTTTACACCAGGATCGGCAACCAGAACGTCGCCCGCTTCTGTGTTCCCATGAGTATCATAGATGTATTCAGCAACGTCTATAGACGCTCCTGCACGGGTATCAGCATATAATCCCCTGTAATTGGCAACTTCAGTTCCTGTTTTGAAAAAGTATCCCGAGTAGTAATTATCAACAGCCGGGTCGGAACAGTTGATGTAGGATCTGACTCCGTAGACATTAAGGAAGGTACTAAACGAAGGGAATAAAGAGAAGAATATACGCCTGTCATTCAATGTCAGGTTGGCATCGGACCCTTTGAAGATACTCCGTCCGTTTTTATAGATCGTCAATGCATTATTCCTGTTGTCGGCATTCAGTCCGTTGGCAACGACAAACAGTGGATCGTACTCCACCCATTCCGTCGAATCACCCGAAATTACATTGTATTGCCCGACTACGAAGGATCCGTAAGACTTGGCCAGAACATTGTTTCCAAATGCTGTGGAATAAAATCCTTCGGCCCTGCTCTCGAAACCTGCCGCAAAAGAGTTTGTGTTTAATGCTTTATTGGATACCCCCAGCGCGGATGCGCCAAAACCAATGGCATCATTGTTGGATCCGAGCGCCATTCCACCGTTGTTGGAGTAGTTCCCGTTACCCAGGGATATGGAATATTTTCCCTCTGCAATATTGGCCCTGTTAAAGGAGATGGTTCTGAAAATTGGTTTGATGATCGGGTCATAGATGATGAAATCGCCTTTTGGATCGTTCTTCGCCGCCAGGTTAAAATAGGGCAGGTAGGAGAAGGAATAATTATAGTAAGAACCTATGGCAATGGATTTTTCACCACGGGCCTCCGACCTGTAACCGATGGCGGCTGATTCTGTAGATAAAGCCTTGGTGCCGTTTCCGATGGCAATGGTGTTGTTGGAAGATGCAAGGCTGGTTCTGCCGGCGCTGAAAGCTGCGCTTCCACTGGCAATGGACTGGTAGCCAATGGCGGTTGAATAGTTGCCCGATGCTACTGCATCCACACCTAGAGCAATGGAGTAATCATCCTGTACCAGGTTGTTACCGGCAACATGCAGGTACTCGGCGCCAATCCCTTTTGCACTGTTGTATCCACCCACGGCAAAACCTCCCTTGGCACCTTTTGCGGTATTCTCCTCATTGATATACATCCGGATACTGTCGGGGGTGACCCTCAGGTACTCCTGTGGATCGGCCTTAGATGCATTATAACCACCTACGGCAAAACCACCTTTGATCCCTTTGGTAAGATCATTGTCGGCATATACCCAGACCATATCCTCATAGACTGCAAAAGCAACGGAACCATCGGATCTTTTAACTTCAAAGAGGGCTTCTCCAAGGGCGCCTTCCTGCTCAGCCAAAACTGAGAAGTTCCCGCTGGATTGCCTGGCTGTTTCGGCACTCTGTGCTGTTTTTGCATACAGGGCGGTATCTGCAACTACTGCCGTATTGGCATTTTCTGCAAATAGTGCAGAACCTGCGGTTTCGGCCGTTTGGGCGGTCTCTGCATACTGCGCTGTATTTGAGTTTTCAGCTGATTGTGCTGTAACTGCAGACTGTGCATTTTCTGCAAACAGGGCAGTCCCTGCTGTTTCAGCCGTTTGGGCACTCTCTGCAAATTGCGATGTTGCTGCATTTTCAGCCGATTGTGCATATTGTGATGACTGGGCAAATGGAATCCGCTGCAGGATTGAGCCCCCCATGTCAAGAAATTCTGTATCCTTCCTTACCATGACATTAAGGTAATACTGTTGCTCACCCGACCAATTAATTCCACTGAAACTTCCCGCACTGCCCGCTTGTCCATATCCATCCGGCCCGCCGATATTAATGCTGAACAAACCAAATTGGTTGGTGGTCACATCATGATCCTCCTGCCAAAAGGTTTCTCCTCCGGCAGTTTCGCTCTTGATGGCGATCCTTACGGTAAGTTCCATGTTTGATAGCGCATTACCCTCGGAGTCACGTGCAACTGCCTGGTAGGAAAGTCCGGTTGGGGCCTGACTGTACAGTGTGGATAGTGAGAATAGCACAAGAGATACCAGTATCCCTGAAGTTCTGATGAATTTTTTCATGTCTGCCATGATCTGCATTTTTAATCTTAAAATTTTAACGCGTTTAGTGCAAGTTAGAGATTTTTTTAAAGCAATTCCACATTCTTTAAAGCAAAAATATCTGCCGGTTTCAATTGATTATATTTCATAAACGGTATAAATTAATAGTTATACGGCTGAATTTCAGGATTGTTACTAAGATGAGAAAATTTTACTCTGCCACAGGCTGTGTGTGCTATTAAATTCAGGAGACACTTAATATGCGCTATCGATGAATGAGATAATACGGGCATGCAACCAGCCCGGAAGTACCATCATTCATTCCACTGCTTTCCAGTTTTCCAGATCGTATACATAATCTGTTACCTCGAACCAATGTTTAATCTCATATTGTGTTCGCGTTTTCAGATCATTGTGCCAGGCAGTAAAAAAGGTAGGTAACGTTCGCGATGTTGAATCTGATTTGGTGGGGTCATTCTCATTAAAGGCAATGGCACTCACATCTGCGATGTTCATCAGACGCCAGTCCTCCCTGAGCGGGAAGTTGCTGTTGAAATCCTTCACCATTAAAAGTGAATTCAGATGCAGAAACCGTTCCAGGGAGATTTTTTCCTCTTCCGTCCATTGAATGGGAGCCCTGGTGGTTACTTCACCTTCATAATGCCACCAGCTGGGACCATGATCAGACACAAGGATTATTTTCGTATTGTCGTAAACACCATTCTCTTTCATCCATTTGAGCCATGCTGCAAATGTGTAGGTAAAGTAACGCTGACACTCGTACGGAGTAACATCTCTGATGAATTGATTATTTTCATCTATTATGTTCCATGGATTGTGTGTAAAGAGCGAATGGATGTAAATGAAATTAGGATTCTTGTTCCTGGTATTCGATATTTCAGGAAGTAACTGTACAAAATGGTACTGTTGAATTTCGGTCAGATTAAGATTTCTCTTTTCCTTCATCACCCACCTGGTTTCATTATATATGCGAGGCTTTAAAAATAAAGGAACTGCTGAAAACAAAGCGTTCTCCCATAAGCGAGTATACCAAATCTCCTCAGGGTGTTCCAATCCAAGTATCTCCGACCATGAATCGTGCCATTTGGGGATGTAGGAATTGATCTTATTGTCTTCTAATCTGGAATAGCGAAGAATGGTTGATGTAAAATCAAACCCCCTGTCCTTTATCTTTTTGTAAAATATTTCTGTTGCTTCGGTCACTTTTTGTATGATTGTTTTCTCCTCATCCATATTCATTTTATCTATGGTGTAATCGTAACCACACATAATAGAAGGAACCGATGCGTATGTATAGTTCGCCATGGCCAGGGTGTTGGGGTAATAGGTAAATCCTGAATAGATCTCCCGTAATGATGAATCTTCCTCCACAAGATCATGCATGTACCACCCCTGGGCACCAGCAATCACAAAAAGTACAACATTCTCCTGATCGCTTGAAAATGAAATCCTGCTATCCTCTACCTCTTTGGTGAAAAATGTTTCCGTTTTGATCGCCAGGTACAAACTTTGGACCACCAGCAAAAGATTCAGCAGAACCAGCCCCACAAGTATATATTTTACACGTTTCACTTTTAATAACCAGTGAATCCCGTAAAAAATTCCAATGAGCAAGACCGCTTCAAATAGGTATACACGTGGTTCTTTGGCCAGGTTCTGTTCATACGACAGCAAGTTAACCTGTAGTGTTCCTGCATCGAATGGAATGATTGAACTGTACAGGAAGCCAATAAAAGCAATAGCTAAAATCAGCTTAATGTAAAAATGTTTTAGATACCTTGGAGTAAACAGATACACCAGGAAACCTGCCACCACGATCAGGAAAAATGACTTGTAATTGTTTGTTAAGAAGTCAATTGCAGGAAAGTCAAAGTTTTCCGGGTAAGAAGCATAAACAATCATCGGATTCCAGAAAAATACCAACCCGGCAATGTAAATAATCGACAGAATCAGGAGCAGCCACCGGTGTTCGCGAGGCATCACGAATTGCAAATTGCTGTACTTCAGGAAGAAAGGGATGGATATGAGTGAAATTACTATTCCTGCGGCTATAATGGCGAGCCAGGGTGAGGACTCAACATTAAATTGCGCATTCAGCAGATGAATAGAAAAGCCTTCCCGATTCAGGACTGCCAGCAAATTGATAATCTGGAACAGATGAAGAAGCAGGATTGATACCGAAGCCAGGTGAAACAGGCTCTTTCCTTTGGTTTTCCCGGACTTTAGAAAATATAACAGACTGAAAAATTGCAGCGGCACCGTAAAAGCAACACCAATAAAAGTGAGTGAACTGCTATGACCTGTAAAGTAGAATTTTGTTGCAAAGTAGAAGTAAATTACCATAAACAACAGGGAAAAATGCGGCCCTGGTTTTATGGTAATACTTGTAACCAACTGCTGAATATTTACGAAGGTGATATAGCCTGTTGCTGCAACGATGGTCAGGAATAATCCCGCAACAGGTGCCATAGTCAGGCGAAGTATGAAATCATCGAAATTATTCTGCACTGCCCAGTTTACCTGGGTTGCCAGAACCAGCAGCAGCAATATCGTAAAAACTATTTTTAACTGAGGGAGAATTGATTTGATCCTCTTTTTATAAAATGTGAATGTTTTGCTGAGAATTAAAAGCAGTGGAATGAACTTTGCCTTCAGATCAGCAATAATAAATACCCAGGGGCCGGCCTTCCTGTCGGATCCTCTGAATACTTCAGGATTGGTTACAAACAACCGGAAGAAACTGAATACGTTGTTCATGGTCCAGTAAAGTACCAGGCCCGATGAAAAATTGTACAACAGCACCAAAAACACGCCGGCTACCACCAGCATCTGTTTGCGTTCCGCCTTATCACCATTGCGGGTATAGAAGTAAGCTGTGACAAGGTTTACCACGGTCATGATGATGGGTAATAAGTTAATCGAACCCATTAGTCCGTCAGGTTCACTCAGGTCTTTTATAAACAGGAAACTTTGTCCGTCGAGTGGATCAAAGTGTTCCAGGAAGTGATAGGCCGCAATGAAGAATGGGATTTGCAACAACAGACTTAGAACCGGTACAAGTGATCTTAAGGAGCTGTACCCGTGCTGGCGGTGAAGGGTACGGATATAGTAATAGCGTTCCTGTCCCCTGTAGTTGCGTTTGATCTCCTCAAGCAGGGGTTTCATTTTCCGTTTAACGGCGTCGTCGCGTTTTTTCGAGCGTTCAATCAGGATGAAGACAGGCAGTAAGAGCAGTGAAATGGCGAAGCTTAGAAGGATGATGGAAATTCCGTAATCTCCTGTGAGGCTATAGCAAAAGAGAAATATCTCTCTGATTACAAAGACAAAAGGGGAAAGTATATGGTTTAGCATATCCATCATCTAATCAACGACTTTCCAGTTATTTAAATCATACATGTTGTCTGTCACTTCAAATTGCTTAATAATACGTAATTGATTCAGTTCCCACAATCTTCTTTCCCAAAGAACCTCAGATGTTGGCAGAGTTCTCAACAGTGGTGGTTCTACTTTTGTGGGATCATTCTCATTAAAAATGATAGCGCTGACATCCGCATTGCTCATAAAACGCCAATCTTCCTTCAGTTCACCTTGCGAATGAAAATCTTTCACCAGCATCAGTGCAAAAAGGCCCATGGATGCTTCATTGATCTTCTTTACCCGCGCATTTGGAATAACCGGAATGTTGGTATCTACCTCACCCTTAAAGGACCACCAGTGGGGGCCATGATCCGAAACAATAATGATCTTCGTGTTGTCATAGACTTCATTCTTTTTCATCCAATGTATCCAGTCAGATAGTGTTTCCAGCGCCCATTTATTATTTTCATAGGGTGTGACATCGGCTTGTATGATCCCGTTTTCATCAATTATATCCCAGGGATGATGGGTCGCTGAGGAGTAGAGATACATAAAATTTGGACGGGTGCTGTTAGCGTTCGAGATAAATGGAAGCAGCCTCAGGAAGTTGTATGGCATGGTTCTGCTCGTGTTTTCATTGGTTTCCACTTTTCCAAGGAACCATTGTCCCTGGTTATATATTCTGGGTTTAAATATAAGGGGTGCACTGTAAAATGCTGCATTGCTCCAAAGCAGCGAATAGCCAACCTCCCTGTCCAAACCTATATTTAATTTGTAATTTAAATCATTCCACTGTTCGTGCCATTTGGGTAAAAAAGTGTCGTATGTTAAACTGTCATCTTTCGTATAGATTATGTGGTTCCCTGAATATCTGTACCCTTTTTCCCGGATCTCCTTGTTGAAATCCGAAGCAATGCCGGTAATTTTCTGTTCCAGGAGTTGGTCTTTATCCTGGTTTAACTTATCAATAGTGTACCGGTACCCCCCTAAAATCGGGCCTATGGTTGATCCGGTAATGTTTGAAACTGCCAGCGTATTAGGATACCATACAAATCCGTCGTAGAGATTCTTTAGTTCAGGATTCTCTTCAACCGCCCTGTTTACATACCAACCATGGAACATATCAAGTATCAGCAGAACAATATTCTCCTTCTCTTTTGAAAATGAGATGGAACTGGAAGGGTCGGGCGGAATATTTTCCTTCTTAAAAAATGAACCGGAACTGCCGGCTACTACCAGACTTTGTGTGATCAATATTAAATTTAATGCAAGAAGCGCATAGCGAAACTGTTTGTGATACCCCCGGTCAATGAACCATTTAACGCCAAAGAAAATACCGAGCATACCAATTGCTTCAAGCAGGAAGAGCGAAACAGGTTTTGCCAGGTTATCCTGCTTCAGAAAAACTGCATCCTGCAGCGTTCCAACACGTATCGGTACAATTGTATTGTGAATAAAACTGAGAACTACAGTTGATATCAGGAGGATGAGCAAAATATACCTGGCTTTTCTTCGTAAAATAAAATAGGTGGCTGTGAAAATTAAAAGGGCCGCTGCAAACGGAAGGAGGTTATTCTTAATTATATCGAATGCTGTAAACTCAAAATTGGAGGGATAGGATGCGTAAACCGCGACCGGATTCCATAAAAAGATGAAGCCCAGGAGATATAACAAGGATAACATATAAATCGGCCAGTTTGACACGAGCATGGATGGATCCCTTTTTACACTTCTTCCGTATATAAATAGAGCAATGATTGAGATAAACAAAATACCGGGCAACACCACATCAATCAACGTACCTTCAGTTCCTGAGATGTTGATTTTTAGCATAGAAATATCGCTTCCTGCAATGATTGCCCATGTAACCAGGAGCTGGAAAACAGTAACTAAGGAGAGTACAACAGAGGCGATTCCTGACCATATCCTGTTCAGTTTCCTGAAATTATTTATAAAGTATATCAAGCCTGTAAACTGGCTGATAACCATGGCAACTATTGCGATTGCACCTAAATCATGATTAATCCCGCCAAAATAAAACTTTGATCCAAAGTAGAAGTAGGTTGTAATGACCAGCATACTAATGTACAACCATGATGGAAGATAAACACTTTCCAAAGTTTTCCTGAGATTGTAGTTGACTTTTACCCGGGATGTTTTTGCAATGCAGGTAGTGATTATTGTAATCAACCAGGATATCAATACAACAGAGAGTAAGCGAAAAACGATGTCCTTAAAATTGTATTGGAATGCCCAGTTAATCTGACTAAAAACTGCCAGGAGCAACATGCTCCAGAAAAGCATCCTGAAACCTGGTGCCATTCTGAAAATATTTGTTCTGAACTTTACCGGTTTTATGGAGAACTGATCCTGGAGGTATAATACCGCTAAAGAAAGAAGCAGGGTAATCATACTCCCTGAAAGCACGGACACAACCATCCTCAGTGCAAAATCATTGAAATTGTACTCCAGTGCCCATTTCAGCTGAGACAAAATCAACAGGCTGGTGATTACGATCAGCATGGGTTTAAAAACCGGTAGAAGGTGCAACAGGAACGCTTTTGGATTGAGCCTTCGTTGCGGAAGATGAATCTTATGAGTAAGGGCCAGTGCTGCAAGAAGTATTACAATGGCAGCACCGGAAACAACGGACAACAAAATTCTTATGGCAATGTCGTTAAAATCATGCCGAAAAGCCCGGTTTATCTGAAAAACTACAAATACCACCACCACCACAAGGAATGTCCTGTAGAGTTTTGGCAGCATGGCTATGGACCTGAATTTCAGATCTGCAAAGACAAATTTTTGCTCATCAATGGTTTTTACGGGTCTTCTGAACACTTCAGGATTGGTAATAAACAACCGGAAGAAGCTGAACACGTTGTTCATGGTCCAGTAAAGTACCAGGCCCGATGGAAAATTGTACAACAATACAAGGAAAACGCCTGCCACCACCAGCATTTGCCTGCGTTCCGAAATATCTCCGCAGCGCGTGTAGAAGTAAGCCGTGAGCAGGTTTACCAGGGTCATGAAGATGGGAAGCAGGTTGATGGAGCCCAGTAGTCCGTCCGGTGCACTCAAGTCATTGATCATCAGGAAGCGCTGCCCGGCAAGGGGTTCATAGTGCTCCAGGAACTGGTAGGCTGCAATAAAGAACGGGATCTGCAGCAGCAGACTCAATATCGGAATGAGTGATCTGAACGAGCTGAAGCCGTGCTGGCGGTGCAGGGTTCGAATGTAGTAGTACCGCTCCTGGCCCCTGTAGCAACGCCTGATCTCATCAAGTAAGGGCTTCATTCTCAGCTTTACTGCGTCGTTCCTTTTTTTGGACCGTTCAATCAGGATGAAGATGGGTAGCAGGATCAGTGATATAAAAAAGCTGAGCAGAATTACAGACACCCCGTAATTACCGGTGAGGCTGTAGCTAAACAGGAACACCTCCCTGATTATGAAGACAAATGGGGCAAGTATATATTCTATAAAGTTCATACGTATGTGCTAACCAATAGTACCATTATTATTTTGCTGGATCTAACTTGCCCAGGTGCTTATCCCATACCATGGTCCAGTTGTTTCCATCAAAAATATTATCCTTCACAATATATTTATGTTCCAGGGAGAAACTGGTCCGGTTATTCATGTCCTGGGTCCACCACGAAACAAAGGCAGGGAGCGTTCGCGAATCAGGAGGTGTGCCTTTTGAAGCGTCTTGTACGTCAAGTGCGATGCCGGGCGCATCCATATTGCTCATAAACCGCCAATCTTCCGAGAATTGTGCGCTGGAGTTATAATCCTTAACCATAATTACAGGGTTCAAATCAAGTAAATAATTCAGAGGGATCCTGTCATTATCAGCGTTTTTAAAGGGATTGTCGATATCCAACTCACGGTTAAACCTTTTCCAATGCGTTCCATGATCTGATACAATAACGATCCTGGTGTTATCGTACACTCCATTCTTTTTCATCCAGTCGAACCATACTTCAAGTGTTTCCATGATCCATTTATTGTTCTCGTAAGGCGATACATCATGTTTCATGGCTCCATTGTCGTTAACAATACTCCATGGAAAATGTGAAACCATGGAGTAGATCAACACAAAGTTCCCTTTATCCGACTGGTTGTTAGAAATAAATGGCAGCAGCCTGAGGAATTGATGTTTCAGACTTGTACTTGTATTTCTCCCCGCACTCTTTTTCTGACTGAATAACCACTGTCCGTTGTTATATATTTTTGGCTTTAAAGCAAGCGGTGCACTAAAGAAGAGGGCATTATAACATAGTAATGTATAGTTTATCTCTTCAGTCACACGGATGCCTAATTGATTGTTGTATACATCCCAGTCATCATGCCATTCCGGGAGAAACGTGTCATAGTACTCATTTTCAATGTTGCAATATGGTACGCGGGTACTCGTAAATAAATAACCCTGTCGTCTGGCCTCTTCTGAAAGATCCTTCTTTGCCTGTGACAATTTCTTCTCTATGGTGCGTTGCTTGTCCAGGTCCAGGATGTCGGGCGCGTAATTGTGTCCTCCAAGCAGAGGTCCAACCGAAGTATTGGTAACCCGCGAAATAGCCAGCGCATTTGGGTACCACACAAATCCATTTAGTTGTTCTTTTAATTCAGGGTTTTCACTCATCATGCGGTTCATGGCCCAACCCTGAAACATATCGGGAATAAAATATACGACATTCTGCCTGGTTTTTGAGAAAGATATGCTGTTTGTGGAATTATGATACAGGTTCTCGCTCTTCGTGAAGCTGCCGGATGATGCGGCCTTGTAAAAACTTTGTGAAACGATTAATATATTGAGCAGTGTAAGTCCGATTACGACCTGCTTCTTATATTGTCTTAATATAACCAAAACACTGGCAGTGAATAGTAAGATAATGGATAAACCCTCCGCCAGGTAGAGATAGGGAGCGACCAATAAGGCCTGTTGTTTTTCGAATTTATTCTCCTGCAATGTACCCATCCCGATGGGAAGAAGGGTGTTATGAATAAAACCTACAGTTACGGTTGTTAATGCTGCCACTACCAATAGCCACCTGAATTTTTTGGGAGCAATAAAAAAGATGCTTATTGAACCAAGGAGGAACAGTAACAGCACAGGCAGGTTGTTCCCCATAAGTTCCAACGCCGAAAAACTGAATGTCTCGGGGAAGGATGAATAAACCATAAGCGGATTCCAAAGAATTATGTATCCAAAAAGATACGCTACCGACAGCAGATATATGACCAGGGATGGGGTTTTCGTACTTGACAACTTAATGGTTTCCTGTTTGAAATAGTAGGGCATTGTTATGATCAGGAAGGCCATACCCGGGTAGATGATATTCGCCAGCTGGCTTTCAGCAAACAGGATATTAATATTAAAAATATGCGCAGAAAAAGTGCCCCCTTTTACAAACAGATACACATTTACAGCCTGAAACAGGAGTGTAATCAACAGCAACATCGATGAAATCCGGTACAAAACCAGGCTTGTGCCACTCCTGATCCGGATATAATATATGAAACCGGCTACCTGGCAGATTACAAGGAACACCAGGGAGATTGCAATTAATATTTGGTTATCGTCTATGTAGTACAATTTACCCGCAACGAAAAAGTATAGCGTTAAGAAAATCAGGGAGATGAATACCACCGGTTGTATCCGGAATTGGGGAATGGCCGGGAAGTTGAACTTTACAGGTCCTTCCAAGCTGCCAAACACCTCACGGTTGGTAACAAAGAGTCTGAAGAAACTGAAGACATTATTCATGGTCCAGTAGAGTACCAGGCCCGCTGGAAAATTGTACAGCAGCACCAGGAACAGCCCTGCTACTACCAACATTTGCCTGCGTTCCGAAGTATCTCCGTTGCGGGTATAAAAGTAGGCAGTGAACAGGTTCACAATTGTCATGATGATGGGGAGAATGTTTATTGAACCCAGCAGTCCATCAGGGGCGCTCAGGTCCCTGATAAACAGGAAGCTCTGGCCCGCAAGCGGTTCGTAGTTTTCCAGGAACTGGTAAGCCGCTATGAAGAATGGGATCTGCAACAACAGGCTCAGTACCGGGACGAGTGATTTTAATGAATTGAACCCGTGCTGGCGATGAAGGGTACGAATGTAGTAGTAACGCTCCTGGCCCCTGTAGCAACGTTTTATCTCATCGAGCAAGGGTTTCATCCGCCGTTTAACAACATCGTTCCTTTTCTTGGACCGTTCAATCAGGATAAAGATGGGTAGCAGGATCAATGAAATGGCGAAGCTAAGCAAGACGATCGCCATGCCATAATTACCGGTTAACTGATAGCCGAGCAGGAAAAACTGCTTAACTATATAAAAAAAAGGGGAGATGATTAATTCAAAGATCTGCATGAAAGTGAGAATTTACTTTTTGTTGCCATCCCTTTTTTGGTTTCAGGCATCCATGTTGTTATTTACAATTTCCAGAATCTGCCGGGCCGCCACTTCCCCCGCTTGCCCGAAGTTATACACCGATTCCTTTCTGAGTTTTTCCAGTTGTACGGAAGGGGGGTTCTGTAAAAGTTCACCTACTATTGTGCTGATATTGTCGAGGTCATTCTCATCAAACTCTTTACCTAAACGGCCACGTTCCCGCATTTCCCACATTTCATAGTCGAGTTCACTCCCCTCAAATCCCTCAATGGTATCGAATTCCGTTTTAAGAAGGAGTACCGGTTTTGAATACAAAAATGTGTAGTCCCAGAATACTCCCGACAGGTCACTGATCATCATGTCCGACCTGGCCATGCTTTCGGTCCCAAGCTGGTTCCTGTCAATGGTAACCCGGGGTTCATCCTTCAGGTGATCTTCTATTTCATCCATGAGCTTTGGAAAACTGACATAACTCTGGGGGTGAGGCCGGAAGATAATCTGATATGTGCTATCCTTCAACAAGCATTCAAAAAAACGGGTACCAAACCGGTTGATGATGGAATACTCCTTCCAGGTTGGTGCGACCAGAACCACCTGATTCTTCTTTTTGGGGACGGACATCTTTTTAACTTCATCGATCATCACATCGTAGTAGGTCAGTCCCGTTTCAAGCAGTAACTTTTTGTTTGTTCCCCGCTGCTCCTCCAGTTTCTGGATCCCCTCAATCTGATGCGGACCTGAACAGAATACCGAGTCGTAGTAATCAAAGGCAAATTTCCTGTAGGTGAAAATATCAATGGGGGCATGAATTATATGGCCATAATGCTGCACATTTTTTGAACGGCGGAGCATCATTACATCCAGCTGGGGAGTAGTCATACCAACAAATTTCGCCTTTAACCTGTTCAGGTAAACCGAGGTCATGGTGAGGTTTCCGATATACCTGGATTCAAAATGTTTCGCCTGGTGCCCAAGCCCGGGATCATCCTTATCAGAGGTCAGGTATGCACATGGCACTCCCCTGGATCCCAGAGAATTGACTATCGGCTGGAATACCGGCCAGTACTGTTTTCCTTCAGAATAAAATATGATATCCGCTTTTTCAAAATCCTTTCCATTCACAAAACCTTTTCCCAGCAACAGGTTCTTTACCCTGTAAAAGAAACCGCGAAGCGTGAAAACAAGGGTGGCCAGAAGTGCCACCAGGATATAGAGTAAAGCACTGGTAGAAGCCGGGTCGATATATAGTATGATTGCACTCATCTGCAAGATGTTTTATTTTTTCTGAACCTGAAGAAATGACCGTATATCTTTTTCAGTAACTATCCTGGGATTGTTGGTCAACCTTTCAGTATTCACATGTTCAATGATTATCCGGGGGTCCAATCCATCAATCAGTGTATGGATGTTAATATTGACCCCAATGCTACTAAATAATTCGGTAAGAAGGGTAGGGGCATCACTGATATTCGCCTTTAAAACCCTCAGTACCTTATCAATTCGTTCCTTAACGGTTTTGACTCCCCTTTTATCGGTACAGTTTTCGTTGGTAACCAAATAATTAAAATTTAAGAAGAAGGGAAGAGAAAGAGCCACCGCATGACCATGGGGTATACCATAATAACTGGTAAAAGGGTAGGAAAGTGCATGGGGTGCCGTTGTCCTGGTAATGTTAATGGCCCGTCCGGCAAGATATGCTGCCTCAACCATATTTTCCCTGGCAGCAGCATTGTTGTGAAGTACTGCCTGCTGCAAATTTCCCCATATAATTTCAACGGCGCGCAGAGCGAATTCCTCCGACACGCTATTAGCATTCACGCTCCAAATGGATTCAACGGCCTGGCACAGAGCATCAAGTCCGGTACAGGCAGTTAGGTATGGGTCTGCTGTTGTTGAAAAATCAGGCGAGAGGTACACCTGGTCGGGCAGGATCAGTGGATGTTCAACAGAGTACTTAGTTTTATCAATGTAAAGTACCGCGAATTTCGTGGCTTCAGCACCTGTTCCGGCGGTTGTTGGAATGGCCAGCAAGGGGGTCTTACCACCTGTTAATGCAGATTTACCTTTAACAACATCAATAATGTCGGTTTCGTGGTGGGCAAAAACGCTGATGAGCTTGGCCATGTCCAGCACGCTGCCACCCCCGATGGCCAGGATCAGTTCGTAATTGCCATTTCGAAACCGGGCAACTCCCTTTTCCAGGTCATGCAACTGAGGGTTTGGGTCAAAATTGTGGAATGAATCAGCTTTCGAATTACCCAACAGCTTATTCACAAACGATTCTGCTCCTGATATTCCGTAGGACCGATCTCCCCTGACCACAAATATTTTCCCGGCTCCGGTGGCCTCGAGTGCACCCCTAAGTTCATCCAATTGATCTTTCCTGTAAACCTTCTGCACCATCACGAATCCAGGTTTCTCATAAAATCCTTCTTATTATCAACGGGTTTTATGGTAGGGCGACCCAGATCATCCCGCGATCCTACACGCACCTTCACTTCAATCAATGCCGGGGAGGAATCTTTTGAGATGGCTGCCAGGGCATCAATTAACCCGCTGGCATTTGATACGGAGGTTGCACTCAGGTAGCCGTTGGCTCTGGCCACGGAAGGAATATCAATGTTGAAGCCGACGGTGGGCTGACCGCCCACAGATTCATGGGCTCCATTATTAATGACAATATGGGTAAAATTGTTGGGTGAAATATTACCTGTAATTGCCAGGCTTCCCATGTGCAT
This sequence comes from Bacteroidales bacterium, assembly GCA_040880545.1. Lineage (GTDB taxonomy): Bacteria > Bacteroidota > Bacteroidia > Bacteroidales > M55B112. Next base: position 18,934 of record JBBDIE010000056.1, on the reverse strand, counting down.
CAGGAGGGCACCATCTCCATCGAGGCAAATGACCTTTTTGCCGGGCCTGCTTACTGCAATTCCAAGGGCAATCTGGCTGGCATGCCCCATGGAGCCCACGGTGAGAAAGTCAGAATGGTGGGGCTGACCAAGGGCCCTTCTGCACTCAAACAACTCACGCGATGTTTTGCCTGTGGTCGATACAATAACCTCATTGCCGGTTAATTGATCCAATATCAGCTTTATGGCATCTTCCCGGCTAAGTTCCAGGTCTGACGCAATGATTTCATGGAAGGTGTACTTCTCAAAAGTTGCCTTCCGGACCACAATGGCATACGGAACATTTGTGCGGCCCGTTTCGGCTATTGCCTGATGTATCTGCGCGTTGGCCTCCTCTTCATCCCGGCTCAGAATACAATAAGGAATCCTTAATGTTTCCAGCATTTGGAGGGTTACCTCCCCCTGGGTAACATGCTGCGGTTCGTCATTTACGCCGGGCTCACCCCGCCAGCCAATCATAAGCAACAGGGGAATGTTGTATACCTGCCTGTCGGTAAGCGACAGCAGGGGATTAATGGCATTTCCCATGCCCGAATTCTGCAAGTATACCAACGGTATCTTTTGGGTGGCCATGTGGTAGCCGGCAGCCAGGGCAACGGCATTACCTTCGTTGGCTGTAATTATGTGGTTGCTCCGCCGGGTATTGTCTGTAATATATGCACATATATCTTTCAGGAGGGAATCGGGAACTCCGCAAAAGAAATCGATGTTGTTACCGGCAAGCCAGCCATAAAATGTTTCTGGTCGGATCATTATCGGGTACCTGGTATTAGGTTAAGAATCTCTTTGATAGAAATGCAGCGGTCATCCGTTTCCAGGGAACGCTCATTGGTAAGAATCGATTTAGCCACGTCAACCATGGCCGGGTAAGCGCTGCGCAACAGGTGGTTGGCATAGATAACTATGTTCACACCAGCTTCCATTAACTGTTTTTCGTACAGGTGGTTATAGCTCGACGGAACAGCCACCAGGGGGACACGTTTGTGGAGTTTGCTGTATCTTTTGCAGAACTCCAGAATCTC
>JBBDIE010000056.1:0-17773 GCA_040880545.1 Bacteroidales bacterium | reverse complement strand
AAATGCTCAGGTATACCTCCCGTATCGCCATCGTATATGATAGGCTTGGTGGTAACTTCAAGAATATCATTCAGACCGTGGAGCCTGGAGGTTACATCCACCGCTTCAATATCGGGTTTCCCTTTCGCAGTTGAATCGGTAAGGCTGCTGAGCCACATGGCATCAAATTCCTTACGGCGACCATCCTGTTCAACCGATATGTTCTCAACAATTAACCCGGTAAGGCCATTGTGTGCCTCAAGCACTTTTACAATGGGTTTTGATTCTATTAGCCGGCGAAGACGTTCCATGCGCACCTCAGGGGTTGTCCCAATCTCTTTCAGGCTCTGGTTCAACTGGGTGGATGAGATACCCTGTGTATAGGGAACCTCGTGGAGCTCTCCGCCCCACTCTTTCAGGGTATCGATAACCCGTTGCCTTACCTGCTGCTGTACACCCTTCTTCCAGTCATCTCCATGAACCACGTAATCGGGTTTGATCATCCGCAAATTGGGGACATAATCCAGCTCCTGTTGCGGAACCACTTCACTTACCCCTTTGATGTTTTCTATGACAATTTTGCGTTGCTCGTATTTAAGGGAGGGAAGCCGTTTGTAGCTGGCAATTGCTTTGTCGGTAAGCAGACCGATGATCACATCGCCAAGCCTGGTTGCCTCTTTTATAATATTCAGGTGACCGGGATGAATCAGGTCAGCGCTCATTCCCACATAAACTTTCTTCGCCATAAATGAAAATTTAGGTAAAAATATAAAGAATTTCCTGAAACTTCCCGGGTCATCCTGATAATAAGCTACCAGGTAGAGTCAAGTGGCTGGATCATAATGTTCGAGATCAATGTCTGCCTCTTGCTTAAACGGGGCAAGTGTAGATGGTAAATGCGGAGTTTACTTAGGTAAATCAGCAATTACCTGACTAGCATAACGCAGATAACGGACAGTATGGACAGACACCAAAAAGTAAATTATAATTATGTCCGATATGCTAAGGGGCTTATACAAGCCCCAGAAAGCTGAGATTTAATGATGTTTTATAATAAGCCAGCCAAATGCAGCAGTTCGTCAAGTTCTTTATCAGAAATACTTTCCTTTTCAGATTTATCGTAAATCGTTAGCAGGTAGGCTGTTTGGTTAACCACTTTTACACAGGTAATCACCCGGGATCCACCGGATTTACCCTTTCCTTTGGAGGTTATTGCCATGCGGACTTTGTAGCAATCTTTTCCGAGTGGTTCACCCTGCAGGGGATTTTCCTTGAGAGAGGTGATTAGTTTTTCCAGGTCCGATTTCAGGGATCGGTGCTTTTTAGCAATGCTTTTAGCCTGCTTTTTAAAGCCATCGGTGACCAGGATCTTATAGCTCATTGAGGAAATCTTCAGCCGGTGGGAGTTTGATTTTTCCTTCCTGGTGTTGTTTTACCTGTTCCAGGGAGTGTTGCAGGTCATCGACAAAGCTTTTTTGCTGATCGGAAAGCTTCTGCACTTTTTTTATCCCCAGGTTTTTAATAAGCTCCATAAAGAATCCCACCTTACTGTCCGGTATGTCGATTACAATGCGTGTCATGACAATTATTTACTGTTTTCAACAAAAATACACTATTTTCATATAACATCAATTTCCGTTCCAAAAGACCTTCCCCCGCGGGCTTTGCAAGTTTCCTAAGCTTTAAAATGCTTAGCTCTGTTAAACGGGCTGGCTTTTTTCTTTTTTTCAACTGAGTTTTTTGAATTGAAAAAAGAAGGTCAATTGCATCCCGAAGGACGCACGAGCTTAAATGAAAATAAACAAGCCGCGAGTAAAAAGAAAAATTACTGCCTTAGTGGGTATAGAAGTTCTTGAATTGGGTTGGATCCTGGTCATTGAAAAATCGGAAGAAAATCTCTGATCCGATAGCTATCGGATATGGGTTTACCGATATAGTTACTGTCTGAATAATCCGCTTATTTATACCGATCTTTCGGGTGAACTATTCATTATAGACGATTGGATTATAGGATTTGTCAAAGGGTTATATCTCCCTATCCTGCTCCCCGTTGTTACCAGGTAAATGGTCGGCAGATGTGCTGTTCAACACCGCATTAACAGTACTTTCTATGCTTGCTTTCTCCGATACCTCATACTCCGTCACCAGCTCATTGATCAGCTCCTTCACCGTGGAGATCTTTTCGATTCTCCCGGCATTGGTTCCGGTAAAGACAAAACCGTCATTCAGGTTTCCTTTATAGGCCTGAAACAGTGCATCGGCAATACAGTAGGAGGTGGTTTTCGGATCGCACGATTTAATGCAGTGGTGCATACAGACTTTTGGACGCCTGTTGCCCTTCACCGCCTCCTCGAGGAAATTATTGAAGATGGTTCTGCCAGGCATTCCCACAGGACTCTTTATGATTTGTATATCTTCGGCCTTTGCCGCTATAAAGGCATTCTTGAATTCAGGTGCAGCATCGCATTCCTCGGTAGCGACAAAACGGGTACCCAGCTGAACGGCAGAAGCACCCTGCTCAATAATCTTGTAAATGTCGTCCCCGCTGTAGATTCCACCTGCTGCAATCACCGGGACATCCTTGTTGAACCGCTCCTTCAGATCCCGCGCCACCTTCAGTACCTCATCCACCAGGTTCTCAAGGGTATTGCCGATCTCATCCAGTGCATTAGCCTTGAAACCCAGGTGACCCCCGGCCTTTGGCCCTTCAACCACAAAGGCATCCGGAAGGTAGTCGTAGTTTTGTTTCCACTTGGTGGCTATTATATTGGCAGCCCTGCCCGAAGAGACGATGGGAACAAGCTTTGTTTTCGACCCCTCGGTAAGGTATTTTGGAAGATCCAGCGGAAGACCGGCACCGGAGAAGATAATATCAATACCCTCCTCAATGGAAGTTTTCACCATCTCCGAGAAGTCGGTCAGCACCGCCATAATGTTCACACCCAGTACCCCGGCAGAGAGTTCCCGTGCCTTACGGATCTCCCGCTGCAACACCGCTATGTTCCGCTTCTTATAATTCTTCATGGCCTCCCTGTCGGTGAGCCCGATGGCAACTGTTGATATAATTCCGATCCCGCCCATGTTTGCAACTGCCGAGGCCAGTCCTGACATTGAAATGCCAACGCCCATGCCTCCCTGTACAATAGGAATGCGTATCTCCAGATCTCCAATTCTAAATGACTTCATGGTCTAGGTTTAAATGTAATTTAACTTTTACACCACGAATGTATGGCCATTACACCGATTGAGATACATTAATACCGGATTATGGGGTGAATGGGGGTTCTTTGGTACCAATGGGGTGAATTATTGGTATCAAAATGCTGCGCAAGCTTGCTTCTCCCGTAACTATGTGGTTAAAAAAAGTCACGCAGAATGAATACCTGCACCCTCTCATGTTACGTCAAAAACCTCTCTCCAAGCCCAACAACCCCTAACTGGAAATCGGCCTCGCAAAGGCCTTTACATCCTTGCCATCAATCTTCTGGTCGCACATGATCACCAGCCGTTCCAGCACATTCCTGAATTCACGGATGTTACCTGTCCAGTTAATGGATTTGAACGCTTCTATGGCCTCGGGGGTAATCTCTTTGGGAGAAATGCCATACTCTTCACAGATCTGCTGGTTGAAGTGATCGGCCAGCACCCGAATATCTTCCAGTCTTTCGTTAAGCGCAGGTACATGAATCAGTATTACACTTAACCTGTGGTACAGGTCCTCCCTGAAAGTGGATCTGGCGATCTCCTCCTTTATGTTTTTGTTCGTGGCAGCCAGGATACGCACATTCACATTGATGTCCTTGTCACTTCCAACCCTGGATATTTTATTTTCCTGCAGCGCCCGAAGCACCTTAGCCTGGGCCGACAGGCTCATGTCGCCAATCTCATCCAGGAAGATGGTTCCTTCATCGGCCTGTTCAAATTTGCCTTTTCTCTGCTTGATGGCGGAGGTGAAGGCTCCCTTTTCGTGGCCGAATAGTTCACTTTCAATTAATTCCGATGGAATAGCCGCACAGTTTACTTCGATGAAAGGGCCATTTGCCCGGTTGCTTTTTTCATGGAGCCAGCGTGCCACCAGTTCTTTTCCTGTGCCGTTGGATCCGGTGATCAGCACACGCGCATCGGTAGGGGCCACCCGTTCAATCATCTCCTTCACCTTCCCGATGGCAGGTGAATTCCCAACCATCTCATAGGCTTTGTTCACCTTTTTCTTAAGTACTTTGTTTTCAGTGGCCAATGACCGGTTGTCCAGTGCATTTCTTACAGTGATCAGCAGCCTGTTAAGGTCCAGTGGTTTTTCGATGAAATCGTATGCACCTTTCTTGATCGCATCCACTGCATTCTCAACGTTTCCGTGCCCCGAGATCATGATCACCTGCACATCCTTGCCTGTTTCGATGATCTTTTCAAGCACATCGATCCCGTCCATCTCCGGCATTTTTATGTCGCACAGGACGATGTCAAAATTATCTTCCGTAAACTTCTCCAGTCCTTCCGGGCCGTTCTCGGCAAGTGCTACTTCAAATTGTTCGTAGGTAAGTATCTCCAGAAGAGCGTTCCTGATACTCTTTTCGTCGTCGATAACAAGAATTTTTGACATATTTTCAGTTTATTATTTGATCAGCCGTGACATCACACCCTCTTTCAATGCATAATTGGTTTGTCTTATGGATACCAGGTTACATTTGTTGATCACAAAATTAATAAAAATCATCGCCGGAACGATCATTTCCACTCTCACAGGTTCCATCCCGGGCATCAATAACCTTTCTTTGGTCGTGGAAGTTAGTATAAGGTCGAGTAATTCCCTGAAATGTTCAAGGGACACTTCCCTGGAGGAATCGTCTGTATGGTACATATTTTTATACCGGTGTTGGGCCATGGCTGCGATGGTATCAAAGGTACCTGATGCACCTACCAATAAAGTTGGATTATATTTCTCCGCCTGTACCAACAACGGCTTTAGTTCAGCCTTGTAATGCATTTCAATCCGGTTGGCTTCAGTGGAAGTGATCGGGTCTGAAATGGTGAACATTTCAATGATTCTGGCCATCCCCAGTTCGAAACTTTGTTTCCAGAGGATACCCCCGGCATGGCAGATAATAAATTCATTGCTGCCGCCCCCGATATCCAGGATCATGGCTGTTTCGTCCCCGAATCTGACCGATTCCCTGACCCCTTCGTAGATCAGGGCAGCCTCTTCATCACCGGCGATAATGTTCAGGGAGAACCCGAACCGTCGATGGATCTCTTCCGCGAACACCTTTCCGTTTCCGGCATTGCGTATGGCTGAAGTGGCGTAGGCGTGTATATCGGAGACTCCGAAAGTTTCAATAGTTTTGAAATGGTTGGCAATGGCCCTGTAGCCACGTTCCATGGCTTCCGGAGTGATGTTGCGGTCGTTGATCCCCCCTTTACCCAGCTTTACCGGCTGTTTACCTGAGTAGAGGATACGAAAACCGTCGCCGCTCTTTTCTGCTACCAGCAGATTGAAGGTGTTGGTCCCGAAATCAAATATTGCTGCACGCATGATCAGTTCCTATATCTGAGCCATTTCCACAACTCCTTATATGTTACCTTTTTTCCGTACATCAGTATTCCTGTCCTGTAAATTTTTCCCGCCATCCAGATCGCACCCAGGATGGTTATGATGAGCAGGAATGCGGAAAGCAAAAGTTCCCATACCGGCACGTCAAAAGGCATCCTTACCATCATGATAACCGGGGAGGTCAGGGGAAACATACTGAACCAGAAGGCAAGTGGTCCGTCTGGATTATTCATTACATTGGCCATGAGTACGATCCCCAGTATCAGGGGAAGTGTTACCGGCAGCATAAATTGCTGGGTCTCTGTTTCATTGTCCACCGCCGATCCAATGATGGCGAACAGGGAACCGTACATCAGGAAGCCGAAAAGGAAGAAAAACAGGAAAGCTATCAGTATTTTTCCAGGTTCTATAGATTCGAATGAACCCATAATATCCAACAGGAAGTCGTCATTTCCCGTAAATTCCTCCATGGCCTCTGAAGCTTCTGCCTGCTGGCTGAACAGTTCGTTTCCCGACAACTGCTCAACAGGCGTATTCTGCTGCATTTGCGTACCAAACACGGCCGATGCACCCACAACAAGAACCCCGGTAAATACCACCCAGATTACAAATTGTGTCAGACCTACAAGCCCCACACCAATGATCTTTCCCATCATCAGTTGGAATGGCCTTACGGAGCTTACAATCACCTCCACGATCCGGCTGGTTTTCTCTTCGATCACCCCGCGCATAACCATGGAACCATAAATGAAGATAAACATGTAGACCAACAATCCGGATGCATACCCGATTCCCATGACAAGTCCCGTATTACTCTTTTTTGCCTCCCCACTCTTTGTCCATTTAATATTCGATACCTTGATATTGGTCTCAATCTCCTGCAGGATCTGCTCCAGGTTTTCAATATCGTTCGCGATAAGCTTCATGTTTTCAATCTCTTTCTCCATGGCATTCCTGATATGGGAGGAGACATCCAGGCTGGGCTGTTTGTCGGAATAGAGAATGGCCCTTTCTGAATTCAGAATGTTGGAAGGGATGAACAATACCGCGTAGTATCCCGTATTGGCAAAATTTTCCTGAAGTACTTTAAGGTCCACATCATCGAGTGCACTGAACTTAAGGAATTCTGTTTCAGGAATTACGCTCACCAGCTTCCCGTTGGCGTATGAGGTAAGTACCAGTGATTCGTCAATCACAGCGATATTTTTAACCTCCTTGTCTTCCAGGTTGGCCAGCAATGCAGGGAGGACCATCAATGCTGCAAAAAGCAATGGCCCAACGATTGACATGATAATAAACGACTTTTTCCGGACACGGGTTAAGTATTCCCGTTTAATGATCAGGCTAATCTTATTCATGGCTGTTGCTTTGCTTATTTTCAGATGCAGATTCGACCACCTGGATGAAAATATCATTCATTCCGGGAATCACCTCGTTATACGAATGGATGCTTGTAATTTTAACCAGCGCGTTAATTAGTTCATTTGGTTTTGCATCCTCCGGTAGTTTTATTCGTGCCTCCTTTCCAATGCCGTTCTCCTTGATCTCCAGCACCTCGAATCTGCTGTCCAGGTTTTGCCTGATCTTCTCCGGATCTCCTTCAAAACCGACACTGATCACATCAGAGCTGAATTTGTTTCTTACTTCACGTACCTCTCCTGCCAGCAGGGTCCTGGAATCATTGATCAGAGAGATGTGGTCGCAGAGTTCTTCCACGGATGCCATGTTGTGCGTGGAGAAAATGATGGTGGCACCATTTTCCTTTAGCTGCAGGATCTCTTTCTTCAGCAGGTTTACATTGATGGGATCGAATCCGCTGAACGGCTCGTCGAAGATTAACAGTTCGGGTTCATGGAGTACTGTTGTAATGAACTGCACCTTCTGTTGCATCCCTTTGGATAGTTCTTCAACCTTCTTGTTCCACCACCCTCCGATATCGAACTTTTCAAACCAGTATTTCAGCCTTTTTCTGGCCTCTGCATTGCTCAGCCCTTTGAGCTGTGCCAGGTACAACGATTGTTCGCCAACCTTCATTTTTTTATAAAGTCCCCGCTCTTCAGGGAGGTATCCGATTCTGAACACATCATCCCGCTTCAGGGGTTTCCCGTCGAAAATGATGGTGCCGGTATCGGGGGCGGTGATCTGGTTAATAATGCGGATAAGTGTGGTCTTGCCTGCTCCGTTGGGCCCGAGCAGTCCGAAAATACTGCCCTTGGGCACAGTTATGGAAACATTGTCAAGTGCGCGGTGGCCCTGGAAATCCTTTACAATGTTTTCCGTGGTAAGCTTGTTCATGGGTCAAGTTATTCAAAAAAGTTTTTCATACGGTTAAAAAAGCCCTTATCACTGGCTTGTGGCTGTGGTTCAAAATTTTCAGCACCGTTCAACTTGTCAATTACCTTCTTTTCGTCGGCATTCAGGGTCTTCGGTATCCATACATTGATATTCACAAGGAGGTCTCCTTTTCCATATCCATTCACATCCGGTACCCCTTTTCCCCGGAGTCGTAATATCTTCCCTGGCTGGGTACCCGGATCAATCTTGATCTTGACACGCGATTCGATGGTGGGGATTTCAACGGTTTCTCCCAAAATGGCCTGCGGAACACTGAGAAAAAGATGGTAAACCAAATCATTTCCGTCGCGCATCAACTCGTTATGCTGCTCTTCCTTTATTACCACGATCAGATCTCCATTGATACCGCCACGCCTTGGTGCATTACCCTTTCCACTAACCTTCAGTTGCATCCCTTCAGAAACACCTGCGGGTATATTGATGCTGATCACCTCATCGTTTTTGATAATGCCCTCGCCGTAACATGCTTCACATTTTTCACTTATCATCTTTCCTTCACCACGGCAGGTCGGACAGGTTGACTGTGTTTGCATTTGTCCGAGGAAAGTGTTGGTTACCTGGGTAACATGACCTGCACCATGACAGGTACTGCAAGAGCTGGTGGCTGTGCCGTTTTTTGCCCCGTTTCCGCCACACGACTCACAGGACGTATATTTTTTAACCTTGATCTTCTTCTCAACACCCCTGGCAATATCGGAAAGTGAAAGCTTTACGCTCACACGCAGGTTTGACCCTTTGTTGATCCCGCGCCGTCCGGTAGTTCCCCCACCAAAACCACCAAAACCACCAAAACCAAAACCGCTGAATATGTCACCAAATTGCGAGAAGATGTCATCCATGGTCATGCCGCCACCACCGAAACCACCGGCACCATCAAATGCAGCATGGCCATAACGATCGTATTTACTGCGTTTTTCTTCATCCCGCAGTACTTCATATGCCTCTGCCGCTTCCTTGAATTTATCTTCGGCCGTCGAATCTCCCGGGTTTTTATCCGGGTGGTATTTCAACGCCTGCTTTCGGTAAGCTTTCTTAATCTCATCCTGTGAAGCACTTTTTGATACCTCTAATATTTCGTAATAATCTTTTTTCCCCATTATATTATTCCCCAATTACTACTTTTGCAAATCGGATTACCCTGTCTCTGAGCATGTACCCTTTCTCTATCACATCTACAACTTTCCCCTTTTTCTTCTTGCTCTCAACCGGTATCTTGGTGATTGCTTCATGCTGATCGGTATTCAGTTCCAGGTTTAATGCCTCTATCTCCTTCACGCCTTGTTGATGCAGGTACTTGGTGAATTTTGTATAGATAAGTTCCATGCCCTCCTTCACAGCATGGATATCTTTGGCGTCCTTCACTGAGCCCATTGCCCGCTCCAGGTCATCCACCACCGGCAGAAAATTTACCAGTATATCTTCCCTGGCTCCCTCCTGCAATTCCATTTTTTCACGCAGCGTTCGTTTTCGGTAATTGTCATATTCTGCTGACAACCGTAGGTATTTGTCCTGCAATTCTGCCAGTTTTTCTTCCAAATCTACTTCTTTACTTTTCTCCGCAACAGGTTCCTCCCCTTTGCCTGAGTCGGTATCTTTCACTTCCTGTTGCTCCTGCGACACTTCTTCAACCACCTTTTTATCCTTTGGTTCCTTTTGGTATTCAGCTTTTTGCGATTTTTTTGCCATATCTAATTAAACTTTAAATCATAGAAAATCACTTTATTGTTGTCAAATATGCTGCCAACATGAGAAATTTGACAAATTGACAGGATTGTCGAACAGCAGTTAACTTTCATCCAGCAAAGGTACAAATTTGTTCAGCCGCGCTTTATCGAGTCTCTTCCTTCGGTAACGTAAGAGGATGAGTAAGGTGGCCAGCATCGCCAGTGTTGTACCTGTAATTATAATCCGCAGATATGGTTGGCCGGAAGTACCCATGAGTTGCAATTCATGTCTAAGCAGGTATCCTGTGGAGACATTCACCAGGCACTCAGGGATCAGCCCTGTCATGGTGCCTGTAAGATATTGCCTTGCTGTAATTTTACTGAGTGGAAAACTAAAATTAATGAGGTTGGTAGGGATAAAATATACCCCCCTTGAAAAGGTGATGGTCCAGAATCCATATTTTTTGATTCGTTTGTTGATCCCTTTGATTAATTTTTTCTTTCCGAATTTCTCTTTAAAATAGTTGTAATATACCCGCTTTACCACAATATAGGTAGCCATCACCGCGATGAGGTTGATGGCCCAGGCAAAGAGAAACGCAGGTAAAAATTTCAGAAAAAATCCCAGGGCAACGCTCAGATACAGCACCGGTAACCCGGTAAGTGTGCTTACCAGTGTGAGGGCGAATACCACAAAAATTATCAGGAGATACCGGGTATCCCATTGTCCGAACGATTCAAGCAGGATCTGTTGTGGGTCATTGTCGAACGTAAAATAGAAAAATCCTCCCAGAACCAGCAGGATGATTATAATGATCACAATTCTGAGAAATCTCATTGTTTGTAATTATTGAAACCGGTCGGGTCAGTACGCTCCTATCTTCCGGAAGAGGTATATCCATCCTGTATACAGATTCTGGCTTTGGGTTTCCTCACCATTCCCTCCGCCTGTGTTCTGCTGCCTGTCCAGCTTTCTTTGCTCCAGGAAATTGGGATCTTTATATTCCACATGGTCATATCCTATTCCCTCAACAACATAATAATACTGTCCCTCCGGAGCATCCCGGTCAGAATTCAGTACAGTGCCTGTCCATCCTTCCCATTCATAAATATTGTCAATTCTCTTCCTGTAAACCACTCTCCCGAATCGATCGGAGATGGTTATCCTGCACTCCTTCAACGACTGGTGTTTAAAATTAAATACATCATTTGTTCCATCCCCGTTGGGAGTGAAAACATTCGGGATAGCCAAATCTGAAGGTACCACCCTGATTCCGTCTTCCAGGTGGAAGGTATCGACACATCCGGCATCACTTACAGAAACCAGGTAAGGATAATAGGTCCTGTCTGCTCTGTAATAGGTAAATTCCGGTTCAAAATTCAGATCCGGGGTATGGTCAAATTCCTTGTAGGAGATTCCGGTAACCTCTTCGGTAGTATCCAGGTAGACCCATGTAAATTCGAAGCCATTTTCCGATTCATTGGTAAAACGGACCGACAACGGAGCATCCATACTGCCTTTATCTTTTTCAAATCCAGTAGTCAGGTCAGGCTCCCAATTCAGTGTTACCTTGTCCTGATATTCTACCGTGAATTCAGCCCTGGTATGTTTCGTATCATACAGAACCGAGTCGACCTCAGTCATCCCCAGGCTGTCGGAGGCGGTAAGGATATAATACGTATCCCTGTAGGGAGGATACTGTGAGAAGTTGGCGCCCATTTTTGTTTTGTCTGTGGGGTTGTAAATGGTGAGGTCGGGATTGTCGCTGGTCCACTGGATGTCAAAATCATTTTCATATAGTACCGCTTCATGTGAGTCAGGATCGTAATAGTAATAGGTATCCAGGTCAACCCCTCCGGCAATGATCACATAATTTCCGTCACTGCAGCCCGATCTGAATGATTCCAGTTTGCCGTCAGCATTTTTTTCGGTCCATACCACCAGGCTATCGAGCATTATCCAGGCCAGAAAGGAGGTGTCCACATCAAGGCCATTGCTTATCTGTACCATGTACCCGCCTTCTCCAAGTCCCGTGACCGAAGAGGTTTCAGTACCGATTTCCGATTTAACGGGAATGGTAAATCCGTCGGCTCCCGGATCATACAGGGTCCATACAAAATCATAGGTACCCGGTTCGGGAAAAGCGGCAACAAGCGATCCGGGACGATAGGTTCCGTTGGACTGGTAGAAGACAAATAACGGGTCTGAGCCTGGATGAACAGGGTAGGAGAGCGACTTTTCAGCATCAGCCTGGGGCGATGTGATCTGCCCTGATATATTCACTTCTGCCATCATTATAACAGCAAGCAGCCATGTAAAATACTGATATGTCGATCCGGTTTTCAAGGAATTTAAGGTTTACTTAAATAAACGTTAAAAGAGCAGATTATTATATATCCCGCAGAATGTCACAAAAATGCAACTTTTCGATGAAAGGAGCAATTTTCTTTCTGTCAGGAACAGATATTTTAATGGTTCGTCACATTAACAGGGAGGAGTACTTTGGAGTACTTGGAGTATTTGGAGTACTTGGAGTACTTGGAGTACTTGGAGTGGGTGGATCATTATGGTCGAGTGCATCGTAAGAGACTTTTTATTAACCACGGAGGAAGTCTGAACCGGGATGTGTCAGATGGGGCCGGTTTTCATCGCATGAGCCTTTTATTTAAACCACAGAGGACAGAGAGCAAGCTCTTGAGTAAATGGATACAGGATAATTTTAAACTCCTTTAACTCTATGGTAAAAAAAACTCCCTTAACTCTACTGGTTAAAAAAAGTCCCTTACGGTGAATGCCCTGAATATAAAACGAAGCGCCTCCCCCTTCTCCACGTGGAGAGGGGGGCCGGGGGGGTGAGGTGCTACAAAGGTTTGAGCAAGCTCTTGAGTAAATGGATACATGATAATTTTAAACTTTATTAACTCTATGGTAAAAAAAACTCCCTTAACTCTACTGGTTAAAAAAAGTCCCTTACGGTGAATGCCCTGAATATAAATCGAAGCGCCCTCCCCTTCTCCACGTGGAGAGGGGGCCGGGGGGTGAGGTGTCACGGAGTTAGAAGCAAACTATTGAGTGGTGGAAAGTCTGCAGTTACACAATTCAGATTATTCACAAAATGTGGATAAAATCTTGTAATTTAACAAGAGATTCCTCCTGTCAAATACTAACTTAGCCGACCTAAAAAAACAGAGATTGAAGGAATATTTAAAAGAACTGAATAAACCTCAGTGTGAGGCAGTTGAGAATTACCGGGGACCGTCTCTTGTGGTAGCCGGAGCCGGATCGGGGAAGACACGCGTACTTACATACAGGGTTGCTTACCTGCTGGAGCAGGGGGTACCACCCAACAGAATACTGGCCCTCACATTTACAAACAAGGCTGCAAAGTCCATGAAGGAACGGGTGGCTGCCCTGGTATCCCCTGCGCTGGCAAGGCAGCTATGGATGGGTACCTTCCACTCAATTTTTGCACGGATATTGCGTCGTGAAGCAGATGTGCTGGGATATCCACCCGACTTTACAATTTACGATACCATCGACTCCCGGAACCTGGTAAAACAAATCATTAAGGATTTGAAACTGGACGATAAAATATACAAACCGGCAGAAGTGTTTGGCCGTATCTCCTATGCAAAAAACAACCTCATTACCCCGGATGTATATAAAACCAATAATGAGATCAGGGTGAAGGATCTGGCCACACGAAGGCCACAGATGGGGGAGATTTACACCCACTATACCAAGCGATGCAAAAAATTCGGTTCCATGGATTTCGACGATTTGCTGCTGCAGATCAATCTCATGTTCCGCGACTTTCCTGCAGTTCTGGATAAATACCGCAATACGTTCGATTATATATTGGTGGATGAGTACCAGGACACAAACTACTCCCAGTACCTGATCATCAAACAACTTTCCGCGGTGCACCAGAACATCTGTGTTGTTGGCGACGATGCACAGAGTATCTACTCCTTCCGGGGAGCGAGAATTGAAAATATTCTGAATTTCAGAAAAGATTACCCCGACTACAAACTGTTTAAACTGGAACAGAATTACAGGTCAACCCAGGCGATCGTGAATGCCGCTAACAGCATTATTGCCAAAAATAAGGAGCAGATACAGAAAACGGTATACTCAAAGGAAGAACCGGGTGAGAAAATAAAGGTACTGAAGCTCAGGGATGACAGGGAAGAGGGATTCGTGGTTGCAAATTCAATTGCTGAAATCAGGTTCAATGAACAGTTGGATTACAAGAATTTTGCCATCCTTTACCGGACCAATGCGCAGTCCAGGATATTTGAGGAGAGCCTCCGGAAATTGAATATTCCTTACAAGGTCTATGGATCGGTATCATTTTACCAGCGCAAGGAGGTCAAAGATCTGCTCGCCTATTTCAGGATCATTGTAAATCCAAATGATGATGAGTCGCTGAAACGTATCATCAACTATCCGCTCAGGGGGATCGGTAAAACAACCGTTACAAAGATCATGGAATATGCGGATAAGCTGGATACATCAATCTGGCAGGTTCTTTCCCATCTGGGACAGATGAACCTGGACCTGAACCAGGGAGCCCTGTCAAAGCTGAACCAATTTACCATGATGATCAAAGATTTCATGGCGAAACTGAACGAGATGGAAGCATTCGATCTGGCCTATACCATCGCGAACAGATCGGGTATCATGGCTGATCTGAAGTCGGAGAAAACACCAGAGGCGGTGAGCAGGTATGAGAATATCGAGGAGCTGTTAAACGGCATCAAGGATTATACCGACAACCTGGAGTCGGAAGAGGACCTTACCCTGGCTACCTACCTGCAGGACGTGACCCTGTTGACCGATGCAGATAATGAGTCGGACGAGGATATCAACAAGGTAAGTATCATGACCGTTCATGCATCCAAGGGACTTGAGTTCAGGCATGTATTCATTGCCGGAATGGAAGAGGAACTGTTTCCATCATCCATGAATACAGGCGACATGAAAGGTTTGGAGGAGGAACGAAGGCTGTTCTATGTGGCTCTTACCAGGTCCGAAAAAACGGCTACCATCACTTTTGCCGGAAAAAGGTATCGTTGGGGACTGGAGACGATCACAACGCCCAGCCGCTTTATTAAAGAGATCCAGCGCGATTTTGTTGAGTTGCCCCACGACTTCTTCCCGGTTATACCCCAGGTGAGTGAACCGGAAAGTTCGCATACCAAACCAACGGGTTTTGGAGGAAAATATCCCACACTGCAAAAAAAATCGAGGGAGACATTGGGAGATAAGCAACTACTTAACATGTCCAGGGCCACGTTGTCGCAGGGAACCCCTGCAACGCTGGAAAATGTGGAAGTTGGAATGAAGGTGGAACATCCGCGGTTCGGGGTGGGGGAGGTTATTCAAATTGAAGGCGTCAGTCCCAATACCAAGGCAACCGTGCATTTCCCCATCGGGAAGAAACAGTTGTTGTTGAAGTTTGCAAAACTACGGATAGTGGAAGATTAAGGGTTCATTCGTGGTGATTGATTAGCCAATTCCAGCCGGAAGTTTTAATTTAAGGATTAAAAGGATTACTTTTGTGCAATAAATAAATTTAATGGAATACGATTATAACAGCAGGAGAACAAAACTTATCCTGCCCGAATACGGACGGAACATTCAGAAAATGATTGACCACATCCTCACCATCGAGGACAGGGAGGAACGAAACAAAGCAGCCAAAACCATCATCGCTGTAATGGGGAATTTGAACCCGCATCTCAGGGACGTGGCCGATTTTAAACATAAACTGTGGGATCATCTGGCAATCATTTCAGATTTTAAACTGGATATAGACTCACCCTATGAGACACCCACCCCGGAACTGCTCAAGGAGAAACCCAAAAAGATTCCCTATAACCAGAAGAAAATCCGGTTCAAGCATTATGGCCACTCCATCGTTTTGATGATCGACAAGGCAGTTGAGATGGAAGAAGGAGAAGAGAAGCGGGATCTTGTGAAGATGATCGCCTACCATATGAAAAAGTCATACCTTACATGGAACAGGGAAGCTGTTGATGACAAAGAGATATTTGATGACCTGAAAACACTTTCCGGAAACCGTTTAGAGCTCGATCCGTCCCTTGAACTACCCGAAACACGTGATATTCTTGCGAAAAATGCAAGAAAGAAAAAGACAGGGGGCAAAAAGAGATAATAAATCCTGCTATGAGCAAATTTATTATTGAAGGTGGCAGACAACTTTCAGGGGAGATCGTTCCGCAGGGAGCAAAGAACGAGGCACTCCAGGTACTTTGTGCAGTACTGCTGACACCAGAAAAAATTACCATTGAGAATATTCCGATAATCAGTGATGTGCTGAAGCTGATCGAACTGCTCAGTGATCTGGGGGTAAAAATCGAACAGCTTGGCAACAAAACCTATACCTTCCAGGCGGATCAGGTCAATCTTGCATACCTGGAAAGTCATGCCTATTATGCAAAATCAACAGAACTTCGTGGATCGGTTATGCTGGTAGGGCCCCTGCTGGCCAGGTTCGGTATTGCATTTATTCCCAAGCCGGGAGGCGATAAGATCGGACGAAGAAGACTGGATACACATTTTATCGGTTTCCGGGAACTGGGGGCAACATTTGAATTTGATGCCAAACGATCCTGCTTCGAGGTGAAAGGAAAAAACCTGAAGGGCACCTATATGCTGCTGGACGAGGCTTCCGTGACCGGAACGGCCAACATTGTTATGGCTGCCACACTTGCAAAGGGTACTACCACCATCTACAATGCAGCCTGTGAACCATACTTGCAGCAACTCTGCAAAATGCTGCTGAAGATGGGGGCAAAGATCGAAGGGATCGGATCCAATTTGCTCACCATACACGGCGTGAATAACCTTGGTGGAACGAAACACAGGATCCTGCCCGATATGATCGAGATAGGAAGTTTTATTGGCATGGCGGCCATGACCAGGTCTGATTTGTTGATCAGGGATGTGGCCTACGATGAACTGGGCATCATTCCATCATCCTTCAAACGAATGGGAATCCAGGTTGAAAGAAGGGGAGATGACCTGTATATCCCTTCCATGGACCATTATGAAATTGAAACATTCATTGACGGTGCGATCATGACTATCTCGGATGCACCCTGGCCGGGACTAACCCCCGACCTGCTCAGTGTAATCCTTGTTACAGCAACCCAGGCGAAAGGGAGTGTACTGATCCATCAGAAAATGTTTGAGAGCCGCCTCTTCTTCGTGGATAAACTTATCGACATGGGCGCCCAGATTATCTTGTGCGATCCGCACCGGGCCACGGTGATCGGTATGAACAATGCAATGAAACTACGGGCCACAGACATGAGCTCGCCGGATATCAGGGCAGGTGTGGCATTGCTTATTGCTGCCATGAGTGCCGATGGAACCAGCACCATCCACAATATTGAACAGATCGATAGGGGATATGAACGGATAGACGACAGGTTGAATCTGCTGGGGGCCTCCATCATAAGAGCCTAGCAGGCTCAGGTAACCAAATCAAAATTAATCAGATGAGATATAGTAGCATAGCCATAATATTTGTTGGATGCATCATAACCATGATGTCGTGTAAAAATGAACCGGTAAAATCTGACGAACCTTACGTAGTACCGCCAGAAATTCTGGAGTTACCGGTGGGAACAACCCTGGGGTTGAGAGCGCCGGAAATTGAACTGCCTGACACCGAAGGAGAGATTCTGAAGTTATCGGATCTCCACGGGAAGCTTGTACTGGTCGACTTCTGGGCAGCATGGTGCAACCCCTGCCGGGTTGAGAATCCTCACCTGGTAAAACTATACAACAAGTTTCACGATGCCTCATTCACCAAAGGGGATGGATTCGAAATTGTCTCTGTTTCGCTGGACAGGAACGAAGAGGCCTGGAAGAAGGCGATCGAAGAAGATAAGCTTACCTGGAAATACCAGTTGGGAGATATGCTGGGCGCCCGTACTAAACCGGTGGAAGATTACGGGGTAGAGATGATCCCCTCCAATTTCCTGCTGGATCAGAACGGGGTGGTCATCGCCACCGGACTCCGCGGTGAGGCGTTGGAGGAGAAGCTGGCGTTATTGCTAAATACGGAGTAGTCCGGGGTTAATGGCTGGCCATAATGTCCGATTGCTGCGTTATGCTGGTAGCCCCTCACCCCCTGGCCCTCTCTCCACGTGGCTAATCTTTATACACATCTTTTAGCGAATAGAATTTATA
>JBBDIE010000055.1:0-5823 GCA_040880545.1 Bacteroidales bacterium | reverse complement strand
CCACTCCAGTGTATTGACACCACTAAATTGTACAGGAGTTAGTTTCGAATTTACGCCGGCGGATTGCGGAATTATTGAATGTCCCGTCTCTCATGATGTTTGAGAGGACATCCTGGCTCAGATTAGCTTTTTCTTCTTTATCCATGTGTAAAATATTTTGACAATGCGGAGAGCAGCAACCTTCGTGGGCAGCAGCACATTCATCGCATTGAAGAAACAGGACATGGCAATGATCGTTGGCGCAGTTAGTGAATGAATCGCAGGGCTTTCCGCACTGATGGCAGGAGCTGATTACCAGTCCGTCAATGGACTCACCCAGGCGGTTATCAAATACAAAATTCTTCCCGGTAAAATTTGAAGGGATCCTGGTTTCCCTGGCATAGCGTGCATATTCAATGATCCCCCCATGCAGTTGGTTCACATCGTTATAACCGTGATGGCGCAACCAGGAGCTTGCCTTTTCACATCGGATACCTCCGGTACAATAGAGCAGGATCTTTTTGTCCTGCTGGCCCTCCAGTTTCGCCAGTGCATGCTGCATCGCCTCCCGGAAGGTGTCGGATTCCAGGTTTATGGCTCCCTTGAAATGGCCAATTTCATATTCATAGCTGTTCCGCATATCCACCACAAGGGTATCTTTACTTGCTGAGAGTTCATGAAATTCGCCTGGTGTGAGGTGTTTACCAACATCGGTAACATCATAAGCATCATCCTGCAGTCCGTCGGCAACGATCTTTGCGCGTACCCTGACGATCAGTTTCAGGAACGACCGGGAATCATCTTCAATGGCCCATTTTACCGGCATATTGTTCATTCCCGGAAATTGTTCCAGTTGGTGGAGGACTTTGCCGATATTCGGTTCCGGAACAGACATCTGGGCATTGATACCTTCGTGGGCAATATAGATTCTCCCCAAACATTTCAGGGCAGACCAGTGCCCGTAAAGTTCATCACGAAATGTAGCTGGATCGTGAATGTGGGTATAACGGTAAAAGGATAGTGTCCGCCTGTTAAACGGTTCATTTTCAATAATTTTTAACAGCTCTGTTTTGCTGTAAATATTATGCAACGGCTCCATGTCAGCTCACTTGTATCTGACCGGTTTCAACCAGTTTTCCTTTTTTATTGAGCATGATATACTCTTTTACCTGGTCTATGGAGAGCACATACCGGGTGGTTAGCTTTGGTTCTTCGAAGGAGTATTGAACTTCACCCTTCAGTACGTCCGCGTTCAGAGGTCTGAGAATTCCGCGATCGGTTTCCAGGTTGATGAGTTCCGCCGGGAACGATTCCCACGCCTCCAGGTAGGTCTCCAGCTCGTAGTTGAGGCAGCATTTCAGTTTACCGCACTGTCCCGCGAGCCGGGAAGCATTCAGCGAAAGATCCTGTGTACGGGCGGCATCGGTTTTTACCGAGTTCATTTCGGTTTTCCAGGTTGAACAACAGAGTTCCCGTCCGCACGATCCGATACCCCCGGTTCGGGCAGCATTCTGCCTGGCACCGATCTGGCGCATTTCGATCTTCATTTTGAATTCATTCATGTAGAACTTCAGTAACTCCCTGAAATCAACCCTTCCATCGGCAGTATAGTATACGGTAAGCTTCTTTACATCTCCTCTGAATTCCACATCCCCGATACTCATTTCAAGTCCCAGGGAACTGGCTAGTTCGCGGCATTTGACCAGGGCCGGCCGGTCCTTTTTTCTCGCCTCGAGCCACTTTTCCACATCCGCCTCATTGGCAATCCTGTAGACCTGTTTCAATGTATTTTTATCCTGGTTCCTGGATTTATTTGCGAATTGCTTTCCGGCCAGGTCCCCTGTGAGTGAGACGATTCCAACATCATGTCCGCCTTCAATGTCCACAACAATACGGTCATCCTTTTCAAGGCGAAGTAATCTCCCATTCCTGAAAAATTCCTTGCGGTTATTCTTGAACCTTACTTCGATGATCTCCTCATCCACCTTCAGGTTGTTCAGCCCGATCATCCAGTCATGGGTAGACAACATTCCATCATTTGTTTTGAGTTGGGCAAGGTAAACCTGTTCCTGTACAGGTGTCTGATCGCTCTTCCCACAACTACATCCTCCGCTGCAACATGACATATTATATGTATTTAGATTAAATAAAGATAATACAAAAATGAGGAAAAGCATTGAAATATGCAAAATACGGGGAGGTTTTATTCCATCCGGCCACTTTCTTCTGTTATTTTCCGGTTATTTTAATCAGTTGCCTGTATACAAATTTGTTGAAACGAACGCTTTTGCGAAGATTGGTTTCGTTCCTTCTAACGGAAGTGGGGGGTGGAACGGTAATCTGTTGCAGGCTTCTGGTATGTGCTTTAACGGAGGGAAGGAAAATTTCCTGCAATACATAATCATACAACTGTTGGTCGAGTTCATTGTGCTGTTCCAGCAACCGGACAGACGCAGGGTCTTTCAGCAATTTTTCCTTAATTGTATTGTCCCGGGCAACAATTAGTTTTCTATGCAACAGGTTCAGGGGTATATCCAGGCAAAGTTTCAGCAATTTTAATGAATCGCTGAAGTTTTCAGTAATACCCACAAATAGAAATTTTTGTCTGAGCACCAATTTTGCTTTTTCAAGGTCATCACTTCCCGCAATGATCTTTACGGAGAGGTTTTGGTTCTCCTCTTTCCCGATCCATTCTGCGAATGAGAGTTTGATATTTCCTCTCACCATATCATCCTGGTAATGTGAGACACAACGGATTACCGGGTTCCGCAGTATGGTGATCAGTTTGTCACCTTCATCTGCCAGGTTATTTACCGGATCGACCAGGTTGTGTCCGGTGATAGCCACCGGGTTTCTGAAAATTTTTTGTGCGAACTCCAGGTCGTTGCGTGTATAGGGGCTTCGAAGGGTTTTTATCGCATCTATATGCTTTCTGCCAAAATTGTTTCTCAGGATAAATTTCAGGGTCGTTCCCGCAGTTTTCGGAATATGAGGAAAAATGATCATCCCGTAAAGTTAGCAATTGAAAAGATTTCGCTGTATCTTCGTTAAGCAATTGATATGATTTGAATGATGATAAACAGGAACCGCTAACCATAAATCGCTAACCGATTAGCAGCTGAAAAAGCACTTGAAATCAATGAATATCAACAACATATACAATATATCTGCTTCCGCAATTTATTTAGATTCTAAAGACAAATTCCCTAACTTTGCACCTTCGAAAAAATTTCATTGCATTGGCCATGCTGCAGATTGCTGCAGTAATATTTCAGTCTATGTATATTGGTTTGAATAACTAAATCTATAAAATTATGAATGATATCTATGAATTGTTCTGGATTGTACCATTAGCCTCTGTTGTGGCTTTGGTGTTTGCCTATTATTTCTTCAGGAATATGATGAAGAATTCAGAGGGCACACCCCGTATGAAGGAAATTGCACAGTATGTAAGAGAAGGCGCGATGGCATACCTGAGAAGACAGTACAGGGTAGTGGCCCTGGTGTTTTTGGTAATGCTTATTTTGTTGGGAGTCCTTGCCTACCTGGGTGTTCAAAACCCGTTTGTACCCATTGCATTTCTAACCGGGGGTTTCTTTTCCGGCTTGTGTGGGTTTCTGGGGATGAAGACGGCCACATTTGCTTCAGCGCGGACTGCACAGGGCGCTTCAGAATCGTTGAATAAAGGATTGAAGGTTGCCTTCAGGAGCGGTGCCGTAATGGGGCTCGTTGTAGTTGGTTTTGCACTGCTGGATATTGCGGGCTGGTTTTATTTGCTGGACAAGGTGATTTTTACTCCTGAGAATATGGAAAACGGTACCCGGTTCCTCGGGCTGACATTCGTTCATGCAGGTACTTCAGAACATCAGAAACTTGTTGAGATCACGGCCACCATGCTTACCTTCGGAATGGGTGCCTCTACCCAGGCGTTGTTTGCGCGTGTAGGTGGTGGAATTTACACGAAAGCCGCTGATGTTGGGGCCGACCTGGTTGGGAAAGTCGAAGCCGGAATTCCGGAAGACGATCCGCGCAACCCGGCCACCATTGCCGACAATGTGGGCGACAATGTGGGTGATGTTGCAGGAATGGGTGCCGACCTCTATGAGTCGTATGCCGGTTCGATCCTCGCAACTGCTGCACTGGGAGCTGCGCTTCCACTGATAGGAAATTATGACGGAATGGCACAAAATACCGTGGTGCTGGCACCGATGATGGTTGCTGCCGTAGGTATCATTCTCTCCATCGTGGGAATTTTTATTGTCAGAACCAAAGAATCTGCCACGCAAAAGAATTTGCTGAACGCGTTGCTCCTGGGAACAGGAGGCAGTTCGGTCATGATCCTGATTGCCATCGGTTTTATGGCAGCTGCGGGATGGATCACCTGGGGCATATTTGGTGCAGTGGTTGCCGGACTGGTCGCCGGGGTGGTGATCGGACAGGGGACCGAGTACTTTACTTCCGATGAATACAAGCCCACACAGGGAATAGCAAAACAGACCCAGGGAGGTACGGCCACCACAATTATCGACGGCCTAGCCGTGGGAATGGTATCCACCTGGCTCCCGGTAGTAACAATTGTATTGGGTATTATTGCCGCTTACGGCTTTGCAGGAGGATTCAACAATTTCGCCCAGGGGGTTTACGGAATCGGATTTGCTGCTGTTGGTATGCTTTCTACTCTTGGAATAACCCTGGCCACCGATGCTTTCGGACCGATTGCTGACAATGCCGGAGGAAATGCGGAAATGGCGGAACTTCCTCCGGAAGTACGTGAACGAACCGACGCCCTTGATATGCTTGGTAACACCACAGCAGCTACGGGTAAAGGTTTTGCCATAGGTTCAGCTGCACTGACTGCCATGGCACTGCTTGCAGCATATATGGAAGAGGTCAGACTCTGGCTGGGCAAGTTGGCCGATCAGGCAACCGATGGCGTATTCACCGTAGGGGATTCGGTATTTTTCAGAGGGGATATTATCCCCGCAGTTGATGCAGGGCAGGTTGCCATTCAACTTGAAACCGCCAATATCAAGGATTTTGTTACGGCATACGATCTGTCACTATTCAATCCGATGCTGCTTGGCGGAATCTTTATCGGTGCCATGATGGCATTCCTCTTCAGTGCGCTTACCATGAAAGCTGTTGGCCGGGCAGCCGGAGCCATGGTGGATGAAGTGCGGCGACAGTTCAGAGAGATGCCCGGGATTATGAAAGGCGAACAGGTGCCTGAATATGCCAAGTGT
Organism: Bacteroidales bacterium; assembly: GCA_040880545.1. Lineage (GTDB taxonomy): Bacteria > Bacteroidota > Bacteroidia > Bacteroidales > M55B112. The sequence continues at coordinate 601 of JBBDIE010000055.1, read as the reverse complement.
GTGGCAATCTCCACCAAGGGAGCACAACGGGAGATGATTCTGCCTTCGATGATCGCTATTATTGTTCCCATTGCCATCGGTGTTTTGCTTGGGGTAGCCGGTGTAGTCGGATTACTCGTGGGTGGCCTTACCAGCGGATTTACACTGGCCGTGTTTATGAATAATGCCGGTGGAGCCTGGGATAATGCCAAAAAGTACATCGAAAAAGGAAATTATGGCGGAAAAGGAAGTGAATCACACAAGGCTGCCGTTGTGGGAGACACCGTTGGTGATCCTTTCAAGGATACTTCCGGACCATCACTGAATATTCTGATCAAACTGATGACCATGGTATCTGTTGTTATGGCAGGATTGACCGTGGCATTCAGCATTTTCTAGAGATAACAGCATTTTTATATGAAAAGCCGGTTCAGCGATGGACCGGCTTTTGTTTTTTGGTTCTCAGAAATTACGGAGGATGCGGTGCTGATTAAATGAGTACAGGAGTTCATCGATTGAGCCTTTTTTTAACCACAGAGGACCGAGAGCAAGCTTGCACAGAGTTTAAAGCAGAGTCCCGACATTTGTCGGGATTAGAGTTTGATTTTCAGACGTGCTAAAA
>JBBDIE010000054.1:0-37344 GCA_040880545.1 Bacteroidales bacterium | reverse complement strand
CCACATGTGCAACGGACAAGACCCAAAGTGCAGATGTGAATTGTGAAAGTACGGTACCTGATTTGACAGGAGAGATTGTAGCAACGGATAACGGAACAATTGTATCGATTACACAATCACCTGTTGCTGGAACATCTATCGGGTTGGGTGTGACGACAGTGACATTTACAGTTACCGATGATGCAGGTAATACAGCCACTTGTACTGCTGACATTTCAGTTATTGATGATGAGGCTCCGGTTTTAACGGGTTGTCCGGGTAATATTACCGTAACAGCGGACGATGAATACTGCGGAAATATTGCAACATGGGTGGCACCTTCGGCAAGTGATAATTGCAGTGTAATTTTGACTTCAACCTATAGTTCGGGAGATTTCTTCCCAGTGGGGACAACTACCGTTACTTATACAGCAGAAGATCCTTCCGGGAATATTGCTACTTGCAGTTTCAATGTTACCATTTTGCCTGCAACTTCTCCAGTTTTATCAGGAGATACAGATGTATGTGTCCCAGCAGAAGTAACATATTCAACCCCGACGCTGGCAACAAAATCATACCAATGGACAGTGGTTGAAGGAACAATATCAGGATCCGATACAGGATCCGAGATTAGTGTAATGTGGTCAAATACAACCGAAGGTACCGTAACTGTTACAGTAACCTCCGGTTCGGGATGTTCAGTTTCTGACAGCATTACAATTATAAAACAAGCAACACCTGTTATTGGAGATATTCAGTCAGATTATAAATTAACAAGACGATAATTTTTTTTAAATATTTAATAACCATAATTATGAAAACCATTAAAAATTCAATTTCGATGAAACTAATTTTTACTCTTATTTTCGCAATTTCTTTCACAGCATTTGTGAATGGACAATTTCAAACTCCAAGTCCCGACGCCCCGGTTACACAGGTTCCCACCGAAGATGTGAGAACTACCTCATCCGTTGAGTATAGTATAGTTGGAACACATACCGCAGGTGAAGAATATCGTTGGGAGGTTACTGGTGGTACTATTACCGCAGGAGGCACAGTTACAACTGTTGGTGCAGCCTCTGTGATAGAGTTTGAGGCCGATGCACACACGATTACTGTAGATTGGGACCAGGTACCGGCAAGTGAAATTGCCTCACTGGCTGCTGAGATTAAGGTACAGAAAATATCAGCTGGAAATTGTCCGAGTCAGATACAGACTTTGCCGATCAATATCTGGAATCTACCAACAGCAAATATTACGGATGTTGATATAGAGTTTTGTTCGGGAGATGCTACCCCCGGTTCAATTACTGTTGATCTGGAAGGTGCCCCGGCTGCTGCGGGTGACGGTTTTTCGGTAAGTTATGCGTATGTAGCTCCCGATATTGAAGATGGTACAGGTTCTGTGGACGGACAAACAGGGACGGTTACATCCAATACCAGTACGGTTACTATCCCACTTCCTGCATCGCTCATCAATACAGTGACCACAGCTGACAGAACATTTACTGTGAACATGACGCTGATGCAGGATGATTTCAGTGACCAAAATGGAACATGGACTGCAGCAGGCGGATCTTATGTGATTACTGTACATCCGGTTGTTGAAACTGGCGACATTCAGAGCACAATCAGCCTTAGTCGCAGGTAGTACTGGTATTGAAAGGATATTTCATGGCTCGTTGAATGCCATGGTAATAAATTACAGGATTACTTGTGGAAACACAAGTGCAAAACTGGGTCAGGATGGTGAAAGCTTAAGTAGATAGGAGAATCGATAAAAGTGTTGTAATTCACCAGGATTCAGGACCAGATAGAAATATTGTAGCAGAAGGAATTTTGATATACATGATGCTACGCAGCGGAATTGAATTTTTAATGGTAATATTTTAAAATTGAGAGAACAAAGAAGTTTATAATGAACCTTAGGAAATACATAATCAGTCTGAGCCTGTTATTGGCTGCATGGATGACACCGGTCCTGGGTCAGGACTACGTGGCAGTTGTCTGTGCGGGCGATACCGGAATGACTTATTTTGTACAGGGGAATGAAGGTTCAACATTTGACTGGACAATTTCCGGTGGTACTATTACCAGGTTTTATGGTGACTCGATAATAGTCGATTGGGGAGATGTGCCGGGAGAATATGAGATTTCAGTACTGGAAATTTCACCCTATGGTTGTCGTTCTGTACCAAGTGCAGGTAAGGTGCTGATTACTGCCCCGGAGTTTGATCTGGGTGATGATACATATATCTGTGAGGGAGAACTGTTTTCATTGTCATATGAGGACGAATTCAGATCCATATTATGGAGCGATGGTAGCACATCGGCCGACTTTACAACAAGTAGTGAAGGGCTGATAACCTGCACCGTGGTGGATCAGTATGGATGTTCCGCTTCGGATGAGCTGTTCCTGGAAGTGAAATCGGTTCCATATGTGGATCTTGGTGCTGATACCTCCTTGTGCGGAGAAGAATGGATCCTGCTTGATGCAGGAAATGAGGGAATAAATTACGAATGGTCCACAGGAAGTATTGGTCAGGAAATACTAATTTACCAAGGAGCCCAGATGATCTCGGTTGTTGTTGAGGATGAATATGGCTGTACTGGTACTGATACATTAGTAATCGAGAAGTGTGATCCAAGTGAATACTTCAGGGACATTCCCACTGCCATTACACCTTCAAACCAGGATGGCAGAAATGATTATTGGGAGTTAAGGAAACTACAATCCTATCCGAATGCAGTAGTTGACATTTATGACCGGTGGGGCAGGCTGGTATGGAGATCAGAACCTGGATATCCAGAGCCCTGGGATGGAAGGAATATGAATGGTAGGATGGTTCCGATGGATTCATACCATTTCGTTATTCTTCTTAACTTTGGAGATGACGATAGGGTAGTTGGTTCTGTAACGGTTATAAGATAAGCGATTAAAGCTGGAAGTATAAATGGTAGAAATTATTTTTAGCAAGAAATAGGGATGCAGTTACGACGTTGGATTATTTGTCTGTTGTTTGCATTGATACATTTATTACAAATCAATGCGCAACAGGTACCTTTAAATAGTCAGTACATGCTGAATGGCTTCCTAATCAATCCAGCTGTTGCCGGATCGGAGGGTTATACTGCATTTAATCTGACAGCCAGGGAACAGTGGATCGGATTTAAGGACGCACCAGGTACGTACGCATTGAGTTACCAAACCAGGTTACTCAGGAAAAGTTATATATCCAAATCATCTTCCATCCGGAAGAGGCAAAGGTATAGTTCACGTAGCGGGAAAGTTGGGATAGGTGGTCATGTTTACACCGACAGGAATGGTGCTGTGGAGAAGACAGGTATCAAAGCGTCCTATGCGTATCATCTGTTTATCAGGAATTCACAGCTATCATTCGGGGTATCATTAACAGCATTTCAACTAAGATTAAATGACGACAAGATTGTTCTGGAAGACTATGATGATAATATTTGGATCAACGCAAGGGGGACTGCATTTATTCCGGATGCTGATATTGGGATATATTATGACACACCCGATTATTACATTGGATTTTCGTCTGATCAGCTGCTGGAATCGGTTATTAAACTGGGTGATACCGGTTATGACCAATACAGGCAGGAACGTAATTATTACCTGCTGGCCGGTTATGATTATCCGATCAATGACATGCTTGTGCTAACACCCTCAACACTGATAAAAATGTCTGATAATGGTGCATTCCAGAGTGATTTCAGTTTAAAACTTTATTATGATCAGACTTATTGGGGAGGGGCAACATACAGAACAGGAAATGCCATAATCGTTTTGGCGGGATTAAGAATAGAAAACCTGATGTTCGGCTATGCATTTGATGTTTCGGTAGGTAGTATCATGAAGCACAGTTATGGCACGCATGAATTCATTTTTGCCGCGAAATTTGGCGACAATGCCCGAAGATATCGTTGGCTGAACAGGTACTAAACCTGTTTGTCTATTTCTTTCCCGATTCGCGGACTTCTTTTTGACGCACTTACTTGAACTCTTAAATAATTTTGCATTTCTTTATGTTGAAAAAACCTATGAATATGAAAAATATAACATTATTATTAGCCATAAGTCTTTTGATGCCATTATCCATGGCAGGTCAACAGGAAACAGATCCGATAGTTGAGCAATTAGCTATTGGTGCGGATATGCCATGGTTTTCATTGCCCGGGACAGATGACAAAATCTATACACCGGAAGATTTCAGAGATTATGATATGCTGGTCATGATATTTACATGTAATCATTGTCCGACGGCACAAGCATATGAACAGCGTATCTTAAACCTTTATAGAGATTTCAGTAGCAAGGGAGTGGGGTTTGTTGCAATTTCTCCGAACAGCAACGAGGCATTAAGTCTGGCAGAATGCGGTTATTCTGATCTCGACGATTCATTTGAGGCGATGAAAATCAGGGCAAAGGATCTGGGGTTGGAATTTCCCTACCTTTTTGATGGAGAAACAAGTGAAACTTCTGTCAGGTTCGGCCCGGTTGCAACACCCCATGTATTTATTTTTGACAAAGAAAGGAAGTTAAGATACCGTGGTCGTATTGATGACATGGAAAGTCCATACGAGAAGCCGGGTACAAAGGATACCAGGAATGCAATTAATGCACTTCTGAACGGAGAACCGGTTCTTGTAGAGACGACCAAAACTTTTGGTTGTTCAGTTAAATGGCCATGGAAGGATGCCTGGACCAAACAACTGATTGAGGACTGGGACAATGAGAAAGTTGTGCTGGACTATGGTGAAAGGGAAAACCTTGAAGAATTACTGGTCAACAATAGCGAAAACCTGTTACTTGTAAATGTATGGGCAACTTATTGTGGTCCATGTATTATCGAGTTTCCGGATCTAGTTGAAACATATCGAATGTATAACGGCAGGGGATTAGACTTTGTAAGTATTAGTATGGACAGGCCGGGAAACGAAGAAAACGTACTCCAGTTTTTAACCGATAAGAATGCTGCAGTTACCAATTATCTGTGGACAGGTGGTACATCTTATGATGCGGTTGATATTATTGATCATGGATGGCAGGGTTCCCTTCCTTTTACTTTGTTAATTAAACCTGGTGGTACAGTGTTATTCAGTCATGAAGGTGCGGTGGATATACTTACTCTCAGGAAGGCGATCATAGGTGAATTGGGGCGCTATTTTGCAGATGATTAGACCTTTTTGGAAAACCGGTATTGGTTAATGATCAACCTAAGGAAGGGTCATTTACCGATAATTCTCAACGGCTTACCGATTTAGTATTTTGGATCTGTTCAGGAACTGTTATTTTTGACCCAAAGAATAGCTGATTACGATCATGGAAAAAAAGGAGATGAACTATAAAAAAAATACCCGGGCACATCTGTTACTGGGAATTATCCTTGTCCTGTTAGGTATTGCCGTTTTGGCTGAAATTGTTGATGCTGTGCCATGGAACATGCGTGGGATTATCTTTAGCTGGCAAATGGTGTTGATTATTTTGGGGGTTGTCTTCATATCCGGGCATGACAGTAAATCTACGGGCTATATTTTACTTGCCATAGGAGTTTTCTTTATGTTACCGAAATTTATGGATCTTCCCGGATACTGGAGAAATCTTTTCTGGCCATCCATACTCATTCTGGTTGGTCTATTGGTCATATTCGGAAAGGGCAGGCACACCAATATAAACAGGGAATTCAAATCGGGGGAAGATGTTCTGGATGATGTAGCTGTATTCGGAGGGTCGGAAAAGTCACTGTATTCCGAAAACTTTAAAGGTGGAAAGATTACCAATATTTTCGGAGGATCAAAATATGATTTACGAAAAGTCATATTGTCTGAAGGTGTCAATTATCTGGATGTAACCATGATTTTCGGTGGTTCAAAATTTATTGTTCCGGAAGACTGGGATATAAAAATTGAGATTACTGCTGTATTCGGAGGCTTCTCAGATAAGCGACAACGCTCTATTGTGGTGCCGGATTCAAGCAGGAGATTGATTATTCGGGGAGTAACCATATTCGGAGGCGGAGAGATAACGAATATTTAGAGGAATGGTCCATCCGTTTACAAGTCAGAGAAGGGCACTGATAATTTATTGCTTGGTTTGGTTGACAATGGCTCTGATCAATATGATCATTCTACTGTTTGCAACTAATTTCCCTTTTACTGTTTCCATCACAGAATCAATAACAGGAAATATGTTGCTGGGAATCGTTGGTTTGATCATATGGTACCCCATAAGATATATTCCCTTCAGAAAGGATGCCCTTTTTTACTCGGTTGCCACCCATGTGATAGCCGGGTCAGTTGTCATTTTAGCATGGTTATTTACCACTGTTGGTATATTAAGTGCGATGTTCAGTTCAACGCCCGGATACGTAGATTATCTTACTGACTCTATATTCTGGAGAGGCTTTGTTGGTGTGATGGCAGGTCTGGTGATGGTGTTGATTTACTACCTGGTTTCTTACGCCAGAAATCTGCAGGAACGAGCCCAGGCTGAAGAGAAGCTCCGAACGCTGGTAAAAGAGACAGAGCTGAATATGCTGAAGTCGCAAATCAATCCCCATTTTCTTTTTAACTCACTCAATTCAATATCTTCACTGATTAACAGTAACCCAGAGAAGGCCAGAGAGATGATCATACGGTTGTCGGACTTTCTCAGATATTCACTAAAACATCGTGAAAATGAATATGTTTCTCTTGAGGAAGAGATTGTCAGACTTAAAGATTATCTTTCAATTGAACAGATCAGGTTTGGGGAGAAACTTCAATACCGGATGCAGACAACAGCAGCATGCAAGGAAGTGCTTGTTCCAACGATGATTTTACAACCTTTGGTTGAAAATGCAATTAAACACGGCGTATATGAGAGCCTGGAACCTGTAACAATTGAATTATACTGTAAGCTATCTGAAGGTTTTCTTCAGATTGAACTGAAAAATGAATTTGACCCGGAACAGCCATCGCAAAGAGGCACCGGAGTGGGGCACCAGAACGTGGCAGAAAGAATCAGGCTGGCTTACGACGGCAAGGGGAAAATGATTCATAGTGTTAACGATGGGATATTTACGGTAACTTTATATATTCCTCATGAAAAAATAAACGTGTAATGAAACTGATTTCTGCCATTATAATTGAAGATGAAAAACCAGCAAGAGACCTTGTGACGGGGTATCTTTCTTCCTATAACAGTATCGAAATCCTGGGTGAATATGACAATGGATTTTCTGGTATAAAAGCCATTAATGAAATTCACCCAGACGTAATATTTCTGGATGTACAGATGCCGAAACTGACCGGGTTTGAAATGTTGGAGTTGCTGGATTATAAGCCTGAAATCATATTCACCACTGCCTATGATCAGTTTGCAATAAAGGCTTTTGAGCAGAACGCGGTGGATTATCTTTTGAAACCATTTTCCAAAGAACGGTTTGCGGAAGCTTTGAATAAATTGTTTGACAGAATTGAAAGAGCAGATACCGGTGTAGATTCACTTACGAGAATTCGTAAGCATATAGAAGAGAGTGAAGAGATTATTCGCCGGGTTGTTATCAGGAAAGGAGGAAAAATTCATGTGATTGGGACCGATAAGATCGAATACCTTGAAGCACAGGATGATTATGTGATGATCTATACAAGTGGGGAGCGGTTTTTAAAGCAACAGACAATGAAATACTTTGAAAATCATCTGGACACTGAACTATTCATCAGGGTACACAGGTCATACATAGTTAATATCCAATCTATCGATCGCATTGAGCCTTACGAGAAGTCCAATTTTATACTTAGTCTGAAAGGTGGTGCAAAGGTGCCGGTGAGCAGAAGCGGAATGCAGTTATTAAAAGAGAGACTAAATTTTTAATTTTGCACCGGGTTGCTACAATCGCCGGGTGTAACATCCCGGGTTAATTCGCGTATCGTAATCGAGTGATTTCTTCAGCCTGAAAATGATAAGTATGGTTTCAATGAGAAAAAGAAAAAGAAAACTTCCGGTAATCCTGTCAGCAGGATTGTTCCTGTTGCTGTTCATATTACTGATCAAGTTGTATAAGGGTTATGATCAGGAACCGGTCTATTCAGGAAATCCATTGTTTCCCGGATGGTATGCCGATCCTGAAATAGCGCTTTTCGATTCCATCTATTGGATATTTCCCACCTTTTCAGATGAGTTCAGCAAACAGGTGTTTTTAGATGCATTTTCATCCCATGACCTGGTTAACTGGGAGAAACATGAACGTATCATTGACACATCAATTATTCGGTGGGCAGATTCGGCCATGTGGGCACCTTGTGCGGTACTGAAAGATGGTAGTTATTACCTTTTTTTCGCTGCCAATGATCTTCAGACACCTGAGAGTAGGTGGTTTGACCCTTCGCGGCACCCGGAAGATATGACGGGAGGTATTGGGGTGGCGGTTGCCAACGAACCGGGTGGGCCTTATAGGGACCACATTGGCGGGCCGCTTATCGGGGAGGTATTCAATGGCGCCCAGCCGATTGACCAGTATGTTTTCAGGGATGGGGATGTGTATTACATTTATTACGGTGGATGGGGCCGTTGTAATATTGGAATACTAAACGATGATTTTACAGCACTGATTCCGTTTGACACCGGCGAACTCGTGAAGGAGGTCACCCCAGAAGGTTATGTGGAGGGACCTTTTGTTTTCAGGAAAAATGGCACGTATTATATGATGTGGTCTGAGGGGAACTGGGGAGATGAGACTTACCGAGTGGCCTATGGGACATCAGGTTCTGTAACCGGGCCATTTGAAAAGCAGGGAGTTATCCTTGAAAAGGATCCGCAGATTGCCACCGGTGCCGGCCACCATTCAGTTCTGTATATTCCAGGAACCGATGAATGGTATATCATTTACCATCGCCGGCCGGTTCCCAATGAAGGGAGGGATCACAGGGTCACATGCATAGAGAGGCTGCGGTTTGATGAGAATGGCAGAATTCTTCCTGTTAAGATGACCTTTGAAGGTGTTACAGCCAGAACAATAAATCAAATTCACTGAATCATTACCTTTGTAAAAAACCTGCAATGGATCTTCAGATAGACGAAAAAGACCTTAAGAAATTCATCATGGTTGGCGACCGGGTACTTATTAAACCCAAGAACCAACGGGATAAAACAAAATCAGGATTGTACCTGCCACCGGGTGTTCAGGAAAAGGAAAAGATTACCAGCGGATATGTGATTAAGGTGGGCCCGGGCTACCCCATACCTGCCATATCAGAGGATGACCCCTGGATGGAGGTGAAAGAGACGGTTAAATATGTACCCCTGCAACCCCGGGAGGGAGACCTGGCAGTATACCTGCAGCAAAGCGGGTATGAAATTGAATTTAATAAGGAGAAGTACGTTATCATTCCCCATTCGGCGATATTACTCTTGATCAGGGATGACCAGTTATTTAAGTGACCCTATTCACTTCCTGGTGTCTGAAACAATCAACCAGGTGGTCATTCACAACTCCAATACTCTGCAAATGGGCATACAGGATGGTTGTACCCAGAAATCTGAATCCGTGCTGCTTCATATCTTTGGTGATCCGGTTAGAAAGTGACGTGTTGGCCGGAACTTCATCCAATGATCGCCAATGGTTAACGATCGCCTCTCCATCTGTAAAATTCCAGGTGTAATTATCGAAAGAGCCATACTTTTCAACAATTTCCAGGAAACACTGTGCATTGTTGACCGAAGCTTCAATTTTTTTCCGGTTCCGGATTATACCAGGGTCCTGCAGCATCATATCGATTCGTCTGTTTTCGTACCGGGCCACTTTTTCCACATTGAAATCATCGTATAATCTCCTGTAATGTTCGCGTCTCTTTAATATGGTGATCCAGCTTAGCCCGGCTTGTGCCGACTCGAGTACCAAAAATTCAAAATGAACTTTATCATCGTGCACCGGAACACCCCACTCATTGTCGTGGTAATTCATGTAAAGATCGGAACCCAGACACCAATCGCATCTTTTCTTCTCCATGGTTATTCTAGTTGGTAATCAAATGGTAAATCAGACTGATAGTTACCCTTACATGACTGTGAGTTTACACAACCATACTGCCTGTTACCTCGTTATCGCTCTTTTCACCTTTCGAATATACTGAAATATTCTCCATGGTTGTGGATGATATTTCAGTAAGCGCCTCCCTGGTCAGAAATGCCTGGTGGGCAGTTATAAGTACATTGGGATAGGTCATAAGTTGCATGATCTTTTCATCGTCGATAATATGTTCCGAAAGATCCCGGAAGAACAGTTTCTCTTCCTCAGCATAAACGTCAATTCCCAGATAACCCAGCCGCTTTTCCCTTAATGCATCAATGGCATCTTCCGTATTGATCAGCTTTCCACGACTTGTGTTGATCAGCATAGCACCTTTTTTCATTAGTTGCAATGTTGCTTTGTTTACAATCTGGAAAGTTTCAGGTGTTAACGGACAGTGTAATGAGAGAATATCTGATCTTTTAAAAACTTCCTCTTTGGATAGATATTCAACACCCTTCTTTTTCAGCGCATCATTGGGGTATGGATCGAAGGCCACTACATTGCAATTAAATCCCATCATGATTCCGGCAAAGACCTGTCCTATTTTTCCGGTACCGATCACACCTACAGTTTTTTTCTCCAGATCAAATCCCACAAACCTTTCAAGGGAAAAATTGGCATCCCTGACTCGATTGTAAGCCTTATGGGTTTTCCTGCTAAGTGTAAGAATAAGCGCCACTGTATGTTCTGCAACTGCGTGCGGAGAGTAGGCCGGGACACGCATAACACGTATTCCCAGAGATTGTGCTGCTTCCAGATCCACATTATTGAACCCGGCACACCTGAGCGCTACCAGTCCAATGTTCAGTTCTGAAAGTACCTGGAGAGATTCCCTGTTTAATTTATCGTTCACAAATACACAAACTGCATCAGATCCTGCGGCCAGCTTCGCTGTTGTCTTATCCAGGGCAACCTCAAAATACTCCATCGTGTATTTGTATTTTTCAGCCTCTCTGGACAGGTATTCTGAATCGTATGATTTTGATGAGAAAACTGCAATTTTCATAGGAAAGTCTATTTGTTATTGAACTTGAAATGACAATGATTGTTCATATAAATGGATAAATTCAATTTGAATTATTTAATGTCTGTCCATAAAGTGTGTAATGGCTGGATCATCATGTTCGTTTGCAAGGGTTATTCCCTGCGGTCATGAGCTCAAAACTTTCAGTTTTTCTGTTGTGAAGTCGGGAAATACGCAGTTTACTTGCGTAAATGAGCAATTTCCCGACGAGCGTACCGCATCAAACGAACATTATGGACAGACACTATTTAGAATTAGTATGTATAGAATTCAAATTAACTCTCTGTGAATCACCGATTCAACTTTCTATTATCTTTGTAATCACATCTGTGATATTTTTTTGTCCTGCTAATGTGAAAAAAATAACAATGAATAAAAATACTTGAAGGAAACGAAATATTGATTGTCATATATTTTTTAAATTAACGTGTGAAAAAAATAACAATAAAATTGCATAAAAGTACTTTACGGGTAGAATTAATTATGTTATGATTGAATACCAGTGGAATATAGATATCGTCTGGCCTGCTTTCAGGTGCAATATTTGCTGATCAGGCGATTTTCTAACCAGCGAACGTGCAGCATATGTGAAATATCAGTTAGAGGTTTGCTCTATATAAGGGACAGGAAATTGGGAAAGAAGTTGATCAGGCACTTTTTCAGAACACCCTTGATTTAACTGGTTTGGATCGGCAGAATAGTGTAGTTCAATCGGATATTATCAAAAATGTAAACGGCATATTAATGGTTTTTTAATGATGGGAAAGATAAAAACTTTAACGGACCTGCGTAAGATCAGGGAAGAACACAGTTCAGGTAATAATTTGGGTCATAAGGGAGTAGATGCAGAGAAGATGGTGCATGTAAAGGTGGCAATGGCTTCCTGTGGAATTGCATCCGGGGCGAAGGAGACGATGATATTTATGCATGAACAGCTTGCGAAACGCGGTGTGGAGGCGGTTGTGACAAAGACTGGCTGTATGGGTTACTGCTATGCAGAACCTACTATCGAAGTACGACTACCTGGAAATGATCCTGTGGTTTTTGGTGATGTAGATACCGGGAAAGCCGATGAGATCATTGAAAAATATATCAAGGCAGGCGAACTGGTCAATGGTATAATTCCGGAGAATTATGAAACTATAGATTTTAACAGCTAAAGGAGGTCGGAAAATGTCGAAGTACAGAATGCATTTGCTTGTTTGCGGAGGAACCAGTTGCAATGGTTCAGATAGTAATCTTCTTGTTGAGAAGTTGAAAGAGGAGCTGATCAAAAAGGGGTTGGAGGGGGCTGTCCAGGTAATCATGACCGGTTGTTTTGGATTTTGTGAGAAGGGACCTATTGTTAAGGTTTTGCCCGACAATACTTTCTATACGCAGGTAAAACCGGAAGATGCCTGTGACATTATTGAGGAACATGTGGTTCAGGGGAAAAAGGTTTACCGGTTACTAAATGAAAGTCGGGAAAGTAAAGATGATTCCGGGGCTCCATTTAAAGCTGGTTTTAAAAGAAAGCAGATTCGGATTGCACTACGGAATTGCGGATTTATTGATCCGGAAAATATCGAAGAGTATATAGCCAGGGAAGGATATTTGGCGCTGGGGCAGGTGCTTACAGAGTCAACTCCTGAGAAGGTTATTGAGCTGGTGAAGGCTTCCGGTTTGCGGGGCCGTGGCGGGGCTGGTTTTCCTGCTGGTCTAAAGTGGGAATTTGCCCGGAATAACAAGTCAGACAAAAAATATGTGGTATGTAATGCGGATGAGGGGGATCCAGGTGCTTTTATGGACCGTTCCATATTGGAAGGTGATCCGCACTCGGTTTTGGAAGCGATGGCGATCATTGGCTATTGTATCGGGGCAGATGAGGGATACATTTACATTCGTGCGGAGTATCCGCTGGCCATTGAACGGCTAAAGATCGCACTGCAACAGGCACGTGAATATGGTTTGCTGGGTACCGACATTCTGGGTACCGGGTTCAGTTTTAATATCGGGTTGAAATATGGAGCCGGTGCATTTGTTTGCGGAGAAGAAACGGCGTTGATTCATTCCATGGAAGGGGAGCGGGGAGAACCAACCATGAAGCCTCCATTTCCTGCACAAAGCGGTTACCTTGGAAAACCAACCAGTGTTAATAATGTGGAGACAATGGCCAATGTGCCTCCTATTATACTGAAGGGAGCGGAATGGTTTAGCAGCATTGGCACTGAAAAATCAAAAGGAACAAAGGTATTTGCCCTGGCGGGAAAGATCAATAACGTGGGTCTGATCGAGGTGCCCATGGGAACGACCCTGCGGGAAGTGATATTTGAAATTGGCGGAGGAATCAGGGATGGAAAAAAATTTAAGGCTGTACAGACCGGAGGACCTTCTGGTGGTTGCCTTACAGAGAAGCACCTGGATACCCCTATTGATTATGAAAACCTGGTTGCCAATGGTTCAATGATGGGATCCGGGGGTATGATAGTCATGGATGAAGAGGACTGTATGGTTTCCATCGCAAGGTTTTATCTCGATTTTACAGTGGAGGAATCGTGCGGTAAATGTGCTCCATGCCGGATTGGCAACAAACGCCTACACGAATTACTTGACAGGATATGCACAGGAAAAGGGGAAGAGGCGGACCTCGACAGGTTGAGGAACCTTGGAGAGGTGATCAAGGACACCTCCCTCTGCGGACTGGGCCAGAGTTCCCCAAACCCGGTTCTTTCAACATTGGATAATTTCATGGATGAGTACAGGATGCATGTGATAGATAAAAGATGTATTTCAGGAGTCTGCAAGGATCTGATGGAATATATTATTGTGGAAGAACATTGTGTTGGATGTACAGCTTGTGCCAGGGCCTGTCCGGTAGGCGCCATAACAGGAGAACGAAAGGAATTACACATGATAAATCAAGCTATATGTATCAAGTGTGGGGCATGCATGGAGAAATGTAAATTTGATGCTGTTATCCTTAATTAGACTGTCAATTAAATGAAGTGGCTGGATCATCATGTTCGGGATCAAGGGTTATTCCCCACGAGCGTAACGCAGCAAACGGACATTATGGACAAACACTAATTAGTGTAAGAAAGAGAATTTATAAAAGTATGTTGTGCTTGAAAATGCAGCTATTGAAGCTTTCCTGCAGGCACTGAGTAATTAAAAAAAGATGGATAAGATTAAACTTAAGATAGACGGAAAAACAGTTGAAGCAACCAAAGAAACAACTGTATATAAAGCTGCGAAATCGATAGGAATAGATATTCCCATCCTTTGCTACATGGATCTGAAAGATTTGAACATTGAGAACAAACCGGGAGGTTGCCGCATATGTTCTGTGGAAATTGAAGGCAGGGGAACCCTGGCTCCTTCATGCTCCACAAATGTTGCCGAGGGTATGGTAGTCAGGACCAATAGCATGCGGGTGATCAATGCACGAAGAACTGTACTGGAGCTCATACTCAGTGATCATCCAAAAGACTGTCTTATTTGTGCAAAGTCGGGCAATTGTGAGTTGCAGGACATGGCCGTTAAACTTGGGATCAGGGAAATTCCAGGACAGGAATATGCAGCGATGTCTACCTACAGGCTGGACACCTCACCCTCCATTATCCGTGATATGGACAAGTGCATCATGTGCCGCAGGTGTGAGACCATGTGCAATGACTTTCAAACAGTCGGGGCATTGCATGCAATAAACAGGGGCTTTGAAGCAGTTGTAGCGCCGGCATTCGAGATGAACCTGGAGCACTCACCCTGTACCTATTGCGGGCAGTGTGTGGCAGTTTGTCCAACAGGTGCACTTACAGAGGTGGACCACACTCCCAATGTGATCAAGGCCCTGAGCGATCCGTCCAAGACCGTTGTGGTTCAGACAGCCCCGGCAGTGAGGGCGGCCCTGGGTGAGGAGTTCGGACTTGAACCCGGCACAAGGGTAACGGGCCAAATGGTTACAGCGCTTAAAAACCTTGGCTTCGATTATGTTTTCGATACAGATTTTGCGGCTGATTTAACCATCATGGAGGAGGGAACGGAATTACTGGACAGGTTAACAAGGCACCTGGGAGGTGACACCGGGGTGAAACTGCCCATTC
Organism: Bacteroidales bacterium; assembly: GCA_040880545.1. Taxonomy (GTDB): domain Bacteria; phylum Bacteroidota; class Bacteroidia; order Bacteroidales; genus M55B112. The sequence goes on along the minus strand of JBBDIE010000054.1, from coordinate 22,183 downwards.
TTACAAGTTGTTGTCCCGGATGGGTGAATTTCTTTGAGCACCATTTTCCCGAAATGAAGGATGTGCCCTCCACAGCAAGATCCCCACAACAGATGTTCGGATCAATTGCAAAATCATATTTCGCAGAGAAAATTGGTGTGGACCGCAAGGATATGGTAGTTGTTTCCATCATGCCCTGTCTGGCAAAGAAATACGAATGTCAGCGTGATGAATTTAAGGTGGATGGGAATCCGGATGTGGATTATTCTATCTCCACGCGGGAGTTGGCTCATCTGATAAAACAGGCCAATCTGGACCTGACCAACATGGAAGACAGCGAATTTGATGCACCCATGGGGGAATCCTCCGGTGCAGCAGTGATATTTGGTGCTACGGGCGGTGTGATTGAAGCGGCAACCAGGACAGCCTATGAACTTCATACAGGAAAGGCATTGGAGTCGGTAGATTTTGAACAGCTTCGGGGTATGGAGGGAATACGTTCCGCGTCAGTTGATTTTGACGGTCTGGAGGTTAAAATCGGGATCGCCCATGGTCTTGGAAACGCAAGAAAGCTTTTGGAAGAAGTGAAAGCAGGGAAATCTGTATATCATGCCATCGAAATAATGGCATGTCCGGGCGGTTGTATTGGTGGTGGCGGGCAACCGCTTCATCACGGCGATGCAGCAATCCTCAAGGCACGGATAAAAGCGATATATGAAGAAGATACAAGCAAAACGGTGAGAAAGTCCCACGAGAATCCATACATTATTAAACTCTACGAGGAGTTTCTTGGTCACCCTATGAGTGAGAAAGCACATCAATTGCTTCATACGCAATATTTCGACAAGAAGAAAAAGGTATTTGAAGTTTAGATCAACAGATAAAAAAGCTGAGATATGTCAAGCGTAAAAATTGAACTGCGAATAGACCAGGTTGAAAAAATACATGGTTTCTGCGATGAATTCAATAACGAGCACGGAGAGCTGATCAATGTGCTTCACAGAACACAGGGAGCATTCGGTTACCTGCCTGCCGAAGTGCAGGAGGTGATTTCGGATAAGATGAATATTCCGCTTGCAAAAGTTTACGGAGTGGTAACCTTCTATTCATTCTTTACAATGCTTCCCCGTGGCGAATATCCCATTTCTATCTGTACAGGTACTGCATGTTATGTTCGTGGCGCTGAAAATGTGCTGGCTGAGTTTAAAAAGCAACTGGATATCCAGGTGGGTGAGACCACGGCCGATGGGAAATTCTCCCTCAGTTGCCTTCGTTGTGTGGGAGCATGCGGGCTCGCACCGGTGGTGCAGGTGGGAGAAAAAACCTACGGACGTGTGGCTCCCGATGATGTGAAGGAGATTATTAAAACATATATTTCGTAGATTAGGTTTGGTTTTTTGAATGAGATTTCGTCAGGTAACAGATATGCACTGAATAAAGGATCTGTTACAGACGAAATCTGTTTTTTTAGGGATGTATAGATGGTGTTCCTGAACACTTTCACCTGCCATTGGCGGGAAGTTTTTTTGACTTCGTTAAACTGTTTCATTCTTGTGGGAGATGAAGATTTGACAAATAAAATGTTAGATTTGAGCTGAACCAGGACTGATCTGACTAAATGAAACAGAACACATCCGGTTATCTTTTTGCTCTGGGCGCTGCACTGGCGCTTTCAGCCTCCTTTGTCTTCAGCAAATCGGTACTGAACAATATATCCATGGTACAATTCGGTGCCGCTTGGTTTTCGCTGGGTGTGGTATGGAACAGCATCTGGTATTTTGGAAACAAGGGCAAAAGGCATTATAAAATCAAGACTGGTCATAGGTTCACAGTTGCCATAGTTATTGCAGTCCTGGAAGGGCTCGCAACAGGATTGTTTTATTTGGCAATCAGGGAGATGGAAAATCCTGCCGTGGTTTCATTTATCGGAAATATAGGCCCTGTATTCGTAACCATATTGGGAATCACCCTTTTAAGGGAAAGGTTTGGCAGGCTTCAGATGGTGGGAATTTTTGTCACCATTGCCGGAATCTTTGCCATAAATTTCAGGGAAGGAGCGTTTACCGGATTTTTGGACCCGGGGGCTATCTATGTGATTTCAGCTTCATTTTTGTTTGCCCTGGCAACGATTACAGGAAGGAAATTCAAAAGCGGGCTTGATCCTGAACTAATGTCGCTTTTACGTACCGGAATGTTGGCCACCCTGTTTTTGATACTGGCCATCATCCTGGGAGAATCGTTTCGGTTTGAAGGATACGTATGGCGTGACCTGGCACTTGGTTCCCTGTTGGAGACCCTGCTAACCATCGTTTTTGCATACCAGGCGCTAAGAAGGATTGAAGCAACTACCACTTCGCTTATTATCAGTTCCAAAGGAGTGTGGACTTTTTTCCTGGCCTGGATATTTCTGCATGTTTTCCCAACCGGAATCCAATTGGTTGGGGGTGCATTGACCCTGGCAGGAATCTACCTGATCATGTGGTATGCCCGTCCTAAAAGTCAAGAATGAACTTGTAGCCCGACAACTGGGAAGATTTTTTTCTGAATTTTCTGGCATCCCAGGAATTATTATCCTTTTCTGCGATTCTTGCCAGGCCTGCATATGCGATGGCAACGTACAGATCGGCAACTGGTCCGAAATTTTCAGCTTCTGATATGACCCGTTGATAGGCTAGTTTTGCTTCATCTATGGAATTCCTGTGGTTTTCATACAGAAATCCTTCAATGAGCTGATATATTAAGTGATGAAACGGCTCCTTTTCACAGCCCAGTTTTTCATTTAATACGGAAGCTACGGTGAATTGCCTGTTGTGTACCAGGATTATCAGGTATTGTCCGAGGTAGTAGATATTTCTCGGGAAGTGGTTGTATAAATTGGCTGCATATTCCAGGGCAGTTCCCAGGTTCTGTTCATAATTCAGCTGTATAAGCGACATATAGAGCTGTGCCTCATAGGTAATATAGGTAGTTGAGTCTATGGCATATTGTAATTCCCTTAATCCGAGTTCTTTATTCCCTCTCTGGAAGAGTAACGCCAGGGGCTTATACAGTGGGTGGATTTCAACATACGCTTCAATGTAATAATTATACAAACCCGAACTGAAATAGAATTCATTAAATTTTTCTTTGAAGTCAATCCCTTTCAGTGTACTTCTGTACATATTGTCGATATCGGCAATAGCTTTGCCCGGTTTGCCGTTGTCTGCCCAAAACATGGCCCTGAATGCCCTGGCATGCATGTCGAAAAATATAGCCTCCATTGAGTTCGAATCCTTCTCTAGCATTATTTTGGATTTTTCCACGGCCAGATTGATGTAAAATTCATATTCCTTCACCTCCGGCTCACCGGGTAGCAGAGGAAAATATTCCCAGTATAATATCAGGGCCCTGAGAAAATATGGCGCCGGATGCAGCGCTAACTGTTTCTCAAGAATCTCCTGATAATGTTTGGCCTCGATGAAATTATAACTGTACGTGTTATACAGGCAACGCTCTACATTATGTTGTACTTCCGCATTGTCCAGGATATTCTGTTGCGAATTTACCCTGAAAGATATTAGAAATAACAAGCAGAGTACAAGTTGTCTGTTCATTGTACAAAGATGAGATAACATCTTGTAAAATAAAAAAGGAGTTTCAATATTGTAGGTTTCTTTTGCAAAACAACTCGCAGAGAAAGCCATGCTTTTAATGGATTACTGATAGGTTTAAAGCGTAAAGTTCAAATTAAATTTTGTTAAATTTCCCACGTCCACTGGCGTAATACGTAGAATGGCCGTTTAAGGTACATGGCGATAAAATAAACAAAATTATACATAATGCTCGATTACAAGTGGTTAGTATTGTATGCCTTTATGTTTTTTAACAACTGTAAATCCCGGCTTACCTGGTGAGTCCACGGTTTTTTTTTGCAATTTTGTATGATACTTACATGAGATGATACAGATAGGAGATAAGATAGTAAGCACAGAATTATTTGAAAATAATTTTGTTTGTCATTTGGATAAATGCAAGGGGTCTTGCTGTGTATACGGAGATGCGGGAGCCCCGCTGGAAGAGGAGGAAACAAAAATTCTGGAGGAAAATCTGGAAAAGATCAAACCATTTTTACGTGAGGCGGGATTACGTGCAATCGAAGAGAAAGGGGCCTGGGAGTTTGACGATGATGGGGACAGGGTTACTCCGCTCATGGGAGATGATGATTGTGCCTATTCAATACTGGATAACGGCATTGCACGATGTGGAATAGAGGTTGCCTACAATTCAGAAGCCATCGATTTTCAAAAGCCGGTTTCATGTCATCTTTATCCGATCAGGTTAAGCAAGGTGGGGGGCAATGTGGCATTGAATTATCACAGGTGGGATATTTGTAAGCCTGCAATCAAGTTGGGGAATAAGTATGAAATGCCCGTTTTCAGATTTGTTAAGCAGGCAATTGAACGGGTGTTTGGTGAAAAATTTTACAGTGAGCTTGAACAGGTTTATAAGCAGTGGAGAAAGAACAGGTTGGAGGAGTGAGTAGTGCGGAACGTACGGAAATTTAAAACTTCTTTGCTACAGATGTAAAGAACGAGGAAGTTTAATTCATCGGAATTCTAATCCAAAGAGATGCGTTAAGCGTTCTGCATTGAAATTTAATACCAGCTTTTTGAACAACAGAATAAATATTATTTAACAACCGGCTGCAGAGCTGCAGCCCGTGAAAAAATCAAAGCATAGATCATGGATAACCTTAAAGCGTACATAGACAATAACAAGGAAAGATTCCTCGAGGAATTATTTGAACTCATACGAATACCATCCGTGAGTTCCAGGGAAGAAAATCGCAAAGACATGTTACGGGCCGCAACCTACATCCGGGAGTTGTTGATAAAGGCTGGTGTAGACAAGGCGGAGATATTGGATACTGCAGGCCATCCTGTTGTATTTGGTGAGAAGCAAGTGGATATTTCATTGCCGACAGTATTGGTCTATGGCCATTATGACGTTCAGCCGGCAGAGCCCCTTGAATTATGGAAATCACCGCCGTTCGAGCCTGAAATTCGTGAAGGAAAGATATATGCCAGGGGTGCCGATGATGATAAGGGTCAGTTCTTCATGCATGTGAAGGCTTATGAGTATATGATAAAGAATAATGCATTGCCCTGTAATGTAAAATTCATGATTGAAGGGGAGGAAGAGATTGGATCACCAAGTTTGAAAAAGTTTTGCATGGATCATAAGGAAAAGCTAAAATCGGATGTAATCCTGATTTCAGATACGACAATGATCTCTATGGACATACCATCTATAACTACCGGACTCAGGGGACTGAGTTACCTGGAAGTGGAAGTTACCGGTCCGAACCGTGACCTCCATTCCGGTTTATATGGAGGAGCCGTTGCCAATCCTGCCAATGTGCTTGCAAGAATGATTTCCGGGCTAACCGATAAAGACAACCACATCACGATTCCTGGATTTTATGACGATGTGCTGGAAGTGAGTATGGGGGAGCGCAAAGAGATGGCAAATGCACCATTTGATCTGAAAGCGTACCAGGATGAGCTTGAGATAGAGACCGTCACTGGTGAAAAAGGGTATTCCACTATCGAGCGTACAGGGATCAGGCCAAGTCTTGATGTGTGCGGGATCTGGGGTGGATATACCGGGGAAGGAGCAAAAACAGTATTACCTTCCAAAGCCTATGCAAAAATATCCATGAGACTTGTGCCGAACCAGGATTCAAAGCGTATTGACAAGCTTTTTGAGGATTATTTCCATTCTGTTGCACCCGCGGGAGTTAAAGTAAAAGTTACCAGCTTGCATGGTGGTCAGGGCTATGTGGCCCCAATAGATACTTTAGCATATAAGGCGGCAAGCAGGGCTGTGGAGAAAACTTTTGGCAAAAAGCCGGTGCCGGCCAGGAGTGGGGGAAGCATCCCCATCGTGGCAGATTTTGAAGAGGTGCTGGGTGTAAAATCCATTTTGCTGGGCTTTGGACTTGAGTCGGACGCGATCCATTCACCCAATGAAAATTACCCGCTGGAGAATTTTTTCAGGGGTATTGAGACTATTCCATGGTTTTACAAATATTTTACCGAATAGCAGCAATATAATTGCAGAATAATTACCTGTAACGGGTGTCCGGAGTTAGCCGGACACCCGTTTTTTTATTGTTTACCTGTAAGCAAACTGTTCCAGGCCAAAACCCTTTCGACATCTTCAGAAAAGACAGATTCTGCAATGTTTTTTACGTTGAAGATTTAATCCCCGGTTCTTTATATCTTTTTTCTTTAAAAAATGAAAATATATTGAAAAACAATTAAAAAAAGGATGTATAAATAAATAATATAATATAATGAAAAAAATTTATAAATTATAAAATGAAAGTAAAAAATGATAAATAATATATATATGTAAGTAAAAAAGAATAAAATATATTTAAATAATATTATAAAGTTTTTTGAAATATAAATAATAAATATATATATTTGTAGCAATAAAATAAGAAAAAATATTATCACCCCCTAAAATAAGGGGGGGATAATAGAAAAAAAGACAAAAAGGCAATATATTTATTAATTCACTTTAAAAAAATCAAGCTTATGAAATCGAAATTAGAGTATATCTGGCTGGATGGTTATAAGCCTACGCAGATGATGCGAAGTAAAACACTTGTTGTTTCTGATTTTAGCGGGAAGCTGGAGGATGCACCCCATTGGTCATTTGATGGTTCCTCGACGCAGCAGGCATCCGGAAGTAATTCCGATTGTATACTAAAACCTGTTTATATATGCGACGATCCGCAGCGGAAAAACGGTTATTTGGTTATGACCGAGGTATTGAATCCGGACGGTACGCCCCATTCATCCAATGGGCGGGCCACGATTGATGATGACGATGATGATTTTTGGTTTGGATTTGAGCAGGAGTATGTGTTGTGGGATCTTGATCATCATACACCCCTGGGATTTCCTGCGCCTGGTTATTATCCTCCTCCCCAGGGTCCGTTTTATTGTTCAGTGGGTGCCGAATTCACGGTTGGAAGGAATATGGTGGAAGAGCATCTTGACGCTTGTATTGACGCAGGGCTGAATATTGAAGGGATAAATGCAGAGGTAATGAAGGGGCAATGGGAGTACCAGATTTTCGCAAAAGGGGCAAAGGAGGCCGGCGACCAGGTTTGGGTGGCACGGTACCTCGCTGAGCGTGTGGGTGAAAAATTCGGAGTAAGGATTAATATTCATCCCAAACCTGTGAAAGGTGACTGGAACGGCTCAGGAATGCATGCCAACTTTTCAAATGGATTGATGCGTGATCAGGGTGGTGAACCGCTTTTCAACGCGATCTGTGATCAGTTTGGGAAGCGTATAAATGAACATATTGCAGTTTATGGCGCAGATAATGAACAGCGGCTGACAGGGTTACATGAAACCCAGTCGATCGACAAATTCTCTTATGGTATATCGGACCGTGGTGCCTCCATCAGGATACCCATTTCCACCCTGGAGAATAATTGGAAGGGAAGGCTGGAGGACAGAAGGCCGGCATCCAATGCTGATCCATACAAGGTTGCTTCAGAAATCGTGAAAACTGTAAAGTCGGCCAACATTGAAGAGGTTGAGTCAAAAACCGAAAAAGAGCTGGTAAATCAATAATATAGACACTTAAAATAAGTTAAAAAGTAAAATAAATTACCATTACCCATAAAAAAATGGGGGTATTGGATAAAAAAATAAGTTTTTGTCCGTATATTGCGCAAAATTAAACGCAATAAAAGATTATGGCAATTATCAGGTTCTCATCATTGGAAACAATCAACAACAGGAAACCGGTACACGTTGAACCTCCCTCAACGGAGGTGGCAGATTACTTCGGTATTAATGTCTTCGACGATTCGAAAATGCAGAAATACCTTTCACAGGATGCTTATGACCATGTGAAGAAGGCGATTTTGCGAGGTACGCCCATCGACAGAAAAATGGCCGACACCGTGGCTATTGGTATGAAGGCCTGGGCAAGTGAACGAGGGGCCACACATTATACACACTGGTTCCAGCCACTAACAGGTGGTACAGCTGAAAAGCATGATTCCTTCCTGGAATATACGGAAAATGGCTTGGTGGTGGAAACATTTTCAGGAAAGGCACTTGCTCAACAGGAGCCGGATGCTTCTTCATTTCCCAGCGGTGGTTTGAGAAATACCTTCGAGGCCAGGGGTTATACGGCATGGGATCCATCATCGCCTGCATTTGTGATTGGAGATACGCTCAGTATCCCGACTATTTTTATCTCTTATACTGGTGAAGCACTGGACCATAAAACACCGTTACTCAGGGCATTGAACGCAGTGGATACTGCAGCAACCCGGGTATGCCAGTATTTTGACAAGAATGTTACCCGTGTTCAGGCGAACCTGGGCTGGGAACAGGAGTTTTTCCTGGTGGATGAGGCGCTCTATTATGCCAGACCCGATCTTGCGCTTACCGGCAGAACCCTGATGGGGCATGCATCGGCCAAGGATCAGCAGCTTGATGATCATTATTTCGGATCGATTCCTGAACGTGTAGGTGATTTTCTGAAGGAGCTTGAATTTGAGTCATACAAATTGGGAATACCTGTTAAAACACGCCACAACGAGGTGGCACCGAACCAGTATGAAGTGGCACCACTCTATAATGAATGTAACCTTGCCGTGGACCAGAATGTGCTGATTATGGAACTGATGAAGAAAATTTCCAGGCACCATGATTTCAGGGTACTGTTTCATGAGAAACCATTCAAAGGTATTAATGGTTCCGGAAAACATAACAACTGGTCACTCTCAACCAACACGGGTGTAATTTTGCATTCTCCCGGTAAAAATCCTAAGTCGAATCTGCAGTTTTTGACATTTATTGTGAATACTATTAAGGCAGTTTATGACCATCAGGATCTTTTAAGGGCCAGTATACTAACGGCATCCAACGCGCATCGTCTTGGTGCGAATGAGGCGCCGCCGGCAATTCTATCCTGTTTTTTGGGTACCGAGGTGTCTAAAATGCTGGATCAGATCGAAGAACAGGTAACCAACAGGAAGATGACTCCTGATGAGAAAACGGAATTAAAGCTGGATATAGGTAAAATTCCTGAAATATTACTGGACAATACCGACAGGAACAGAACTTCTCCGTTCGCATTCACCGGGAACCGGTTTGAATTCAGGGCTGTTGGAGGCAGCGCCAATTCAGCCACACCCATGGCTGTCCTGAACGCAGCAGTGGCAGCGCAATTAAACATGTTTGCCAGCTCGGTTGACGCATTGATTGAAAAAGATGTTAAGAAAGATGAGGCCATCTTCCAGGTATTGCGGGAACAGATCATTGCATCAAAACCCATCAGATTCTCAGGTGACAATTACAGTGATAACTGGGTGAAGGAGGCAAAAAAACGTGGTCTTACCAATGTAACCGACATTCCCGAGTCGATCAAAGCCTACCTGAGCGATACGACAAAGAAGCTGTTTTTGTCACTGGGAATTCTGAGTGAAAGTGAACTGGAGGCTAGAGCAGAGGTAATGTATGAAAATTACATTATGAAGGTACAGATTGAAGCAAGGGTACTTGGCGATCTGGCCATCAACCATATTATACCGACCGTAATAAAGTACCAGAATGTACTGATGCAGAATGTATCATTACTGAAGGAACTCTATAAAGATGAATTTTTAGAGTTGGCCGGAAATCGTATCGAACTGATCCGTGAAATCTCAGATCGTGTGACACAAATAAAATCGATGGTTAATGAGATGGTGGAAGCCCGAAGTGTAGCAAATAAAATTCCTTCTGCAGAAAAAAGGGCAAAGGCTTATGCTACCAATGTTTTCTCTTACCTGGACAAGATCAGGTACCATATCGATAAGCTTGAACTGATCGTGGATGATGAGATATGGCCCCTTCCAAAATACCGGGAACTTTTATTCAGTAATTAAAGTGCTTCTTGGTGCAGCTGCCTGAGTGGGTCAGATAGTAATCAGGCACGATTCAATTTCATGCGGTTGGTTGCAGTCTGTCCCTATATATCACCATTAAATTCTTTTGTATGCAGGTCAGGGCTGTGTTTGCCATTTTGACCTCCCTGGTACCAGTATAACTCCTTTCCCGGAGATATCGCTAGTACTATTTGTCCGACAAAAGCTGGCCCGGAAAATTAACCTGTATGTTATTATAAGAACCATGAGGGTTTATTCGTTTTATTATATGCGAAAAAGCTGTAATTTTAGGAATTATAGTTAATTTTTACCAGACGAATATATGATGCAAAAGAGATTAACTTTTTTATTGGTTCTTGGATTGATCCTGACTGTACAACCTGTGGAAGGACAGAAAAAGGAGAAAGACTCGAGGGCCAATGCGGCCTATGAAGCAGGAGAATACTATGAAGCCATTGACCTTTTCAAGAAAGCTTACAGTAAAGTTTCTGAAAAGATGAAGCAGGCCGAAATTGTCTATAAGATCGCAGAATGTTATCGCATCATAGGGGAACCAAGGCAGGCAGCATTGTGGTACAGGAAGGCGATGCAGTTAGATTATCAGGACCCGAACCTGTACCTGAGATTCGGCCAGGCGCTTATGCGATATGAACAATTTGAGGAGGCATCCGAACAGTTTAAACAGTATAAAGAACTGGTACCTGATGACCCAAGGGGTGACTGGGGCCTTGAATCAACCCGGATTGCCCGTGACTGGCTCGATAATCCTACAGGATATATTGTGGAAAATATGCGTTTTTTCAACACATTCCAACGGGATTGGAGCCCGGCTTATGCCAATGAAGATTACATGGAGGTTTTCATCACCAGTACCCGCGAAAACTCCAAGGGTAAAGCGACACATGGTGCAACCGGCCAGAGTTTTGCCGATATTTTCACTTCTACTATGGACAGAAAGGGAAAGTGGAGTGTTCCTGTACCTGTGGAAGCCCTGAATTCGGAATTTGAGGACGGAGCGGTAAATTTTTCATCCGATTTTTCTGAGGCTTATTTTACCCGATGTAAGGTAGGCAAAAGTGAACAGCTGGCATGCCAGATATACTATGCTAAAAAGAACAGTGGTGCCTGGGGAGATCCTCAGCCACTTGACATTATCGGGGATAGCATTACATCTGCACATTCTGCGATATCTCCGGACGGACAAACGCTCTACTTTGTGTCAGACATGCCCGGAGGAGTGGGAGAAAATGATATATGGTATGTAACTAAAGAGGGAGGTGCCTGGGGGACTCCCAAAAACATGGGAGAAGAGATAAATACTCCGGGGAATGAGTTGTATCCCTATGTGCATGCTGACGGTACGTTCTATTTTAGTTCAGACAGCAGGGTAGGACTGGGCGGATTGGATATATATAAAGCCAAACGAGATGAAATAGGGAACTGGGTGGTAGAAAATCTGAAGTCACCCATTAATTCTGTGGAAGATGATTTTGGGATTGTATTTGAGGCAGAAATGGAGAGGGGCTTTTTTAGTTCGAGTAGAAAGGGACGGGGTAACGACGACATATATTCATTCGTGCTTCCTCCGCTTGAATTTGCTGTGAAAGGACTTGTGCGTGACGACCAGGACAACGATCTTCTGCAAGGGGCCAAGGTAACTACAGTAGGTAGCGATGGGATCACCATTGAAACTACAACAAAAGAGGATGGTGGATTTCGGTTTATGTTGAAACCTGCCACAGATTATGTATTTATTGCAGGAAAAGATGGTTACCTGAGAGGGAAAGCGCGTGAATCAACCAAGGGGTTGGACCAGAGTAAGGAATTTGAAGTTACCATTTACCTGGCATCTGTTGAGCAGGTAATTGAGTTGCCAAATATATTTTACGATTTTGCCAAATGGGATTTGCGACCCGAATCCATGGTCTCCCTCGACAACCTGGTTGAAACCCTGAATGACAATCCAAATATTACCATTGAGTTGATGTCACACACCGACTCAAGGGGTGCGGATGCAGATAATGAGGATTTGTCGCAGAAACGGGCACAGTCTGTGGTTGATTACCTGATATCCAAAGGAGTGGCTGCCGACAGGCTCCAGGCAAAAGGATACGGTGAATCTCAACCTAAAATTATTGATGCCAAAATACTGGAGGAATACAGCTTTTTGAAAGAGGGTGATGTGCTGACCGAAAGCTATATCAACCAATTACCGGTTAGACAGCAGGAACAGGCACACCAGATTAACCGGAGAACTGAATTCAGGGTATTATCGACCGAATACATTTCCGGAGAATAAGTTCTTTTGGCCGTTCCTTTAATCTGCATAAACATGGGTAAAAGCATACTGTGGCATTATGAAATGCATCGATTTACACCTGTCGCAAGAATTTATTACTTTTGCATCCATTAATGGATAAATCTATGGATTCCTCTTCCCGGTATATGGCCCGTGGTGTATCCTCTGCAAAGGAGGATGTACATAATGCATTGAAAGGAATGGATAAAGGGCTGTTTCCCAATGCTTTCTGCAAAGTCATTCCCGATATGCTTACCGGGGACCCCGATTACTGTCTTGTGATGCATGCTGATGGGGCAGGGACCAAATCGGCGCTTGCATACATGTACTGGAAGGAGACAGGCGACATGTCTGTCTGGAAGGGGATTGCCCAGGATGCGATCGTGATGAACCTGGACGATCTGCTGTGTGTGGGTATTACCGGTAATATAGTGATGAGTTCAACCATCGGAAGGAATAAACTAAAAATTCCGGGGGAGGTCGTTTCTGCCATTATTAACGGTACAGAGGAGATATTAGAATCTTTGAGAAAGCAGGGAATTTCGATTTATTCAAGTGGCGGGGAGACAGCTGATGTGGGTGATCTTGTACGCACGATCATTGTAGATTCAACGGTTACAGCCCGGGTAAAACGGTCGGAGATTATTGAGAACAATATAATTCCCGGTAATGTTATAGTTGGGTTCTCATCGTATGGGCAGGCTACTTATGAATCAGGCTATAACGGAGGTATGGGAAGCAACGGTCTGACTTCAGCAAGGCATGATGTATTTGCTCATTACCTGGCAAAAAAATATCCCGAGGGATTTGATCCGGATCTACCGGAAGACCTGATATTCAACGGCAGCTATAAGCTTTCAACTGAAATAGTGAAGCTCGGCATGGATGCCGGAAAACTAGTACTTTCGCCCACAAGAACGTATGCCCCTATTGTGGCGGCTATTCTGAAAAATCACAGGAAATCGATTCATGGGATGATTCATTGTTCAGGAGGAGCCCAAACGAAAGTATTGCACTTTGCAGGAAATGTACATATTATCAAAGACAATTTATTTGACATACCGCCCCTGTTCAGAATCATTCAGGAGGAATCGGGAACAGACTGGCAAGAGATGTTCCAGGTATTTAACATGGGACACAGGTTTGAAATTTATACAGACGAGAGAACTGCTGAGGATATGATAAGAATATCGGAAGATTATCAGGTGGATGCCAAAGTGATCGGACATGTGGAGAAATCGAATACAAAGAAACTGACAATCAGGTCAGAGGGTATTGATTATGAATATTAAGCGAGGGAAAAATGGGTGAAAATCAAATATTATCAAGGCTTGAAAGTGTAGCATCACGATTTGAAGAGGTTGGGAGACTGATTAGCCAGCCTGAGATCATTTCGGATATGAAGAGATATGTTAAGCTGAATAAGGAATACAGTCAACTTGAGCCAATCGTTGAAGCATACCAGAACTACAAAAACCTGATGAGCAATATGGACAATGCACGACAGATATTGACAGAGGAGCCGGATGCTGAAATGAAAGAGATGGCCAAGGAGGAGTTGGAGAAGTTGAGTCATAAGCAGAGTCCGATGGAAGAGCAGATAAGGATGCTACTGGTCCCTGATGATCCGGAAGATGATAAAAATGCCATCGTAGAAATCCGGGCAGGTACGGGTGGGGATGAAGCCAGTATTTTCGCGGGTGACCTTTACAGGATGTATTTGAAATATGCGGAGTCAAGAAAGTGGAAGGTTGAGACAACAAGCTTCACGGAAGGCACTGTAGGTGGTTATAAAGAGATTATCATGGCTATGACTGGCCATGGCGTCTATGGGGTTATGAAGTATGAATCGGGGGTTCACAGGGTCCAGCGAGTGCCCCAGACTGAGACACAGGGAAGGGTTCACACGTCAGCTTCAACTGTTGCGGTTCTTCCGGAAGCAGAAGACTTTGAAGTGGAGGTGAAACAGGAGGATATACGAAAGGACACGTACTGTTCATCTGGTCCGGGAGGACAGTCGGTCAATACTACCTATTCTGCGATCAGACTGACACACATTCCCACGGGGATTGTTGTTACCTGCCAGGATGAAAAATCGCAGATCAAGAACCTGGATAAAGCCATGAAGGAATTACGAACCAGGCTGTACAATCTGGAGTATCAGAAGCGGATGGATGAGATTGCAGGCAAGCGAAAGACCATGGTCTCTTCGGGCGATCGTTCGGCGAAGATCAGAACCTACAATTATCCGCAGGGCAGGGTTACCGATCACCGGATCAATCTTACGCTATATAATTTAAATTCCATTATTGATGGTGATATAAGTGAAATTATCGGGAAGCTTCAAATGGCAGAAAATGCTGAGAAGTTGAAAGAGAGTGGTATGGAATAAAATACCGGGGAATCATGAATTCAGAAGAGCTATTTAAGAATATAAAGAAAAAGACCAGCTTCTTATGTGTGGGGCTTGATACTGATTTCAACAAAATTCCCAAGTCATTGCTCGATACTGAATACCCGATCTTTGAATTCAACAAAAGGATAATTGACGCCACAGAAGATCTGGCCGTTGCCTATAAGCCAAACCTGGCCTTTTATGAATCCATGGGTGCAGCCGGGTGGATGAGCCTGGAAATGACGGTCAATTACATCAGGAAAAATCTGCCTGATATCTTTTTGATCGCGGATGCCAAGAGAGGAGACATTGGCAATACGTCTGTTATGTATGCCAATACGTTTTTCAGAAATCTTGATTTCGATGCTGTTACGCTTTCCCCATATATGGGCAAGGATAGTATTCATCCTTACCTGGAATTTAAGAATAAATGGAGTATTATTCTTGGACTGACATCCAATGCTGGATCACAGGACTTTCAGCAACTGCAGACTGCGGATAAAAAGAGTTTGTATGAAACGGTTATTCGGACCGCGAAGAAGTGGGGTACAAAGGATAATATGATGTTTGTGGTAGGAGCCACCAGGACCGAATATTTCAAAACCATACGGAAGATCGTTCCGGATCATTTCTTCCTGGTACCCGGAATAGGTACCCAGGGTGGCAGCCTGGAAGATGTATTCATGAATGGACACAACAGTCAGTGTGGAATGCTTGTAAATGTTAGCAGATCAATTATTTATGCAGATGTCACCAACAGGTTTGAAATCTCGGCAAGACAGCGGGCAATTGAATACCGTGATCAGATGGAAGCGTTACTTGCAAAAGCAGGGCTCATCTAAACCAGTTCCTTAACCTTGTCTGCAGCCTCCTGAAGACTGATGGCAGAGTGAACTGCCAATCCCGATTTGTCTATGAGCACCTTAGCCTCCTCTGCATTTGTACCCTGGAGCCTTACTATAACAGGTACAGGTATATTCCCGATGGACCTGTATGCATCAACCACACCCTGAGCAACCCTGTCGCACCTGACAATTCCTCCAAAAATATTTATCAGGATCGCCGAAACATTTTTATCCTTCAGAATAATCCTGAACCCTGCTTCAACGGTGGCTGCGTTGGCTGTTCCACCAACATCAAGAAAATTGGCTGGTTTCCCACCCGACAGCTTAATAATATCCATTGTGGCCATGGCAAGTCCGGCACCGTTCACCATGCATCCGACATTGCCGTCCAGTTTTATAAAATTGAGGTTGAATTCATCGGCCTCCACTTCTGTGGGATCCTCTTCGTGTATATCCCGCATGGCACTATAATCGGAATGTCTGAAAAGTGCATTATCATCGATATTCACTTTGGCGTCGGCAGCCATGATCAGGTTATCGGAAGTTTTGAAAAGCGGATTGATCTCGAACAGTGAGGCATCTGACTTTTCGTAGGCATGGTACAGGGAAGTTACAAATTTCACCATGGATTTAAAGGCTGAACCTGAAACGCCCAGGTTGAAGGCTATTTTCCTGGCCTGGAAAGGTTGAATCCCCATAGCCGGGTCTATCTCTTCCCTGAAAATTAAATGAGGTGTTTTTTCTGCTACAGTTTCAATATCCATTCCCCCTTCAGTGGAATACATAATAATATTTCTCCCCGTGGAACGGTTTAGCAGTACACTCATGTAAAACTCTTCAGGTTCAGATTCGCCCGGATAAAATATCCCCTGTTCAATTAATATTTTACGAACCAGTTTTCCTTCAGGACCGGTTTGATGCGTTACCAGAGTCATTCCAAGAATAGATGATGCATGTACTTTAACCTCATCGATGTTTTTTGCGATCTTCACTCCGCCTCCTTTTCCCCTTCCTCCTGCATGGATCTGAGCTTTCACTGCAAAAGTACCTGCACCGGTTGATTCGTTTATCCGCTTTGCTGCTTCAACCGCCTCTTCGACTGTTTCAGCCACATAACCCAACGGTACACTAACACCAAAATGTTTTAAAATTTCTTTTCCCTGGAATTCGTGGATATTCATAGTTCTGATTTTTTCAATGAAGAAAACAAAATTATCGTTTTTTTTCCTGGATACTGCGATTTATAATCAGTATTTTCGTAAAAAGCGCATTCATGAGAAAACTTCTGAACGAGGAACTGGAGAGACTGGACATTGAGGAGTTTAAAAATACCGTAAAGATCCCTGTTATTGTTATCCTCGATAATGTAAGAAGCATGCATAATATCGGGTCGGTTTTCAGAACTTCCGATGCCTTTCTGGTTGAATATGTGCTCCTATGTGGTATTACCGCGGTTCCCCCCAACAAGGAAATTCATAAAACGGCACTTGGAGCGACA
The DNA here is from genome assembly GCA_040880545.1 of Bacteroidales bacterium. Classification (GTDB taxonomy): domain Bacteria; phylum Bacteroidota; class Bacteroidia; order Bacteroidales; genus M55B112. Next base: position 5,218 of record JBBDIE010000054.1, on the reverse strand, counting down.
GAATCTGTAGCCTGGAATTATTATGACCAGACGATTGACGCGGTTTCATTTGTCCGCGAACAGGGGTATACGGTCTGTGCCGTGGAACAAACGGTTAGCAGTGTAATGCTTGAATCATTTCCTGTATCAAAAAAGAGCAAGTATGCGCTGGTATTTGGTCACGAGGTTAAAGGGGTGGATCAGATCGTGGTAGACAGTTGTGAACATTGTCTGGAAATTCCTCAGTTCGGAACAAAACATTCACTTAACATTTCTGTTTCGGCAGGGATTGTACTATGGGAATTTTTTAAAAAATTGCACGGATAGTGCTTTGTCAGTCTAAGTAGAGCCTGTCCATAAAGTGGAGTGGCTGGAACATAAAAAAAGAGGCCGTACTTAAAAGGACGGCCTCTTTTAATTCAGAAACTAATTCATTATTCTACGATAGATTTGAAATCAGCATTTTCGAACAGTGCTGAGAATTCAAGATCTTTCTTTGCTCTCTCTTTCAGTGAGGCATCTTTTGATACTGCAACTTTCAGGTTTTCCAGTGCCAGGTCATCTTTTTTCTGGAATGCTGCAATAACAGCAACCAGATAGTATTGTTTGGCTGACTCATCAGTAAGGTTCACTGCGGTCCTGAATCCCATTTCGTCGCTTTTGTTCAGGTATAGTGCAAGCGCCTTGTTGTATGAGGGCTCACTTCCAAAGTAGTTGAGCGCTTTATCATAATCGCCTTCAATGATACTAACGATTCCCAGGTTGTAATTAACAGCGGCACCTGCACCCAATGCAGAGGTGAATAGTTCATTTGCTTTTTCCATATCATTATTGGCCAGTGCAACAGCACCCAGGTTGTTGTTAATAACATCACTGTCTTTCAGTTCTTTGGCTGCCATAAAGGAAGATTGAGCTGCTCCCAGGTTACCCTGGTTAAACAATGTCCATCCCAGGTTATTATGTGCACGTACAGAACTTGGAGAAACAACAAGAGCTTGCTTGTAAATATCGCCTTTTGTCTCCATATTTTCGAACAATGTAGCTGTGTAGAGCAGTTCTTCCAGGTTTAATTCACCAGGATTACTTGTCCATAGGTCTTTAAGTTCCTCATCACTGTATCCAATCTTTTCAACAGCAACAGTAAATTTAGATCTTCTGAGATCAGGAAGAATTTTATCTTTGATCTCTTCAAAAGCTTCGGTAATATTCCTGATCTCCTGTTCACGAACTTCAGGATCTGAATGCATGCTCAATACACGCAGGATCATCTCCTTGTCCTGGATATCAGATGCCTCCATCAATTTCTTGAATCCTTCCCAGTCTTCGGGAGTTGCAAGAAGTGAGAAGAGTTCATCAGCTACGCTGACTTTAGCCCGCTTCAGTGTACTGCTGATATATTTGTTTGCAGATTCCTGACGTTTTTTCGACAATTTATCATTAAAGTCAAATTTTCCGTCCGGTGATGCATAAGCTGAAATCTCAAGATTCTTGAGTTCAAGTCTTTCATTCTCTCCAACTTTCTTAAGGAATTCCGACATACCAACCACCTCTTTTTTGTTGGTTTCCGAGCTGCGTACATCTGCCCTGTTGATTACGTATTTGATATCAGTCACGTATTCTTCAGGTGTGATCCTTTGGAAATTGTCGCTTAGTGTAATAACAGTTGGATTTAGATCAACCAATGTAGGTGTGGCTATAATTCCATCAGCCAGTTTGATATCATCAAATTTAACTGTTTTACCTTTAGCTTCTCCAGAAACCTCCACAACCAATTCAGAAAGCATCATATCTTCTGTAAATACGAATGAATTTGAAACATTCTCCCTTCCACCGCTTGCATAATTGATTACTTTGTTGTTTTCGGTTACATCTTCACCCTGTACAACAATTTGATTAAGCTCAGTTTTTCCACCTGCATATTTAACTACAGGTGTTAAAGTGAGTATGGCTTTTTTATTGAAGTACTTAGCGGGATAAGTTACTTCAACTGCAACTTCCACCTCTCCACCGTGCATTTCAAGCACTTCAGGTGTAACTTTGTAAACCACCTGGTCTGCATCGTCAACCATTTTGTTAAGACCTCCGCAACTGCTGAGAACAGCTGCCGCAAGAATAATAAGAGCTGAGTTTCTAAATTTTTTCATAGCGATCTGGTTATTTGTTTTTATATAAAGATTTAAAGTCAAATGTACACTCACAAATACAAACTTAATAATGTTTTTGATAAAATTAAAATAAAATCGTGTTCATGAGGCATTTCTACAAAATGACCATATTCATACCGTGACTATAATTGACCCCTAATATAGCACTTTTTAGTTTTATATAATCCTCTTGTTCATTAACAAAATCAATATTATTGATATCTATTACTAAAAATGTCATTTCAGGGTGCGTTTTCATGAAATCAAAATATCCTTTTTGAATATTTTCCAGGTATTCCCTTGTTATGTGACTTTCATACTGCCTGCCCCGTTGCATGATGTTATGAATTAATCTATCGGTTGTTACATGCAGGTAAACATATATATCTGGAATGGTGAGCTGTTGCAGGATTATATCAAAGATTCTTTTGTAGAGCGAATATTCGTCTTCCTTTAAAGTTTCTCTACTGAAAATCAAAGACTTAACAAAATAATAATCACTGATGGTTGTTGTCTGGAACAGATCCCTGGGGTTGATTTCATTTTTCAATTGATGGTACCTGTCGGCCAGAAAAGTTAATTCTACCGGAAAAGCATATTTGCCTGGTTCTTCATAAAATTTTGGTAAAAACGGGTTCGCGGCAAACTGTTCCAGAATGAGTTTTGAGTTTGTATCTTCTGCAAGTTTGGTTGCAAGGGAAGTTTTTCCGGCGCCAATATTTCCTTCTATAACCAGGTAATTAAAATTCACAATTAAGGGATTCTAAGAATTGAGCATAAAAATAAATAACTTGCGCCGGGTATTTACTCCCGGGCAAGTTTTTTAAAAAAAAATTATTTTTTACTGCATTTTAAAATTTGGGGGTAAAATTCATATTATACCAGAAAAATGCATATTCATCACAAATTTCTTCAATATATTTGGAAGTTGGTTTACCACCTCCATGGCCTGCGTCTGTTTCAATTCGGATGATAACCGGATTGTCGCCTTTATATTTTTCTTGCAGGGTTGCAATGTATTTAAATGAATGTGCGGGAACAACCCTGTCGTCGTGATCTGCTGTTGTAACCATTATTGCTGGGTATTCATTCTCTTCACTAATATTGTGGAGCGGTGAATACCTAAGAAGGTATTCAAATTGAGCAGGGTCATCGGAAGATCCGTAATCGGTTACCCAATAATGGCCAATTGTAAATTTATGAAATCTGAGCATATCCATTACTCCCACTGCAGGAATAGCTGCTGCAAACAGTTCCGGGCGCTGGTTTACAACTGCTCCAACCAGTAAACCTCCGTTGGAACCTCCAATAATAGCTAGTTTGTCAGAGGACGTATAGTTCTGATCAATAAGAAATTCGGCAGCAGCGATAAAGTCGTCGAATACATTTTGTTTTTTGAGAATTGTGCCGGCTTTGTGCCATTGCTCTCCATATTCACCGCCACCGCGAATATTGGCCAGTACATAGATTCCTCCCTGTTCCAGCCATGCCACTCGCGAGGCCGTGAATCCCGGTGTATAGGTAACATTGAATCCACCATAACCATAGAGCATTGTCGGGTTCTTGCCATTCAATTTCAGGCCCTTCTTGTGCACTATAAACATGGGTACGCTGGTGCCGTCCTTGCTTTCGAAGAATACCTGGTTAGTTTCATACGCCGATCCATCAAAATCGATAGCTGTTTCATAGAACAATTCAGAGCTGTTATCCGCGATATTATATTTAAAAATAACAGGTGGATAATTGAATGAGTTAAATGAATAGAAGGTGATTTCATCGTCAGTGTCGCCACCGAAACCACTTACAGATCCGATACCCGGAAATTCAATATTGTGTAAAAATGTACCATCCGTACCGTAAACTTTGGTAACATCGTAGGCATCTTTCAGATAAGAAGCAATTAGCTTTCCACCGATATACGAGCAAGATTCCAATACGTTTTCACCCTCCGGAATCAGCTCCTTCCAGTGTGCAGGTGCAGGATTGTCCATATCAATTGCAATCAGTTTATATTTTGGTGCATCCTGGTTAGTGAGTACATAGAGTATATTTTCATTGTTTCCAATTGCATTGTAGTTTTTATCGAATGTATTAATCAGCCAGTGAAATCCGGCATCTTTCATTTTCTTAAATCCTATAGCATTACCACTGGTGCTCTCCGTTGCGTAAATGATGGCATAATTTTCATCATCAGTGACGTCAATACTAAATCCACGTAACGGAAAATCAGGTTCCTCGTAAACCAGATTGTCATCCGACTGTGGGGTGCCGATTTTATGAAAATAAACCTTGTTATTTTCATTGGTACCTGTTAATTTGGAATTTTCAGCCGGTTCCGGGAAACGACTGTAATAGAAGCCATCTCCATACCAGGAAATGTTTGAATGTTTTATCCATTTTAAATGGTCATCCAGGTCTTTGCCGGTTTCAATATCACGTACAAAAAACTCCTGCCAGTCGGATCCTGCCCTGGAAATTCCATATCCTGCATACCTGGCATCCCCTGAAACTGTAAACGCTGAAAGAGCAACGGTGCCGTCTTCAGAAAGGGTATTGGGATCGAGAAAGACTTCCCCTTCCTCCTCCAGGCTGTTCATTTTATACAATACACTTTGGTTCTGAAGTCCCGTGTTAAAGCTATAGAAGTAGATACCACTTCTTTTTGAGGGTGTTCCCATTTTCGGGTAATTCCACAATTCAGTCAGCCGTGCCTTTAGTTGGTCCCTGAATGGAATCTGTTCAAGATAACCGAAAGTAACTTCATTCTGAGCAGTCACCCATGCTTTTGTCTCTTCCGAAAAATCATCTTCCAGCCACCTGTAGGGATCGCGTACATCGGTGCCGTGATAATTATCAATATGATCGATTTTTTTTGATTCAGGATAGACCACGGATTCCCGGTCTTTTTTACATGCCATGGAAACAGCAATTATCGAAATTAGTACAATGATTTTTTTCATTTTGTATGGGATTTGACGTTTAGTAGTTTTTATTTTTATATAACACGGAAAAAGCGCTATGGTTTCTTGTGCAGTACAAGAAATAAGTTGATGCACTAAAAGTATTCATCCGGTTGATTAAAAGCAAGTACCTTT
>JBBDIE010000053.1:0-5995 GCA_040880545.1 Bacteroidales bacterium | reverse complement strand
ATAAATTTTTCCATCATTTTTTCAATTTTTCTCCTGGCATGGTTCAGATTACTTTTAAGGGAAGTAGTATTCATGCCGGCTATTTCTGAGGCCTCTTCCCGCGGCAGGTCTTCCAGGTCGCATAACACAAAGGCGATCTTCTGCTTAGCACTGAGTTTTTCCGTCATCTTCCCCACCAATTTGCCAAATTCCCGGTCGCTTAATTCTTTCTGCGGATCGCTCTCTGCCGTCACCGAAATCAACTCCCAGGAATCATGGTCCGGGTAAATGATGCGTTCCCTCTTTTTCTTGCGTAGTGCGTCAAAACAACGGTTTATGATAATTTTATAAAGCCAGTTACTAAAATTCATACCAGCGTTAAAACCATGCAGGTTTTTCCAGACAGACAGAAAAGCGTCCTGTACGACATCTTTGGCGTCCTCCTCATTATTCAGAATTTTAAGTGCCGCAGCATAGGCGAAATCTGCATACTGGTCCACCAGTATTCTGAAAGCGGTTTCATCACCGCGCAGACTTTTCTTGATTAGTTCTGTTGTTTCCAAAGATTCATTAATTAACCATTTTCAGTTTGAAAACAGTTCTATTTGACCTGTCTCCCATGAGAACTTAATGAACAGCGTCTGCACAGAAATTTAAACGGGGCATACCAAGAACATTTAATGTGTGACAATACCCCACATTTGACGTTTTCATGCAGGTACATACTCCCTTATAATACGTACAGCAAAAGGAAAGGTAAAAAAAGTATAATTGATAATTGATTCATCAAGGTAAAAAAACGCCCGTAACCCAAGAAACCGGATCTTATTAAAATCCTTCGCCTCCCGAAAGCTCATGACTATCGCGCTGTTTTCTCTTTCTCATTTTGGATTCACCCTTTCCGAAATTATAGGAAAACGACAGGTTGGCGGTGCGGCTCTCCCAGAAAAAGGCACCTTCTGTTGGATAGAAGTTTGTTGACTCAAGTCTGAATCTCATGGATTTGAATATGTCGTTTACCCTGAAAGAGAGCGTTCCTCTTTTCTGTAATACTTTCAGGCTGACTCCGGAATTGATGAACCACATCGGTTTGAAGGTATACTGTATCACTTCATTGGCGCCCCTGTAAAGGCCAAACAACTGGAAGCTCAGGTTCTCTGTGGCCCTGAAGGTACTGTTTACCCGAATATTTGTGGCCACGCTTTTCACCTCCACAAATTCACCGAAGGCATACCCAGTCATCTGCATGGAATAAAGATCGGCGCTGGCATTCAGGTTCCACCAACCTGTTGGACGGTACATACCCGACAGTTCAAAGCCGTATCGTTCTTCACCTTCCGCGTTTTCGTAGGTGATCAGTACCCTGCTTTCATCCAGCGGATCGATGTTGGTATACCGGATTATATTATCGCTGATGCTCCTGTAAAATGTGCCCAGTGAAACGGACCCTTTGTTGCCTAGCCTGCGGGTATAATTAAGTTCGTATGAATTGGTAAACTGTGGCAAAAGTTCAGGATTCCCCACGAAAACTGTCAAAGGGGAGGACCACGGACTCCTGATGGGATTAACCTGGCTGATGCCGGGCCTGTCCACACGTCTGCTGTAACTGACCTGAAACTGATTTTTCTCCCCCGGAGTATAGGTAAGAAATGCAGAAGGATAAGCAGTGAGTTTGCTGTCGGTATAGGCTTCCGATCCATCCCCCTGGTTAAAAGATGCATCCACATCATACTGTTCCACCCGAACGCCCAGTTGCATGGCCAGTTGGCCAAACTTCCGGTTATAATTTGTATAGGCTGAATAGATCGTCCTGTCGTATTCAAAAGAAGAATTTGGAATTGGTATGGTCATGAACCCGCCATCACCATCGGGGATCTTTGAATTGCTTCCGTCATATACAAACTGGTGCCTGGTAGTATTAAATGAGTTCAAGGTGCCGTCAAAGCGGTACTCCAATCCCATCTCCAGCTTTGAATTTTCTGTTAAAGGATTGGTGTAATCCAGGTTAACCAGGTTGCTGTTCTGCGCATTAAAAATATCGTCGGTGTAATTGGAGGTAAGGTCATTCATGTCCAGCAATTCTTCAAATGTTCCGTCCTCCTGTTGCCCCGTATTCGTGTAAGAGGCCTCCATCTCCAGGGAATGCCCCTCCTTTCCGAAATCATGTTTGAAATTAAGGTTGTAGGTACCGGAATAGTTGTCTCTCAAAGATTCATTCTGATGGTCGCTATCCAGGATCTCATTGTAATAGATCATCGTTCCGGCGGTCCTGTTTCCGTCAAACAGATTCTGCGAAGTATAGAAAGAGATGGTATTTGCTTCATTCATATACAGATCAATACCTGTCTTGAGAAGGTGTGATGTATTATGATTTTCGTTTGTAAACAGACTGTGTTCATCGGTGTCGAATCTGAAAATTTCACCACCACCTTCCGAATTGAACCTGTTGCCTCCATAATTCAGGTACACATTCACCTTATTCTTATGATAATTCAGGTTTGTGGCGCCATTGTACCGGATGTTTTTACCTGCCGTGATCCCGCCGTCTGCAGTTCCGTTAAAGCCCCTGTTTGTATTCTTATGTAAAACGATATTGATGATCCCGCTCATCCCCTCCGGACTGTATTTCGCCGACGGATTGGTGATCAGTTCTATGCTTTTAATGGAGGAGGAGGGAATTTGGCGAAGCAGCTGTGCCGCATCTATATTTGTCGGTTTACCATCCACGAAAATCCGTACATTTTCGTTACCACGTAAACTAACCTCCCCGGTCTGACCGTCCACACTTACCGACTGTACATTGTTCAGCAGTTCGGATGCATTGGTCCCTGAAGCGGTGAGATCCTTGCCCACATTGATCACCTTCCGGTCGATTTTCTGGGTAACCGTAGATACCTCACCCTGAATGACCACCTCATCCAGTTGCTGACTGTCTTCACTGAGAACGATGGTACTGAAATCATGTTTTGCTTGCTCGCGGGAAACCCGGATCTCCTTTACAATCTTTTCGTACCCGATGAACTGAATCTCTACCCTGCTGTTCCCTTCAGGAATGTCATTAATCAGGAACTGTCCCTTCTCATCGGTTATTCCTCCGGTGAGAATTGAATCGGACCGGTTTCTGACCACCACATTTACATAGGGTATAGGTTCTTTTGTTTTCTCATCGATTACAACTCCGCTGATAGTTCCGTACGCGGGGGGGGCTTCATATTCGGCCCGGGCCATCATAACGATGCATAATAATCCCAGCGCCGCAGTAAGATATTTATTCATTCAGGGTAATAATTGTCTAATGTTCACCGTAATTTTGTTAACAAGCTATATACCAGATCAATGTTACTATTTATACAGTTTCTTAATAAGGTATTTAACAAAATTAACAGTTGCGCATAGTAAAGAGATTTAAATTGCACGTTCCCGGTTGGAAACAGATCAGGAGGGTATGAAGTTACAATATGAAGGGCCCGTCCACCCCTTTTTTGCCTTCCCGGTATCGGGTATCCTATTACCGTTAAAAAGGGCCGAATTGATTTGTAATGAATTTTTTAGTATCATTGAAACTGTTCTTGAAATTTACGAAGTGAATGAAAGAAAACAGATCGTATCATTGCCACCATACCTGACAACAGATTTGTTAGATGACTAAGCTGATAATCCGACATTCAATTCTCCTGCTCATCTTACTCATGCCACTTGTAATGCATGGACAGGACCAGCGAACCCTTAAAAAATTATTCAGGGACGCAGAATATTTTTACTTAATGGAAGAATACGATCGGGCCATCTCCTATTATGAACAAATCCTGAAAATTGATCCCGATAACAGCAACGTGAACTACCTGATCGGAACCAGTTATCTGAATGCACTTGATAACAGAAAGATGGCCATTGATTATCTCAAAAAGGCGGTTAAGAATGTGAGCAGGAATTACCGGGAAGGCTCGTACAAGGAACGAAATGCTCCACCCCTGGCCCACTTTTACCTTGGCCGGGCATACCACATAAACAACCAGTTCCATGAGGCCATCGAGACATATAAAAAATACCAGGAGAACCTCGTCTTTGTACAATTTGCAGAAATTGAATATGTAAAACGGCACATCAAATCATGTGATCTGGCAAGGCAGATGATCCGGAACCCTACGGATGCGATTTTCACATCGCTGGATCATATTACCGGCCAAAAATTTCCCGTAAAGTCCCCGGTAGTTTCAGGTGACGGATCCACCTTAATTTTCAGCATTGAGAAACCAAAAGGGAATTCCATAGCCATTGTTAACAGGACAAAAAATTCCTGGTCCAAACCCATGATTATTGATGGGGACCTGGACCTTTCAGGAAATTTCTTTCCGGTCTCACTCTCCTTCGATGGTACAGAATTATATATTGTGTACCAGGATTATATGATATCGGATCTCTTTATGAGCAAATATGACGGGCGGAGGTGGTCCAGGGCAGAACCGCTGGGAAACAATATAAACTCCAAATACCAGGAGACCCATGCCAGCATCAGCAGCGATGGCAAAACACTCTATTTTACCAGCGATCGTAAAGGGAGCTGGGGCGGCCTCGACATTTACAGATCGGTAAAGGATGGATCGGGGAAATGGACGGACCCAGAAAACCTGGGGTTTGGAATAAACAGTTATTACAACGAAGAGACCCCTTTTATTGCTCAGAATGATTCGGTATTATACTTCAGTTCTGAAGGTTTCAACAGTATGGGGGGATATGATATTTACCGCACCAGGATTGATGAAGACGGATTTTTTACCGTTCCCCAAAATCTGGGCTATCCCGTTTCAACCACAGACGATGATCTCTTTTATAACCCGGGTTGGGATGGCAAACAAGGTTTTTATGCACGACAAGACGAGACGAATCCCTCCAACAGCATTATATATGCAGTTACGGGCAGTGAAAAGCGGGAAGATGAACAACTGGCTGCATCCGAAATTGTGTCTGATTCCAGAACCGGATCGGGTGAAATGGCTGAGGACTTCTATTATATCATGAACAACATTCTTTTCGATTATAATGAATACAAATTGAATGATGATGCTATCAGGGAGGTGGAACGTATCCACGCCATGATGAAAAGGCATCCGGAAATTGAAATAGAACTGACGGGCCGTACAGATTCCAGGGGCAGTGCCGCTTATAACAGGCAGCTCTCCAGGAGACGTGCAGAAAGTGTAAAACAATACCTGGTTCAACGGGGTATCCCATCCCGGAAAATTACCGTTCTGGCCGTTGGTGCCGAAGATCCCGTTGCCATAAACAGGTATGAAGATGGCACGGATGCTCCGGCAGGAAGATTATTGAACCGCAACGTCTCCATCAGGATCAATGATATGGACAGCCACCAGGTTAGGATGGCAGAGATCTTTGTCCCCGACAGGCTCATACCTGAACAGGACCGGGTGTACACCGTCTTGCTTTTGGAAAGCAAACATCTGCTGGATACCATTCCCGATATGATCCACGGCCAGCCGGTCTCCCTGGTCTTCACCGACGAATCGAAAATGTATACCCTGGGCAATTTCAGTAACCGCAACGATGCGATGGAATACCTGAATGATGTTCTCGACAACGGTTATCCCGACGCTTACGTCATGGAAAAACGGAATTTTGAAAGTACCATCCGTGAACGGACCTTTGGCGACCAGGCGGAAATCCTCCATTATACCATCCAACTGATGGCCCTTAAAAAACCAATCGACCCATCCTATTTCAGTGAATTGGGGAATGTGCGGCAGTTCGTGGGAACAGATGGTTTCCACCGTTATGTTTATGGCATTTTTGCAAGTATTAATGAATCTACGGAAGTACTTCAGCTCATAAAAAAGAAGGGATATCAAAATGCATTTATTAAACCGTTGAACCACTACGAAAGCATGTCAGTTAAATAATTCATTGTAAGTCCAGTATCCTTTATTCAAGAGCTAGCTCTCACTCCGTAGAACCTCACCCCCCCGGCCCCCCTCTCCACGTGGAGAAGGGGGAGGCGCTT
>JBBDIE010000052.1:0-6008 GCA_040880545.1 Bacteroidales bacterium | reverse complement strand
CTGCATTGGTAAAGTTGTACCAGAAGCCCACCGGATTAGAGAAGGCTGCTGCCACGCCAGTTGCAGAATCAGACTGAGCGAATCCGGCAATTGTAATAGGAATGAACATCAAAGCCTGGGCAAAGATGATCGGCATTACACCTGCTGCGTTCACTTTCAAGGGTATATATTGTCTTACACCGCCATACTGCTTGTTGCCAACAATTCTTTTTGCATACTGCACAGGAATCCTGCGGGTACCCTGCACAAGTAGAATGGAGAGCATAAATACCGCGAAGAGTATAAGTATCTCTACAAGGAATGCCACCAATCCGCCACCCTGCTGATCGAGCCTTGATGCGAACTCAAGTCCCGTTGCCTGTGGTAGTCCGGCGATAATTCCGATCATAATGATCAGTGACACACCGTTTCCAATTCCCTTATCTGTAATTCTTTCTCCCAGCCAGAGAATAAACATGGTACCAGCTGTAAGGATGATCACTGCTCCAATTTTTGAAAAACTGGGTGAAAATGCATCCGGAGGCAGCTGGTAAGTAAGGCTGGCTATATAAGTAGGTGCCTGGAGCAGGAGGATCGCTACGGTAAGGTACCTGGAGATCTGATTGATTTTCCTTCTTCCACTCTCTCCCTCACGCTGAAGTCGCTGAAAATAAGGCACTGCAATTCCCAGCAACTGGATAACGATGGTTGCCGAAATATAGGGCATGATCCCCAGTCCGAATATTGATGCCCTTGCAAAAGCGCCTCCCGTGAAGAGGTTGATAATATCCATGATATTTCCTGAAGGCTGCTGCAGGTTTGCCAGTCTGGTCGGATCAATTCCAGGCAAAACCACATGGGTACCCAGCCTGTACACCAGCAATATTCCAAGAGTATAAAGGATCCTCGATCTGAGCTCCTCGATTTTCCAGATGTTCCTTAATGTTTCAAAAAACTTCTTCATCAAGATTAGATTTTTTCGGCTGTACCGCCCTGTGCTTCAATGGCAGTTACGGCTGATTTTGAGAAAGCGTGTGCTTTCACATTCAGTTTGGTTTTCAGTTCACCTTCTCCCAGTATTTTCACCAGGGTACTTTTTTGCACCAGGCCGGCATCTCTCAGCGTATCAACTGTAATCTCAGTCAATTTTTTCTTGTCGGCCAGTTCCTGGAGCGTAGCAATATTGATTGCCTTAAACTCCTTGCGGTTGATATTTGTAAACCCAAATTTAGGTACCCGGCGTTGCAAAGGCATCTGTCCACCTTCAAAACCGATCTTTTTGGAGTAACCGGATCTTGATTTCTGACCCTTATGACCACGGGTAGAAGTTCCTCCTTTACCGGAACCCTGGCCCCGGCCGATTCTCTTTCTGGTTTTTGTGGAACCTTTTGCGGGTTTTAAATTGCTCAAATCCATTTTTCCTGATCTATATTGTTATTATTACTTTACCTCTTCCACGCTGAGCAGGTGTGACAATTTGCGAACCATTCCCAGTATTTGCGGAGTTGCTTCCAACTCAACAGTTTGGTTGATCTTTTTCAGACCCAGTGCTTCCAGGGTTCTTTTCTGACGGACAGTTTGTCCGATCTTACTTTTCTTCTGGGTAATTCTGATTTTTCCCATTTTCTCTCTTATTAACCGTTAAACACTTTATCCATAGTAACTCCGCGATGCTGTGCCACAGTATGTGCATCTCTCAATTCCAGCAGTGCCTCGAAAGTTGCCTTCACAAGGTTGTGCGGGTTGGAAGAGCCTTTTGATTTTGCAAGCACATTTTTCACCCCTACACTCTCCAGCACTGCACGCATGGCACCCCCTGCCTTAACACCTGTACCACTTGCAGCAGGCTTGATAAAGATGGTTGCTCCACCAAATTTTGCCAGCTGTTCGTGGGGGATGGTCCCATTGATCAAAGGAACTTTGATCAGGTTCTTCTTTGCATCCTCAACCCCTTTCGCGATCGCCGTGGTTACTTCATTTGCCTTTCCCAGTCCGTGTCCAACGATTCCATCTTCATTACCAACCACTACGATTGCTGAGAAGCTGAATGTTCTACCACCTTTGGTTACCTTGGTAACCCTTTGAATGCTGACCAGGCGATCCTTCAGTTCCAGATCACTTGTTTTAACTTTCCTGATACTACTATTTGTTGACATAGCAATTCTTAAAATTTAAGTCCGTTTTCCCTGGCAGCATCTGCTAAACTTTTAACCCTGCCATGATACAAATAACCGTTCCTGTCGAATTTAACGATTTCGATACCTTTCTCTTTAGCTTTGCCGGCGATAGATTTTCCCACAAGCTTCGCCTGCTCAATCTTGTTTACCTTTTGCGTGGCAATCTCTTTTTCCGAGGAAGAAGCTGCAATGATTGTTTCACCGGTCAGATCATTGATGATCTGGGCGTAGATCTGTTTATTGCTTCTGTAAACCGACATCCGTGGTACCTCAGAGGTTCCGGAAAGGTTTTTCCTGATCCTCATTTTGATCCTGCTTCTTCTTTGATGCTTTGTTAAAGCCATTACTCTATGATTTACTTTAATTCTAAATAATCTCTTTTAACATTATACTGCTGCAGATTTACCTGCTTTTCTCCTGAGCTGTTCACCCACGAACTTGATACCTTTTCCTTTATAGGGCTCCGGCGGACGCAATGACCTGATCTTCGCAGCAACCTGTCCTATCAATTGTTTGTCTGCACTGGTGAGGGTGATCACCGGGTTCGACCTTCTTTCTGTTTTGGTCTCCACCTTTACCTCTTCAGGAATCCTGAAGTGGATATCGTGTGAGTAACCGAGGCTCATCTCCAAAACCTGGCCCCTTACTTCTGCACGGTAACCCACACCAACCAGTTCCTGCTGTATGGTATAACCTTCAGATACACCTAAAACCATATTATTTACCAGAGAACGGTATAACCCGTGCATGGATTTGCTTCGGATCTCATCATCAGGCCGTTCAACAATAACCTGCTGCTCTTCAACTTTCACAACGATTTTCTTGTCGACCTGTTGTTGCAGCTCTCCCTTGGGACCTTTTACGGTTACCAGGTTATTATTGTCAACAGAAAGTGTCACTCCCTGTGGTAAATCTATTGGTAATATTCCAATCCTTGACATGGTAAAATACTTTCTATATTAATAAACGTAACATAACACTTCACCCCCAACTCCCATGGTTCTTGCCTCTTTGTCTGTCATTACACCCTGTGAGGTGGAGACAATAGAAACTCCCAGTCCGTTCAATATACGGGGAAGAGAATCTTTATCAGAATACTTTCGAAGTCCGGGACGGCTAACCCTGGCCAGTTCCTTAATGGCCGGGATCTTTGTTTCCGGGTGATACTTAAGAGCGATCTTAATGTTTCCTTGTGGCCCTTTATCTTCGAATTTATAATTCAGAATATACCCTTTTTCAAAAAGTATACGCGTGATATCTTTCTTTATACTGGAGGCAGGGATATCGACGATTTTGTGTTTCGCCATCACTGCGTTCCTAACTCTGGTCAGATAATCTGCAATCGGATCTGTCATTTTTATCTCTTTATAATCTACTGTTAAACAATTACCAGCTGGCTTTTTTAACACCCGGTATCAGTCCGGAAGATGCCATTTCCCTGAATGTGATCCTGCTGATCCCAAACTGGCGCATATATCCTTTGGGTCGGCCGGTAAGTTTGCACCGATTGTGCATCCTGATCGGGTTTGAGTTTCTTGGCAGACGACTCAGTCCGACATAATCCCCTTCAGCTTTCAGCCGTGCCCTTTTTTCGGCATACTTTTCGACTAATTTCTGGCGCTTTACTTCCCGAGCCTTCATTGATTCTTTGGCCATATTCTTATTTTTTTACGTTTTTAAACGGTAAACCAAATTCTTTCAGCAATGCAAATGCTTCTTCATCGGTGTCTGCGGATGTCACAAAAGTGATATCCATCCCCGAAATCTTGTTGATCTTGTCGATATCCACCTCCGGGAAGATGATCTGTTCGGTGATACCCATGGTATAGTTACCACGTCCATCCAGTTTCGCTGAGATTCCGTTAAAGTCGCGGATCCGCGGCAGTGCAACATTGATCAGTCGTTCAAGGAATTCATACATCCTTTCGCGACGCAGTGTAACCTTCACACCGATGGGCATTCCCCTTCTGAGTTTGAAGTTGGAGATGTCTTTGGTAGAGAGGGTCTGAACCGCTTTCTGTCCGGTAATCTGGGTCAGCTCTTCTTCTGCCGTATCGATCATCTTCTTATCTGCAATTGCCTGTCCGACACCGCGATTTATGACAATCTTCAACAGTCTGGGGACCTGCATTCCGCTGCTGTAACCAAACTGTTCGGTCAGCGCGGGAATGATCTCCTCTTTATACTTTTTTCTTAAGGTAGGTACGTATTCCATTACTTGATCTCCTCACCTGATTTTTTAGAATATCTTACTAATTTATTTTTGTCGTTAAGCCTTTTGCCGATCCTGGTACCCTCACCGGAAGATGGATCCACCACATTCAGATTTGAAATATGAATGGGGCCCTCTTTTTTGATGATGCCACCCTGTGGATTGTCTGCATTAGGCTTGGTATGTTTTGATACCATACTTACACCTTCAACAATTGCGCGCTGCTTCCTGCTGTCGATTTCCAGGACGCGTCCCTGCTGACCTTTGTACTCACCGGAATTGACAATGACAATATCGCCTTTCCTGATATGTAGCTTCTTCTGCATTTCCTTTAACTTTTTTATATTACAGTACCTCTGGTG
The DNA here is from genome assembly GCA_040880545.1 of Bacteroidales bacterium. Taxonomy (GTDB): domain Bacteria; phylum Bacteroidota; class Bacteroidia; order Bacteroidales; genus M55B112. The sequence goes on along the minus strand of JBBDIE010000052.1, from coordinate 1,278 downwards.
CCAGTGATACGATCTTCATGTGTTTATCACGGAGTTCCCTGGCAACCGGTCCGAATATACGTGTTCCACGCATTTCATTGGTCGCATTCAGCAATACCACGGCATTGTCGTCGAACCTGATATAGGAACCATCGGCACGCCGAACCTCTTTCCTGGTTCGTACAATCACAGCCTTAGTTACAGTACCTTTCTTTACTTCGCCTGAGGGGATGGCACTTTTCACCGTAACAATTACCTGGTCTCCAATAGAGGCGTACCTCTTTTTTGTACCTCCAAGTACCCGGATGCAAAGCACCTCTTTTGCACCACTGTTATCTGCTACCGATAATCTACTTTCTTGTTGTATCATGGCTTACTTAGCTCTTTCAATGATTTCTAATAATCTCCATCTCTTATTTTTGCTCAATGGTCTTGTCTCACTGATTTTGACTGTATCCCCTGCATGAGCTGTATTTTCTTCGTCGTGCGCCATGAACCTGGAGCTTTTGTTCACGAATTTACCGTAAATAGGGTGTTTAACCTTCCTTTTTACTACGACTACGATGGACTTGTCCATGCTGTCACTGACAACAACACCGACACGTTCTCTTCTGGTATTCCTGGTAATATCTTCCATTTTATTCTTTACTTTCAGTCTGCTCAGCAGATTGTCTGGATCTCAATTCGGTTTTTAAACGCGCTATTGTTTTGCGTGTGGCAGTAATTTTCGATGGATTGTCCAACGGAGAAACCGCGTGGTTCATCTTCATCCTTACCAACATGTTCTCTTCGGTATCGATTCTCTCTTCGATCTCCTTGGTAGCTAATTCTCTGATCTCGGAACTCTTCATCCTTATCAATTTTATTTAATTTCAAAATCACGTCTGACAATAAACTTGGTCTTCACGGGAAATTTCTGCGCACCAATTCTGATTGCCTCTTTTGCAACTTCGTACGGGACCCCTTCCAATTCAAAGATGATTCTTCCCGGTGTAATGGGATAGACAAATCCTTCAGGAGCACCTTTACCTTTACCCATTCTTACTTCGGCAGGTTTTTTGGTAATAGGTTTATCGGGGAAAATCCTGATCCAGAGCTGACCCTCTCTCTTCATGTGACGGGTAACTGCCTGGCGGGCAGCCTCAAGCTGACGGCTGGTGATCCATGCTGATTCCAGCGTTTTCATTCCGAAGGATCCGAATGCAAGTGTATTTCCCTTTTGGGCGTTTCCTTTCATGCGCCCCTTCTGCATTCTCCTGTATTTTGTCTTCTTAGGTTGTAACATTACCTTAAAATATT
>JBBDIE010000051.1:0-6070 GCA_040880545.1 Bacteroidales bacterium | reverse complement strand
CAATTACACGGTTTGCCAGTGTATACGGACCTATGTAATTGAAGTTGATAAAGAGGATATACTCCTGGTTACTTTTATATATGGTCTTGCCTGCTTTTACCTTCTCTATGTCACCCAGGTGTCCGAGCTTCACCATGGTATTCCCTATCTGTGACGGATGATTCATCAGATCCCACCGGTTAAACGATTGCTCGTTTTCTGAAACCAGGGTAAGGTTGTATTTCTCGCCGTTGGCAAATACAGATGACATATTTCTGTATAGCGCATTATCCCGGATAGAATTGTAATACTGGTATAGATTGAGGTCATATAATGCAAGTTTCATCTCATCAATGGAAACATGATATTCGCTGACGGCACGGCTGCGCCATTCCCATTCCCCGGCGATCTCCGAGTCCCGCACCCGCTGATGCCTGTCAAGACTGTCCTTCAGAATTTCTGCATACCGGTAAAGCTGGTCATAATTGTATCCCGTAAGTTTCAGGTGATTGCTCTTTGTGTCTGAATAAACCGTGTTGTTAAAACCCCTCCCAACTCCGCTAATGACCCAGTCAAGTCCGCCCAGGCTGATCGCTTTGGAGGTGAGCTCCGATTTAAGGGAATAGGGAAAGGACCCAAACTCATACGCATCCTTAAAATAGATCCTGATCTGGGAATTGTCGTAGCTGTAGATACTGGTCTGAAACATCTCGATCTCTTCGAAGTTACTGAGGTAGTTTTCCATCCTGCGTACCACCTCATTGAGTTGCTGCACTGTAGATCCCTCAGGCATGGACCCCCTTACAAAAAGCATGGTCTGATCCGGATCCCTGTAAAATGAGCTCCGGAAGGTTTTTTCTGAAAACAACCGGAAACTGCCCCCAAGCACCTTGTCAACCACCGGCTTTATACTACCGAATCCCTGACTCCCAATGGTCCTGTTATATGCTTTCGCGAATGAGTTTTCCTTCTCAATCTTATCGGGCAGCAGATGCGTCGGGATTCCGAATCCCAGTATGGCAACAACCAGGAAAACCCACTTCCACCGTTTTGTAAACCTAAGCACTGACATATACCTGTTCACCCACCGCACGATCCTTCTTTTTCTCCTGAAAAATTTCCTGTTCCTGATTGTTGCCATCGGGAAGCTGTCGATCATCGCCGGGATGAAGAACAGGGCGATAAACAGTGATACTGTAAGATTGATAATGGTAACCGCGGTAAAATCAAGTAGATTAAGCACCTGGTCATCCTTCAGCAGGAAAATAATACTGAGCGCTCCGACCGTGGTCAGGGTGGCGGCAAAGATGGCGATAAACACCCGTTTGTTCTTCCGGTAACGGTAGTGATCGATCATTACAATGCTGTTATCGATGATGATCCCGAACGATACCGTGATCCCCGCAAGGGCGTACAGGTGGATCTCCAGGTTGAAGAGCCTGTAAAAGATCACCGAAATAACCAGCGTGGCGATCATACTGAAGGTGATAAAGAGCAAATAGCGAATCTTTCGACTAACAAGCCAGACAAAGACCAGTAGGATGATCAGCGACATGGCAGAGCGAAACCCGATCTTGTTCAACTCCCGCACCAGGAATTCTGTTGAATCCTGTGTCAGTAACAGGGTGTTCTCTTTTGGCAGGTTTTCGTTCAACCGGTTCACCAGCAGCTTCACCCTGTTTGCTACCTCAATATGATTGGTCCCATCGGCCGGATACAGAACAATATTAACGGTATTCAACCCATTGATCCTGTAATAATTCTGCGGTGGCCGCTCCCTGTAAACCACCCGGGCAATATCGGTGAGCCAAATGATCCGCCCGTTTACCGAGGTAACCGGAATCCGATCCCAGTGCAAAGGTTCCATCTTCAGGGTTTCAAGAATCACCCTGTATTGCTGTTCCCGCTCCTCCCCGAAATCTGCCATGGAAGGATACACACCCAGGATCTCCGATTGATAATATCCGTTCACCGCCGATATGATATCCTGGCTCCCGATATTCAGCAAACCCGTCTTTTCCTGGTCAAAAATGATCTCATACCTGAAGGGAGACTCCCCGAATACAGAAACCTCACTCACCCCCTCTACCCGCCCGAGCCTGGGCAGGATGTTCTCTTCAGCATACGCCTTTATAAAGAATGGATCTGCAGAGGAGGTAAGCATGTAGGTGAGTACCGGACTTCGCTTGCTTCCGCTTGTCCCAATGGAAAGTACCGGGTAACTCACCTCCTCCGGAAGAGTTGGGTACACCCTGCGTATGATTGTGGAAAGCTCGAAGCGCACTGCATCAATATCTGCTGCTTTGCTGAAGCTCATACTGATTATGCCTGAACCAAAAGAGGAACTCGATGAGATACTTTCCAGCCCCTTCATGCCGCTGAACATGCTCTCAAGCTTCGAAGTAACTTCAAGCTCCACGATCCTGGCAGAAGTTCCGCTCCACTGAAAACTGACATTCACATTCTGGTTTGACCTGGAGGGGGAGAGCTTGAAATGCAATCCGGGTATCAGCGCGGCCCCGATAAACATCAGTGCGACAAACACCAATATCACAGAGATAGGGGATATTTTTCTGCGTGATTGTCCACTGTCCATGTTCTGCTCCGGTTTTCGTGTTGTGTTTGTCAACGTCTGTTCATGTTTCAACTCTCCTGTGCTTTTGCAAATGGCCTTCTCCTGTTTAAATAGTAATACCCCAGGGGGATAAAATAAAGACTCACCAGGGTTCCCACCAGCATACCGCCGATAATGCTCAGCGCCAATGGCTTCTGAATATCGCTCCCCATTCCCTTTAAAAAGAAGAATGGAACCAGTGCAAGCACAGTGGTGAGTGAAGTCATCAAAATGGGCTTCAACCTCCGGTGCCCCGCAACAACCAGTGCTTTCAGCAGGGGTGTCCCCGAATTGTACATCTGGTTTATGGTATCGACCTTGAGAATGGAATCGTTGATAATGATCCCGCTCATCACCACAATACCGATCAGCGACATCAGGTTCAGGCTGCTGCCAAAGATATACAGCAGCAACAGGGCCCCGAATATATCAATCACCACCTCCGATAAAACAATCACCGGCAACACGATGGACTCGAACTGCGCTGCAAGGATAAAGTAAAGCAGGAACAGTGAAACCAGAAGTATCAGAAAAAGGTCGCTGATCATCTGGCGGTTCGAAAAGTACGACCCGCTGAAGGTTGCTTCAAACGCATCTCCCTGCTGCAGGAGTGTGCGGAGTTTGGCAATGGTTGGCTCTATCTCGTGATCAGCGATTCTGAATGGGAGCGGATAGTATTCACCCTCCATGCCCGCGTGGATATATTTCAGTCCCTCGCTTCTTTTGATACTAATAAAATCGCTTAGCCGGATATCAATTCCACTCTTGTTTTTCACCGTCAGCTTTGCGATCACATCCTCAATACTGTTCATCTCTGTCCCGATCACCACCGGCACAAAGATGCTCCCGCTGGTCATGATCATGATCTCATTTTCCCGAAAAGCATTCTTAATGGCGTTTACCACATGCTGCTTATCAATGCTGTACAGGAGAAACATCTCCGGGCGGTAGGCAAGCACAAGCTGGTCCTGCAGGGCAATCGGATCAAAAGGCACATCGGGAAAAACATGAGCGATCTCCCCTAACTGGTGCTGCAGCCTGGGAAGATAGTCCGGTCCAAAGTCTCCGGTAGTGATCAGCTTGGCCAGCAGGGGCGGTTGGGTTTCGGCAAACAGTAACTCGAAAATATTGCCGGCCTCTTTAAAGGAAAATACTGCTTTCGGGTATTCACGCGAGAGGTAGGCGGTCATCTCCTGGATCAGCTCTTTCACCGTAGTAAGGTTCTTTGATTCCAGGTAGATCACTGCTTCGGATCCGGAAAGCTGCGAATGCTGGTCCAAAAGAAATTGCTGTCTCCCGATCAGTCCCGAATGCTGTATATAAAGCGCTGCATGCTCCGTAAGAAGCTGTTTCACCCTTCGTTCATTCTCATCAATATGCAACTGTTCATTCCAATCAAGGGTAAGGACTATGTCGTTGGCTTTCATTGGAGGAAGCTTCTCTTTGGGAATCGTCCTGAACATGATGTACCCGGCAACCAGCATCGCAACCAGGATTGTCCAGATAAGCGGCTGGTGGCGAAAAACAAAGCGAAAACCTGAGCTGTACATTTTGCTGTAATTGATCCCTTTAATCCTTTTTCCACTGAAAATCTTTTTCCGCTTTTCGTTTCTCCTGAAGGCGATCCGGTAATAGACCGGGAGCAGGGTGACGGATACCAGCAGGGAGACAAACAGCCCCAGGCTGATCGCGATTGCCTGGTCATAAAATAATGCGCCGCTGATTCCCTTCAGGAAGATCAACGGCAAAAAAACCGCACAGGTGGTCAGCACCGAGCTGATCAGCGGCCGGATCACCTCGTTGGTACCGTCAACACAGGCCTTATTCAGCGATTTCCCCTGTTCACGGTGCTGGGTAATGTTATCGATCACGATAATCGAATTGTCAATCATGATCCCGATGCCCAGGATCAGGCCTGAGAGTGAAATGATATTCAGTGTTAATCCTGCCAGGTAGAAGAAGAGCATGGTAATAACAAGTGATGCGGGAATGGTAATGCCGATTAGCAGGGGCGATCGCACATCGTTGAGAAAGAGGAACATCAACACGAAGGCCAATAGTGCTCCAAGCAGCAAGCTTTGCCAGAGGTTGCTGAGCGTATAATCCAGCAGCCTGGTCTGGTTGCGGGTCACCTTAAACTGTATGTCCGGATAGTCACGGTTAAACTGGCGGATCAGCCCCTCCAGTTGTCCCCTCAGATCGCGTATTTTCGCATCAGACTGCTTTATTATACCCAGGGTGATCGCATTTTCAAGATCGGATATAACTTTACCGGAGATTTTCCGGGGATGGTAGACCACCACCGCCAGCTCCTTGAGCTGAAATACGCGTGAGTGGATGTTGATGTAGGTGTTCTCTATATCTGTCTTGTCCAGGATCTTGTTCTCAAACTTCACATTGTACTGGTATTGCCCGTCTTTAATAGAAAGGTTGCCCAGGGTCACATTGCTGTTGGCAAGCCGGGAGGTCAGCATCTGGGTTGTAATATCCAGCGCACTTAATTTCTCCATGTCCGGCAGCAGGAGAATCTCCGGGAATATCAGACCGGATATATCGGCAATGGCAACAACAGGCAGCTGCTCTATGCGCTTTTTAATCACCTGTGAAGCAAAGATACTTAGTTCGGAAAATGCCTCCGGGACCGGGAAAAGATCTTCGCGGACGGTTTCATCCTTTTTTGTGAGTTGTTGGTGCTCCTTGATTCCGCTTGAATCCTTAAGGGAAAGATCGAGGTAAAAGACTGGGATGTCGGAAGCACCTGCCCGGATCACAACCGGACGTTCAAAATCTTTTGGCAGCATGGCCATGGCCCGGTCTACTTTTTCGTTCACCTCGATAAATGCGAAATCGATGCTGGTTCCGAAGCTGAAATCGAGTGAAATCACCGAATGACCGTCCCTGGTCTCCGATGTAATATTCTCCAGGTTATTGATCTGCATCAGCTGCTGACGAAAACCCCTTACCACCGAGTTCTCAAGCTCACGGGCCGATCGGTTCGAGCCATCGATATGTACCGTGATCCTCGGAACATCAAGATCGGGCATCAGAGAGACGGGCAGCTTACGGGTTCCGATAATGCCCAGGATCAAAATAGCGATAAAGGTCATGCTTACAGCAATCGGACGATGTATCAGGAATTTCACCATAGTGCAAGGGGCTTTTTATTGGGTGATGATCACCTCCGATTCATGTGCCAGGTTCAGGTTGCCCGAGACGATGATCGTATCACTCTCAGTGAGTGATCCGATGCTGTTGGGCTGCAGCTTCACAACGTACGAGGTGCTGTTTTCAAACTCTTTTATCACATAGGTCCAGATCGCTTTCCCGTTCGAATATTTAAACAGCACATCCTTATTCTGTCTGATCAGTACAGCCGATTTAGGAACCACAAGCTTATCGGGCACCATGGTACGTACCCGAACCTTCATGTTCATCCCTTCCATCAGTCCCCGGGTCGACTCAATCAGCGCATTCACC
>JBBDIE010000050.1:0-6117 GCA_040880545.1 Bacteroidales bacterium | reverse complement strand
GCCAGCAGTACGGAAGATCATTTTTGGACCAACCTGAGAATTTACCCCAATCCGGCAGCAGATTTCGTTACTATTGAATCAGCGGATGTATCACAAGTTTTGAGCACCATCAAAATATACAGTATTTCCGGCCGGCAAGTGGTGAACCATACTATTGAACGCGGCAACAGGATTGATATTTCTATGCTTCAGGAAGGTATATATTTGGTTGTAATTCGAAATGGAGATAAGCAGGCTCAGAGAAAACTGGTGATAGCCAGATAAAATTATGTGTTGAAATAAAGAGCGTTAAATCCGGTAATGTGAATACATAACCGGATTTTTTTTAACAGACTTTGAATAGGTTAATTATATGGAACATTACCAACAAAATATTGTTTCGTGTCTTTCATCGTGCTATTTCCCCCGCATTTATTTGTAAGTAAATACCAGCAGATTATTGAAAAATTTTAACCAATTGCAGGTTGCGTGTAATAATCTGTAAAGAAATCGTTTGGATGTTTCGGTTAGATTTCTTTATATTTGGTTTTAAATGGAAACAGCTTATAAACAAGTTAACCTTGGACAAGTATTGATAATGTTAGCCCAATAATTACCAAATCAGTAAAATTTTGCGTTCAGATTCATTTCTTTTGTATGCATTCATCTCTACTGGTTATATAATATAACGGATTTAAATGTGCAGCAGATAGGTTTACATGGTTGCAATTTTCCTGATAGTTAAGATGGTAATAGGTTGAAGATAGTTTTGTAACCATTAGTTTTTCAGAAATTTTGTGAGGATAATTATGTATCGAGGCAGAAAAATTCTGCCTCACTGATTATATTAATTACTAACTAAAAACGCTAAACTATGAAAAACAAGCTACTAAGGCCGGGAGTCAAGAATACAAGCAGACTTCTGCTTTTATTTTTATTCCTGGCAGGATTTGGTCTGCTTCAAGGGCAGGTTATGGTTACCGGTACTGTTACCGGTGCTGAGGATGGTGCTCCCGTTCCAGGGGTGAGCATTATCCAGAAAGGAACTTCCAACGGAACCATATCAGATGCTGATGGTCATTTTTCGCTGGATGTTCCATCAAATGCTATCCTGGTATTTTCTTTTATTGGAATGGAAACGCAGGAAATACCTGTGGGGGGGCAAACGGTTTTCAATGTAATACTTGAAAGCAGTTTGCTGGCGCTGGAAGAGATCGTGGTGGTAGGCTATGGTACAGTTGCACGTGCCTCACTGACCGGCGCAGTCAGTGCGGTCAGGGGCGACGAGCTGAAACAATCTCCCACCACTAACTTCAGTAATACCCTTGTGGGTAAAGTACCTGGTTTGTTTGCTTATAACAGGAGTGGAGAGCCGGGATATGATGGAGCCACACTCCGGATCCGGGGAGCCAATACCCTCGGAGACAACAATCCGCTGATAGTAATCGATGGTATTCCCAACAGAAGCCTTGACCGGCTGGATCCTGCAAACATTGAGAGTTTTACCATACTGAAGGATGCCTCAGCAGCTATCTACGGAACACAGGCTGCCAATGGTGTAATCCTCATTACCACAAAACGTGGTAGAATTGGCAAACCTACCATTACCGTGGATATGAATATTGGATCACAGCAACCAACGGTAATTCCGGAAATGGCAGATGCATCTACGTACGCCATGATGCTTAACGAAATCAAGTATTACGGAGATAACAGCCTCGGATTGTACTCTCTCTATTCTGAAGCTGACCTCCAGGCATACAGGGATGGATCAGATCCCTGGGGACATCCAAATACAGATTGGTTTGGAGAGGTTTTCAAACCATGGTCCATGCAGCATTATGAAAATGTTTCATTATCAGGCGGGAGTGAATCGCTCAGATATTATCTCTCCTTTGGAAACAGGTTCCAGGATGCAGTCTATTACAACAGTGCAACTTATTACTCGCAGCAGGATTTTCGGAGTAATATCGATGGGAAGATCAGTGAAAACATAAATCTCTCCTTTGATGTGGCAGCCAGGTCCGAGAACAGGCATTTCCCCACGGTGAGCGCGGGTGATAGTTTCAGGATGCTGATGCGTGGAAAACCCAATATGCCCGCCTTCTGGCCCAATGGTGACCCGGGTCCGGATATTGAATACGGACACAACCCGGCAGTCACCACCACCGATGCTACAGGGTATGATGATGATAAAAATTACCATCTCCAGACCAACATCCGGCTCGATGTCAGTATTCCATGGATCAAAGGGCTCTCTGTACAAGGGAACTTCTCCTACGACAAGCACATGCGGTACCGTAAACTGTTCCAGACACCCTGGTACCTGTATACCTGGGATGGTGTGACCTATGAAAATGGTGAACCGGTTACAGTGATGGGACAAAGAGGACTGGAAACGCCACAACTGACCCAGAATGCTGCCGATAATTATAAAACTACCTACAATATGTTCCTCACCTACCAGGTTTCCTCAGGCATGAATAATCTAAAGGTGATGGCCGGTACCGAAAGTCAGAAAGGGGTTGATAACTGGATGACAGCTTTCAGAAGGAATTTTGTAGCCAGTGATATCGATGAACTCTTTGCAGGGGCAACTGATCAGTACATGTCTAATAACGGATCGGCCTCTCAATTTGCCCGCAGAAGTTATTTTGGCCGCTTCAATTACGATTATGGCCAGAAATACCTGGCCGAACTGGTTCTCAGGTACGACGGATCCTATATGTTCGATGATGCATGGGGACTCTTCCCCGGGATATCAGTAGGCTGGCGGATCTCTGATGAAAATTTCTGGAGCGATAACATCGCATTCTTTGATGATTTCAAGTTCAGGGCCTCCTGGGGACAGACAGGAAACGACCGTATCTATTATGATAATGCACTTCAGCAATACAAATTCCTCACATTGTACGGTTTTTCAAGCAAAACCTATGTGTTCAACGTGGGCGAGGACAATAAGATGTTGTACGAGCAGGCTGTCCCCAATCCCAATGTAACCTGGGAAGTGGCCAATCAGTTTAATGCCGGTTTAAATGCCACCTTCTTAAATTCCCGCATGACCCTGGAAGCTGACTATTTTCATAACCTCAGGACCAACATCCTGTGGAGAAGAAATGCTTCAGTTCCTTCCAGTACAGGTTTAAGCCTGCCTCCTGAAAATATCGGTGAAGTGGTCAACCAGGGAGTTGAGATGGTACTGGGTTACCGTGGGGTAACAGGGTCTCTGAGATACAACCTGAGCATGAACGGAAGTTATGCCAGAAATGAGATCCTTTTCTGGGATGAAACACCCGGTATACCTGAATACCAGCAGTCCACGGGTCAGCCCATGGGTGCCGCACTCTATTACGAAGCGATCGGAATCTTTGAGGATCAGGATGCAGTGGATGCATACCCACATTGGGCAGGGGCACAGCCAGGAGATGTGATTTTCAGGGATGTGAATGACGACGGGGTAATTGACGGACTTGACAGGGTAAGACAGGAAAAGAGCGGACTACCGCGTTTTACTGGTGGATTCTCAGCGGGTTTCTACCTGAAGGGATTTGACATGTCGTTCACTCTCCAGGGAACCACCGGGGCTGTTGTTTATATCAATCCGGAATCGGGTGAGATTGGCAACTATTATAATGAGTTTGCGGTGAACCGATGGACGCCTGATGATCCTAGCTCCGAATATCCACGTTCATGGAACCGGGACAACGAATACTGGAGAAGCCAGGGAAATACTTACTGGTTGAGAGAAACGGATTACATCAGGTTGAAAAATTTCGAGATTGGTTATAACCTGTCAAATGCTGTTACTCAAAGTCTTGGAATTGAAGGATTGCGTTTCTATGCCAACGGTACCAATTTACTGACGCTCGACAAAGTGAAGTTGATTGATCCGGAACTTACGTCAGGAACGGCTTACCCCCTTCAGAGAATTGTGAATCTTGGACTGACACTAACATTTTAAAGCTACGATGATGAAAAGACTATATAAAATACTGATTTTAATTCTGATAGTCGGGATCGGCAGTGCTTGTCAGAAAGATTTTCTGAAACTGGAACCACTGTCAGACTATTCAGATGCAGCTGTATGGAACGACCCTGCATTAATCGAAACCTTTGTGAACAATATATACAGAGGAGCACTGAATCTTCCATTTTCTATTGCACGGTTATCCGACTTTGTGGATGAATCGCACTTCACCCCCGATTGGGATGTAACCAACTTTAACAAGAGTCTGATTACCTCTGACGGACTGATGGGCTGGAGCGTGGACTGGGCAACACCCTATACCATGCATTTCCGTTGGGAACCGCTTTACCAGAATGTCAGGGCCTGCAACATCTTTTTCCAGAAGATGGAAGGCGCCGAATTTGAGAACCAGGATGTGATAGACAGGTTAACCGGAGAGGTCTTTTTCCTTCGCGGATATCTCTATCACTATCTTGCAGCACTGTATGGCGGTGTCCCGATCATCGATGAGCCGTATGGATTGGAGGATGATTTTGAGGTGGCAAGGAATACTTACGAGGAGACGGTCAGTTTCATTGTGGAGCAATTTGATGCAGCTGCAGCATTGCTTGACGAGGGGTCAGAAGATGCTGGACGTGCCACGAAAGGGGCCGCCTTACATATGAAAGCCAGAACGCTGCTTTATGCTGCCAGTGACAGACACAATGAAATGTCGACCTATGCCCCGGGATTCAGTAATCCAGAACTGCTTGGTTACACATCAGGAAGCAGGCAAGCCAGATGGGAGGCCGCCAGGGATGCAGCCAAAGATGTGATTGATCTTGGTATCTATGGACTCTATAAGGCTGAACCGGCTTCGGGTGACTCAATTGCACAAAATTTTGTGGACTACTTCATTTCCTACGGGTATGAAAATGAGGATATTTTGTTGCAGTATTTTACTCCAAAAACAGATGAAAGCTGGAATGGGTATAATCCGGCGTTATATTGTGGTCCCAATGGATACCATAACTGGGGAAATAACTGTCCGCTGGGGGAACTGGTGGATGACTACGAACTGAAGGATGGGAGCAGTTTCGACTGGGATAATCCTGTTCATGCTGCTGATCCCTACATTAACCGTGATGCAAGATTCTATGCCACTATTCTTTATGAAGGTGCTCCTTGGAGGGAACGTCCGGAAGATGTTAAAAGCATAGATCCCTGGAACAGGATTCAGACAGGCCATGTATATGATTTGAGTGATGAGATCATCGTGCCGGGAGTGGACACAAGACTGGGACCTATTGAAGACTGGAACGGCGGTTATACCGGGTACTATGTCCGCAAATTTGTTGATTCTTCCATTGATCCGCAATATGAGAAGCAGGATGTGCCTTTCCGCCATTTCAGGTATGCAGAAACACTGCTGAATTATGCAGAGGCATGTATTGAACTTGACGAAGAGGTTGAAGCGCGAACCTATATCAATATGATCAGGAAGCGGGCAGGTCAACCGGATATTACTGAAACGGGAGATGCATTAAGGGAGCGGTACCGGAAGGAGCGCAGGATCGAAATGGTTTATGAGGATCAGCGTTTCTGGGATGTCCGACGCTGGCTCATTGGTCCGGATGCCTATCACCAGACCCATGGAGTGAATATTAAGTATGTAACCGACCAGGCGCCAACCAATTACAGGCAGCCCGATGGATCTACCTGGAGTGTTCCTGCATATTCTGTGAAGGAAACTCCCGGCGATGCAAGGGCATGGTTAGACAAGGCATACTTCTTCCCCATAATGCGGGATGAAATGAATAAGAATTCACTGCTTGTACAGAATCCGGGATATTAATCTCAATTCCCTGTGTATTTGTATCATCCGGGCTAATTAAATTGCAGTCCGGATGATCTTTTTTTATGATTAATAGTGGGTAAATGAGTTAGTTCAGATGCCAGGAGCAATGTTTTACGACCAATACCATTAACCTGATGGCCGAATTTATTATATGTATTCTCAGAAAAGCCTTAATTTACAGTAAGTTATAATATTAAGCCAAACAGCAGTTGCAGGAAGGAAATCATCTCTTATTTTTCTAATAAAACAGATCAAAATAGCCAAAAGACGCTTCTTAGACCTTATAATACTTAGAAAATTATCATTTTTTTTTCATTGATCAAATTTTTCTTTA
>JBBDIE010000049.1:0-6246 GCA_040880545.1 Bacteroidales bacterium | reverse complement strand
TTACCTGATAGTTATAGCGTTTTAGAACTTATCCCGTGATAAACTCACGCTAGGACTGAAATCTTCGAGTATGTGGAAAGTGAATTAATCGAAATTGAAACCCTTCTGGGTGAACCCGGTTATTCCTATCCCCAGGCCGATCAGGCTACTGCCTGGATGCTGCTTGCCAGACTCTACCTGAATGCTGAAGTATATACCGGCGAACCACGATGGGAGGACTGCATTACGTATGTCAATAAAGTTGAATCAGCAGGTATTTATTCGCTTGCTACAGATTACAGGCAGAACTTTAGTGCCGACAATGATGGAAACAGTAATCCAGAAATGATCTTTGGCTGGGAGCAGGATGGTATTAACACCCAGGGTTATGTGGGAACAACATTCATTATAGAATCGTCCAGTGACGCACAATATATCAGGGCGGAAGATTATCACGGATTGACCGAAAACACAAACTGGAACGGTAACCGTGCAAGAAAAGATTTCATGAATATCCTGGTAGATACACTAACCACATATAGCGGTGGGCCGATTCCTGCATCCGATACAATCTTTGCCTCAAACAACGACAGTAGAATTCTACTCCGCATGAAAAAAAGTCTGGATATTCCCAGTGCCTCTTCAAGCGGCGACTATGGCGTCGGTGTTTACAAATTTACCGCGAGGAACCATAATGGTACGTTGCCTGCAAATTACAATCCTGCTTATGCATGTACTGACTTCCCGGTTTTCCGTTATGCTGATGCATTGCTCATGAGAGCAGAGGCGCTGCATAACTTGAACAGGGATGTAGAGGCTGTTGCAGATATTAATAAGATCAGAGAAAGAGCCTTTGGCGACGATTCCAAAAATATTACAGCTGGTGATGTCACCGATGAACTTCTGCTGAATGAGCGGGCCAAAGAGTTTTATTATGAGGCACAAAGACGAACAGACCTTATACGCTTTGGACAATTTACCGATGGCGATTACACCTGGCAATGGAAAGGCGGAACCTTTGAAGGTGCCAGCACAAGCAGCCACCTGAATCTTTTCCCGATTCCGGGTGACGAATTGTCGGCAAATCCAAATTATAATAACCAGAACAATCCTGGATATTAAACCTAAAAAATTAGAACAATGAAAAATAGAATATTAATATTACTGACTTTGATTGGATTAACCGGCCTTTTTACCAGTTGTGAAAACGATGGGGAAAAGATCGTTATTTCATCCAATCCTATACCACCGGCACTCTTAACAGTGCCGGACTTAACCCTTGAGAGAGCAAATGCAACCGACACACTTGTTTTTGAAGGCTCTGTGGTTGACCCGGGCTTTACAGCCTCTGCAACCTATATCCTGGAAGCATGTGCGTCCGGAACTGACTTTGAGGATGTTATAAGGATATATTCTGGCACCCGGGTAGAGGAGATAAAAATAACTGTAAGTGAGTTGAATACAATAATGCTCAAAAAATTCCCTGCCGATCAGGCCTCAGATATTGACCTGAGGATAAGAGCGATGCTCGTTGTGGATGCCGGAACCGGTGCCCCAGGTACAAGTTCCCAACCAATGGAATATTTTTCAGATATTGTAGCTGCTACGGTAACCGTTTTTGGTTTACCGCGTCTCGACCTGATTGACTCAGGGATGGACCAGAAAATTGAGTCGTCGAACGGTGATGGTGTATATTCGGGTTTTGTAAAAGTCGACCCCGCCTCTCCGTTCACTCTACTGGATCCCGATGCCGAAATCAGTTACGGCGCCAGTGGCGATGCCCTGGTTGTTGATGGCTCCGGCCTGGCTCCGGATGATGCTGGCTGGCACAAATTAACGGTCAACACCAATGACCTGACCTATACCCTTGAAGCCTATATGATCGGGTTGGTTGGCTCTGCTACACCTAACGGCTGGGATAGTCCTGATCAGAAAATGGAATATGATTCAGCATCTGATACCTGGAAGATAACCATTGATCTGGTTGATGGAGACATAAAATTCAGACTGAACGACGGTTGGGCCTGGAATATGGGTGGATCCCAGGAAGAGCTAACCCATGATGGACCCAATATTACTGTTACAGCAGGTAATTTTACCATTACGTTAACTGTTACAAATTATACCCAGGGCTCTGAAACAGGAACATTTACAATCGTCCAAAACAGTTAATTATTTGAAAAAGTGTTTGCTGTAACTATCCATTGATTATTTACAGCGAACATTCAAAAAAACTGATTAAAAAATCAATCGTATGAAAAATATTTCAAAATACAGCCTGATGGCTTTCCTGGTAACTGCTATGGTTTTTGTTGCATGTACCAAGGAAGAGGATGATCTAAGATTAGATCCTAAACTCACCACGATAAGTGTGTCAAACATTGGATCTGATTCAGCTACAATCTCCGGTTTTGTTATTGCCGAAGGGGAAGGTTTCAACGAAAAAGGTGTATGTTATGACCTGACAGAGAACCCTACCGTTGAATCAAACAAAGTAGCCCACGTGGATACTGCTGATAATGCATTATTCAGTGTGATATTGCGCGACCTCGACTATGCCACTAAATATTATGCCAGGGCTTACGCGCTGAATGGTAGTGAAGCTATCTATGGCGACACCGTTAGTTTCATAACAAAACCGGTGGTGCCTTCTTTGACAACTGCCGAGATTTCCGATATCTCGGGAAATTCTGCTTCCGGGGGTGGTAATGTAACCGGAACAGGTGGTGCTGATGTTACAGCTTACGGTGTATGTTTCAGCACCGAACAGAATCCCACTCTTAATGACAGTAAAACTGAAGATGGTTCCGGAACAGGAGAATTCATAAGCTCCCTGGAAGGATTAAAGGGCAACACCATGTATTACGTTCGCGCATACGCCACGAACGACGCCGGAACCGGTTACGGCCCGGAAGTTTCTTTTACAACCCTTGTTGACCTGCCGGAAGTTACAACTGCTGCCATTTCAAATATCACAAAAGTATCAGCCGTATCAGGTGGTGAAGTAATATATGATGGCGGGGGAGCAATTTCTGAAAGAGGAATTGTATGGAGCCTGAATGCCGATCCGACCACCACTGACAACAAAGTAATGGACGGCAGCTCCGATGTAGGAGTATTTGTCTCAGATATCACAGGTCTGAACGAAAATACAACATACCACGCTCGTGCCTATGCTATTAACAGTGCCGGTACTTCTTATGGTGATAACGTTTCGTTCACAACCCTCGCTGATATTACTAAATTCTGGATCGTCGGCGATTATAACGGATGGGATAACAGCGATAACGCTGATTTCATCATATCTACCCCAACAAGTAACGGAGCTGCCGAAGGTTATGTCTTCCTGACTTCCGGGGGAATTAAACTTACCACCGACCATAGCTGGGATGATGCACACACCTTTGGAGATGACGGATCAGGCGGTTTAACAAATCCAGGGAACAACATCGATGTTGCAGCAGATGGTTATTACCTGATTAAAGCCAGCCTCGTTGATATGACCTACTCATTGACGAAAACAATATGGGGAGTTATTGGTGATGCTACTCCGAATGGCTGGGACAGTGAAACGCCATTAACCTTTTACGCTGTCTCCGGCACATGGCAGGGTGGAGTGCATTTTACAACTGGTGAATTCAAATTCAGGGCGAACCAGAACTGGGACTACAACTATGGCAGCAATGCCGGCGACGAAACCCTGGATCCCGGTGGCAACAATATACCAGTTTCTGTGGAGGCAGACTATGCCATTGAGCTAAATCTGAGTGTTCCAAATGAATATACGTACAGTGCCCACAGATGGGGAATCATAGGAAATGCAACTCCGGGCGGCTGGGATTCTGATACTGATATGACCTGGAACGAAGTGGACGGCGTATTATCTGTCTCTGTCGACTTAATTGTTGGAGAATTCAAATTTAGAGCCGACGACGACTGGGCCATAAACCTTGGAGGCGATATCGGTGCCCTTACACAGGATGGTGCAAATTTAAATGTTGCCGAAGGGGGTAATTACACGATTACGCTTAATCCGTGGGATAAGGGGGGAACCATCACTAAAAATTAAAATCTGCTTATGTATATAAAGGCTGCCTCATTGAAGGCAGCCTTTTTTTTCCAATTAAGGGAATCTGGTATTCCCCCAACAAATTAATAAATTTAAATTTTAACAAATTCCCTGTACATGATCCGCGGAAAATTTATACTGACAGGACTGACAGCACTGGTGTTTTCATTGCTACATGCCCAGGTTGAAAAAGTTGAACCTCCCTACTGGTGGGCAGGAATGAAAGATCCGGCTCTGCAGTTAATGGTATATGGAGAGAATATCTCAAAAACAAAGGTCCTGATTGACTATCCCGGGGTACATTTAAAATCGCTGGATAAAACGGATAATCCAAATTATCTGTTCCTGAACCTGGACATTGAGGAGGGCACAGATGCCGGATCATTTCAGATCGGGTTTATGGCTGAAGACGGTAAAAAATCAGATTACAAATACAAATTATTGGATCGGGAGAAAAAATCAGCTCTCCGTGAAGGATTTGACAATTCGGATGTTATATACCTTCTCATGCCAGATAGGTTTGCAAATGGAAATCCCGGTAATGACATCATAAAGGGTATGAGAGAGTCAGTTCTGGACAAATCAGACATTACCGGAAGACATGGCGGAGACCTGGCCGGGATCACCGCCCATCTCGATTATCTAAGTGAGATGGGGTTTTCCGCTCTTTGGCTGAACCCCTTTCTTGAGAATGATATGGAACAGGCCTCCTATCATGGTTATTCCACAACCGATTATTATAAAACTGATCCCCGCCTCGGTACCAATGAGGAATTTAAGGAACTGTCCATGCGAGCTGAAGAACTTGGAATTAAACTGATCCAGGACATGGTGTTCAACCATATTGGCCTGTATCACTGGTGGATGGATGATCCCCCGTCCAGTGACTGGATCAATTTCTATCCCGATTTTGTTGTTACAAATCACCGGCATACAGTTCATCAGGATCCTTATGTTTCGGAAAAAGATAAAATGCGAATGGTGAATGGCTGGTTCGTGCCCACCATGCCCGATATCAACCAGCGAAACACGCTTCTTGCAAACTATTTGATCCAAAACAGTATATGGTGGATTGAGTTTGGCGGTCTTGCCGGTATACGCATGGATACATACCCGTACCCGGATAAAGAGATGATGGCCATGTGGAATAAGCGGGTACTGAATGAGTACCCATATTTCAATATCGTAGGTGAAGAATGGAACCAGGATCCCGGTCTTGTGAGCTATTGGCAAAAGGGCCAGGTAAACACTGATGGATACGATGGTTATCTGCCGTCCCTGATGGATTTCCCGCTTCAATCCGCTCTCAAAAAAAGCCTCCTTTCTGAAGATGGGTGGGACTCGGGCTGGCTTACGCTTTATGAAACAATCGCCAGTGATTTTCTGTATCCCGATCCCTATAACCTGGTGATCTTCCCTGATAACCATGATATGAGTCGCTTCTATATGCAGATGGGAATGGATGTGGACCTTTACAAACTTGGGATTATATACGTGCTCACCACGCGGGGTATTCCCCAGATATTTTACGGATCTGAAATTCTGATGACACATGAGGAGGGAGATCATCATGGTTACATCAGAAAGGATTTTCCGGGTGGATGGATGGGAGACCCCGTAAATGCCTTCACCGGAGAGGGCTTGGCTGATGCTGAAAAGGAAATGCAGGAGTTCTTTAAACAGATGCTGAACTGGAGAAAGAATAATCCGGTCATTCATACCGGTAAAATGCTCCATTTTACACCGGAAAAGAGCATCTATGTATATGGCCGCTTCAATGAAGAAAAAACCGTTATGGTAATACTAAATAAAGGTGACCAAGATGTTCCCTTGCAAACCGCCCGTTTTAAAGAATTAACCGGGAATTTTAAATTTGGTGAGGATGTGATCACCGGTGCTCAATATAATCTGGATACAGAGATTGTGGTTCCTTCTGTGTCAGGCTTTGTATTAGAACTTAAAAATTAATGATATGAAACCCTCATCATTGAGCAAAGCTATTTCATCGGTAAAAAGACATAAGGAGATGATAATATTTAGTATCATGCCAATTGCCTTAGGATGAGGATTAGCCGAACACTTTATATGATATTATTATGATGTCTGGTAACTAGTTCCCGGAAGTAAAAATGTAATTTGTATTTAATTAGTGCTTGAAAGAAAACTAAGTCTTTTTGCCAGTGGCTAGTAAGAAGACT
>JBBDIE010000048.1:0-39749 GCA_040880545.1 Bacteroidales bacterium | reverse complement strand
GTTATTGTATGATTTGCACTTAGCCCATTATTATCAAGCACTACAACATATTTCTTTCTGACATTAATTAGAGTCTGTCAATAAAGTAGAGTGGCTGGATCAAAATGTTCGTTTGCTAGGGTTATTCCCTGTGGTCATGAGCTCAAAACTTTCAGTTTTTCGGTTGCGAAGTCGGAAAATGCGCAGTCCCGATTTGTCGGGATGAGCAATTTCCCGACGAGCGTAACGCAGCAAACGGACATTATGGACAGACACTAATTAGGGTAACCATGTGTTGTAAAAAACCGGTACCTCCAAATTCTTTTTGACTTGAATGCCTTAATAATTCCTGAATCTTTTAACTTTACATTTTTATTTATTTATCGAATCTTAAATACCTTCAAAACCAATGAACACACAAGATTACATCCGGAGAGAAGAAAAATATGGTGCCCACAATTACCATCCCCTGCCAGTTGTGCTGGACAGAGGGGAAGGCGTGTATGTCTGGGATGTTGAAGGAAAGAGATATTACGACTTTCTTTCTGCATATTCAGCTGTAAACCAGGGCCATTGTAATCCCAAAATAATAAAAGCACTCAGCGATCAGGCAAAAAAACTTACCCTGACTTCAAGGGCATTCTTCAATAGTGTCCTGGGGGAATTTGAAGAATATATCACAAAATATTTCGGTTACGACAAGGTGCTTCCTATGAATTCAGGAGCAGAAGGAGATGAAACAGCCATTAAGATTTGTCGTAAATGGGGTTATGAAAAAAAGGGCATTCCTGAAAATCAAGCCAAAATTATTGTCTGCGAAGGCAATTTCCATGGGCGCACAGTAACCATTATCTCCATGTCAACAGATCCCGATTCCTACACTGGATTTGGGCCATACACACCTGGTTTCGAGGTGGTACCATACAATGACATACCGGCCCTTGAAAAAGCACTGGAAGATCCGAACGTGGCAGGGTTCCTTGTTGAACCAATTCAGGGTGAAGCAGGAGTTTATGTGCCGGATGAGGGATATCTAAGCAAAGCATCGAAGCTCTGTAAGGAGAAAAATGTACTCTTCATCGCAGATGAGGTACAGACAGGGATTGCACGAACAGGTAAACTGCTGGCTTGCGATCATGAAAATGTACGCCCCGATATTCTGATCCTCGGGAAAGCACTTTCAGGTGGTGTATATCCTGTTTCAGCTGTATTGGCTGATGATGATATAATGCTGGTTATCAAACCGGGTGAGCACGGATCCACATTCGGAGGCAACCCGATTGCAGCCAAGGTGGCCATTGCCGCGCTGGATGTGATCAAAGATGAAGGATTGGCGGAACACGCCGAAAAACTGGGTAAACTTTTCAGGTCTGAACTGGAAAGAATCAAGCACCCCATGGTGAGCCTGGTTCGTGGAAAAGGGTTGCTGAATGCCATCGTGATTGAGCCCAGGGGAGGTAAAAAGGCTTGGGATGTGTGCGTAGCGCTTAAAAACAATGGTCTACTGGCCAAACCTACCCACGAACATATCATCAGGTTTGCACCACCGCTGGTGATAACGGAGCAACAGATCATGGAGTGTGTTGAGATTATCAAACGGACCCTGGATGAATTTTAACAAACCAATTGAACTATCCTATTTAGACCCGGCTGTTTCACCAGCAGAAGATTTTTACCATTATGCCAACGGAGGGTGGCTGAATAAACATGCCATTCCGGATGAGTTCAGCAGATATGGTTCCTTTGATAAATTACGGGAGGAAAACAGGGAGATAGTACGATCCATCATCGGGGAAGTTGCTGCTTCAGCAGCAACCTCCCACGATCATATCTCCACGATTGTAGGTGATTTCTACAGGACCGGAATGGATGTGGAAAGGATCAATAGTCTTGGATTTGAACCCATTAAAAAGGATCTTCAGCGGATCGATGACGTAAAATCCACCCAGGATATTCCGAAACTAATTGCCAATTTTTACGCACGAAGTATACCCACCGTATTTTACATCTACCCTTCACCTGACAGGGAAAATTCGGACCATATTATTGCCAGTCTGCACCAGGGTGGCATGGGGCTTTCCGAGGTGGAATACTACAGGAACAACGACAAACACAGTAAGGATATCCGGAAAAATTACCTGCAGTATATTGCAAAAATGTTCCGGTTAACCGGTGTGGAAAAGAGCGAATCAGAGGAGATTGCTGCTGTGATACTTGCCATGGAAACCAGGCTTGCCTGGAAGGGTATGACCAGGCTTGAACAACGTGATCCACATAAAACCTTTAATAAACAGACTCCGGATGCACTGGAGGCTGACTTCCGGGGCCTTGACTGGAAACTGCTTTTTGAAAGGCTTAAAGTAAATACCGGTGCGTACCTGAATGTGGACCAACCGGAATTTTTTGCTGAATTATCTGCGATGGTAGCGGACATCCCGGTCGACCAGTGGAAAATATACCTGAAATGGAGGTTAATCAACGGTGCAGCCAACCTGCTCTCACTTGATTTTGAAATGGCGAAATTTAACTTTTACGGCAAGTTTTTATCGGGGAAAAAACAAATACAGCCACGTTGGAAAAGGGTAACATCTGCAACCGAAGACGCATTGGGAGAGGCCATTGGGAAGCTGTTCGTGGCAAAATACTTTCCACCCGAAGCCAGGGAACGTATGATCAGCCTGGTAGAAAACCTAAGAATAGCGCTCAGAGAAAAGATCAGGGAGCTGGAGTGGATGTCGGAAAGTACAAAAACTGAGGCCCTGGAAAAACTAAGCCGAATCCGGGTTAAAATAGGGTATCCTGATAAATGGCGCTCGTATAATTCGCTGACATTCAGTAATAAATCTTATTTTGATAATTACCGTACCGCGGCCATATTCAACCTTGAACATGAGCTGGATAAGATCGGAAAACCGGCCGACAAGGATGAATGGCACATGACCCCGCAAACAGTAAATGCCTATTACCACCCCTTATTGAACGAGATCGTTTTTCCGGCAGGGATTCTGCAACCACCTTTCTTTTACAATGATGCGGATGATGCTGTGAATTATGGAGCCATCGGGGTAGTTATCGGGCATGAAATGACCCATGGCTTTGATGACCAGGGAAGGAAATTTGATAAGTCAGGGAACCTGAATGACTGGTGGACAAAGGAGGATGCAGCTAATTTTAATCGGCGGGCCAAGGTGCTTGAGGAGCAATTCAACAGGATCAGGATCAGCGCTGATCTTTATGCAGACGGGAAACTATCGCTCGGTGAGAATATTGCCGATCTGGGGGGAGTCAATATTGCATTGATGGCCTTGCGCAATGCATGGCAAGCAGCACCCCCTGAGCCTGTTACGGATGGTTTCACACCAATGCAACGGTTTTTCCTGGCCTATGCGCATATCTGGGCAAATAATATTCGGAAAAAAGAGATGATCAGGCTGACAAAAGAAGATGTTCATTCCCTGGGAATCAACCGGGTAAACGGCCCTCTGCCCAATGTAAATGAGTTCCTGGAGGCGTTTGGAATAACGGAGGGAGACCGCATGTACCTCCCCGAAAATCAGCGTGCCTCCATTTGGTAAAACTTCACCCTTTGTGCCGCTCTTCCAGGACTTTTACAACATCGGCAATATCGAACCCTTTTTCAGTCAGAAGCACCAGCAGGTGAAAAATCAGGTCTGCTGCTTCATTCAGAAACAACTCATCATTATTGTCTTTCGATTCAATGACAAGTTCCACCGCCTCCTCGCCCACCTTCTGGGCAATTTTATTGATCCCGGCATTGAACAGACTGGTGGTATAGCTTTTTTCTGGCATCTCCCGTTTTCGTTGTATTACCAGGTCCTGGAGGTATCGCAAAAATGTTACCCCTGAAATATTCTCTTCAGAAAAGCAGGTATCGGTTCCGGTGTGGCAGACTGGACCCCGGGGAACTGCTTTTACCAGGATCGTATCGTGGTCGCAATCTTCTATTATCTCTTTGACATCCAAAAAATTACCACTCTCCTCCCCTTTCGTCCAGAGTCGCTCCTTCGTCCTGCTGTAAAAAGTTACACGTCCCTCTTTCCGGGTTTTATCATAAGCCTCCCTGTTCATAAATCCGAGCATCAAAACCTTTAAGGAGGCTGCATCCTGGATAATGGCAGGTATAAGTCCATTCATCTTATTGAAATCCATCATTTTTATCTTACGTTGATTTGGTGTTCTTTTAAATACTTTTTCAATTGTGGTACCGGGATCTCATTGTAATGAAAAATACTGGCTGCCAGGGCCGCATCCGCCCTTCCTTCCCTGAATACCTCTTCAAAATGCACTTCACTTCCGGCTCCTCCCGATGCAATCACCGGGATGGAGAGGGTATCAGACAACTCCCGCAGAGCCTCACAGGCAAATCCATTCTTTGTTCCATCATGGTTCATGGAGGTGAATAGAATTTCTCCTGCTCCGCGATCCTCCACCTCTTTAGCCCAGCTGTATAGCTCTTTGTTCACGGGAATTCGACCCCCGTTTATATAGACCCCCCAACGGCCATTTTCCAGTTTTGCATCGATGGCCACAATGACAAACTGACTCCCAAAGCCGGAGGCAATATCGCTAACCAACTCCGGAGTCTTTACTGCGGCACTGTTAATTGAAACCTTATCGGCGCCGGCATCCAGCAGCAGAGCTGCATCCTTCAGTTCATTGATCCCGCCGCCCACCGAAAAGGGGATGTTCAGGTTGACCGCAATACGCCTTACCAGGTCGTGAAACAGTTTCCGTTTCTCATGGGATGCAGTTATATCAAGGAATACCAGTTCATCTGCCCCATCCATGGCATATTTGGCTCCCAGTTCCACAGGATCTCCAACCTCCTTAATATCAAGGAAATTGATTCCCTTTACGGTCATTCCATCACGCACATCCAAACACGGTATGATCCTTTTTGCAAGCATAATTAATAGGTATATTTTTCCAATTCAAGGAGTGTTATTTTACCTTCGTAAATTGCCTTACCAATGATCACTGCAGGTATTTTGGCGGTTTCAAGCGCAGCCAGGTCCTTCATGGAAGAGACACCACCGCTTGCCACCAGGTAAAGTTCGGGGAATGTGGCCATGATCTCCCGGTAAATTTCTTCAGACGTTCCCTGCAATACCCCGTCCTTGCTTATATCTGTACAAATCGTTTTTGTAATCCCCTTTCCCGTCCATTTCTCCATGAATGGAATCAGCTCCTCCTCACTATCTTCAGACCACCCGGAGACGGCAATCTTCCCATGCAAAAAATCACTTCCCAGAATGATCTTATCCGGCCCGTAACGGTTGATCCAACGCTCGAACAGTGCAGGTTGTTTTACCGCGACACTCCCCCCGGTGATCATTGCTGCACCGGCTTCAAAAATTATCCGCAAGTCCTCATCGCTTTTTATCCCACCACCCGCATCAATAACCAGCGATGTTTTTGATGCAATCTTCTCCAAAACTCCGTAATTAACCACCCGGCCTTCCCTGGCCCCATCCAGATCCACCAGATGAAGCCGTCTGATCCCATGATCCTGGAATTGCAGAGCCATATCCAGAGGGTCGCCATATTCGGTCTTACTGGAATAGTCACCGCGGATCAGGCGTACACATTTCCCGTCGATAATGTCAATGGCCGGAATGATATCGATCATAGCTCCATAAAATTTTTAAGAATTCGTTCTCCTGTTTTCCCGCTTTTTTCCGGATGAAACTGGGTGGCATAAAAATTCCCTTGCTGCATGGCAGCGCTGAAAACAACCGAATAATTGCATTGGGCTGTCATATCAGCACAAATTGGAACATAGAATGAATGTACGAAATATACATATTCACCTTCGATGACACCCCTGAAAAGATCACCAACCGGATTTATCAGCTGGTTCCATCCCATGTGGGGAACCTTTTCTCCAGGCGGAAATTTCAGTACAGGCTGTTTAAATATGCCTATGCAACTGGTATCCCCCTCCTCTGTCCTGTCACACATTAACTGCTGTCCAAGGCAGATTCCCAGTACCGGTTGTGTAAGCTCCCTGAGCAAACCATCCAGCCCCTTATCTTTCAGGTACCCCATGGTATTGGCTGCCTCGCCCACTCCGGGAAAGATTACCTTGTCGGCTGCCCTGATCCGGTCGTGGGAATCGGTGATCTCAGCCTGGATGCCCATACGGTTCAGCGCAAAATCAACTGACCTGATGTTCCCTGCATTATATTTTATGATCACAATGTTCATTGAAACTTTCCTTTAATTCTATTACAGTGTACAGCAAAAATTCTGCGCTCAGGGATCACAGTGCCCCTTTTGTGGAGGGAAGACTGTCGCTGTGCGGATCAAGGCTGACTGCTCCCCGCAGTGCCCTGCTGAATGCCTTAAAAATAGCCTCGATTTTATGATGTTCGTTACCTCCTTCTGCCTTGATATTCAAATTGGTTCCCGAAGTGTCGGAAAAGGATTTGAAAAAATGGAAAAACATTTCAGTGGGTACATCCCCGATTTTTTCCCTGTTGAATGTTGCTTCCCATACCAGCCAGGGTCTGCCTCCAAAATCCACTGCCACAGTGGCCAGTGAATCATCCATGGGTACTGTGAACCCGTACCGGAAGATTCCCTTTTTATCACCCAGTGCCCTGATAAATGCTTCTCCCAGTGCCAGTGCTGTATCTTCTATGGTATGGTGTTCATCCACATGCAGGTCCCCTGCTACGCTTATCTTCAGATTGAAGTTGCCATGCTTTGCAATCTGTTCCAGCATGTGATCAAAAAATCCCAGCCCTGTGGTAATATCGGCCTCTCCATTCCCGTCCAGCGAAAGCTGCACATGAATCTTCGTTTCATTGGTTTCGCGTGATACGGTGCTGGTGCGCATGGAGGACTTTAAAAGTCTGTAAATATCATCCCAGTTGTCGGTAACCAGTGCACAATGCTCCTTCAGCCCGGCCTCTTGCAACTGATCCACCTTTTCACTGCCTCCTAAAAATATTCCCTTAGCCCCCAGGTTTTTCGCAAGCTGAATATCGGTGATTCTGTCACCTACCACATAACTTTTAGCCAGATCATAATCGCCTTTCATATACTTCTTCAACATTCCAGTTCCCGGCTTCCGGTTAGGAGAGTTATCTCCGGGCATGGAAGGATCGATAAGAACCTCTGCAAATATGATTCCCTCGTTTTTGAATGCTTTCAGGAATTTTTCATGTGGCGGAAGAAAATCCTTCTTTGGAAAGAGTTCGGTTCCCATTCCGTCCTGGTTGGAAACAATCACCAACTGGAAATCTGTCGACTTACTAATGTTGTAAAGATTTCTGAAAACCCCGGGATAAAATTCCAGCTTTTCCAGTGAATCAACCTGATAATCAACCGGTGGTTCTGCTATCAGGGTCCCATCCCGGTCTATGAATAGTACTTTTGGTTTCATCTCATCAAATTATAAATAAATTTCTTCATATTTCACAGGAATCCACAAAATCACGTTGGTATTGCATTAATGCTTCTGTAAGCCTGGAATTTTCTTGTGGCGTACCTACCGTTATCCTGAGACTCCCCGCACATAACGCAACATCTGATCTGTCCCGCACAATAATCATTTTCTCAACAAGGAAATTATACACCTTTTTCGGCTTCTTAACCTTTACCAGGATGAAATTGGCATCAGAAGGATAAACCTTTTCCACAAACCGAAACTTTTTCAGTTTCCTTTCCAGGAGTTCGCGTTCCTGAAGTATCTGCGAGACCCATTGTTCAACGCGTCCCTGATCCTGTAATGCCTCCAGTGCAAAATTCTGAGTAAGCAAATTGACATTATACGGGTATTTAACCTTCCCCATAAAACGGATTACTTCCTCATCGGCAATAGCAATCCCCAGGCGGATTCCGGCCAGGGCCCAGGCTTTGGAGAATGTTTGCAATACAACAAGATTCGGGTAGTTGATTATTTCATTTTTCAGACTTTCGCGTTTACTGAAATCTATATAGGCTTCATCTACCACTACCATCACATCCAGTTTTTCTGCCAGGTACAACAATTCATCCGGATCAAAGGAATTAGCGGTCGGGTTATTGGGCGAACATAGAAACAGCAGTTTCGTACGATCATCACACGCGTTCACCAGGGCCGGCAGATTCAGCTCAAAGTCCTCATGGAGGGGAACCTTTTTTACCTCAATATTATTGATCGCAGCACATACGCTGTACATACCATAGGTTGGATCAATCGAGACAACGTTATCCACACCGGGTTCGCAAAATATCCTGAACAGAATGTCGATCGCCTCATCGGATCCATTTCCTACGAAAATCTGCTCAACCGGAACCTCCTTAATCAGCCCGATCATCTGCTTCAGAGCAACCTGGTGCGGGTCGGGATAACGGTTATAAGGAGCATTATACGCATTCTCGTTGGCATCCAGGTATATCGCGCCGGACCCGGTATATTCATCTCTTGCTGATGAATATGGTACCAGTTCCAGCACATTTGGCCGGATCACTCTCCTGATATCAAATTTCTTCTTTGTCATATCTGCCATTAAGTCTGATACTAACCGCATTGCTGTGTGCCTGCAGTGCTTCTGCCCGGGCCATTTCCATGACCGTTTCACCGATATTTTCCAACCCGGGCCTGGATAATTCCTGGAAAGTTATTTTTTTTACAAATGCATCCATGTTCAGTCCGCTGTAAGCATGTGCCCAACCATTGGTGGGTAGTGTATGATTTGTCCCAGAAGCATAATCGCCGGCACTTTCAGGAGAATAATTGCCCAGGAAAACACTCCCGGCGTTCATTACCTGCTCCGATAAATTCGAATAATCTTCACAGGCAATAATCAAATGCTCAGGGGCATAGAAGTTTACCAGGTCTATCATATCCTGTTTATTGTTCATCAGGATAAGATCACTGTTCGACAGGCATTGTTCTGCTATTTCCCTGCGTGGTAAGAATGCAATCTGTTTTTCAATTTCCACCTGAACTTCTTCAGCCAGTTTTTCTGAATCAGTAATCAGGATCACCTGGCTGTCGGCACCATGTTCAGCCTGCGACAACAAATCAGAGGCTACAAATGCCGGAATAGCCGATGAATCGGCCAGGATTGCCAGTTCGGAGGGACCGGCCGGAATATCAATGGCAACGCTGTCTCTGCTGACCAGTTGTTTTGCTGCTGTCACAAACTGATTTCCGGGGCCGAAAATTTTATTGACTTTTGGAACACTTTCTGTACCATAGGCCATGGCAGCAATAGCCTGAACCCCACCTAGACTGAAAACCTGATTTATACCCAGCAGGTTGGCCACGTAAAGTATTCCTGAATCGATCCTTCCATCTTTGCCTGGTGGGGTACATAAAACAATTTCCCTGCAACCGGCCAGTTTTGCCGGTATGCCCAGCATAAGCACGGTAGATAACAGCGGGGCACTCCCTCCGGGTATATAAAGACCCACTTTTTCAATGGGAACGGACTTTTGCCAGCACTTTACCCCGGTTACAGTCTCTTCATGAATGTC
Organism: Bacteroidales bacterium; assembly: GCA_040880545.1. Classification (GTDB taxonomy): domain Bacteria; phylum Bacteroidota; class Bacteroidia; order Bacteroidales; genus M55B112. Next base: position 30,278 of record JBBDIE010000048.1, on the reverse strand, counting down.
GGGACATAATTGCCTGGCATGAAACTTTTGTATGTTCTCTTTAGCCTGGGAAATGGCCCGCTTCAATTTGTCCGTAACGCTTGCATCCATGGAGCCCGGTATCTCCTGGTTAACACCGATTTTTTCCAGGTTAATCCCGTCAAATCTTTTGGTGTATTTTATCAATGCCGTATCTCCATGCTTTTTCACATCATCGATAATGACCTGTACCGAACTATATAGTTTATCCATATCGAAAAATGGCCGCTGAAGTATCTCCTGCCACGTTGAAGGATCCGGATTATTATATGTTTTCATCAGTGATTGGTTTTTTCAGACGATCATCTTTTCAATAGGTATCACGAGTATTCCCTGGGCACCAAGATCCCTTAATCCGCCAATGATCTGCCAGAACAGACTTTCACTCAATACCGAATGGACAGAGCTCCAACCCGGTTCAGCCAGCGGCATAATGGTTGGACTCTTCATTCCGGGAATAAGTGCAATTATTTCATCCAATTTTTCATTGGGCGCATTGAGCAGAATATACTTGTTATTGGTAGCCTGCAGCACACTCCGGATTCTGAACAGCAGATCATTCATTATCTTCTTTTTCATTTCATCCAGATCGTTACGACCAATGATAACTGCTTCAGATTTCAGAACAACTTCCACCTCTTTCAATCCATTGCTGATGAGTGTACTGCCTGAGCTGACAATATCAAATATCCCGTCGGCCAGGCCAATGCCAGGTGCAATTTCCACCGATCCGGAAATAACATGAATTTCCGAGCGGACCCCTTGTTCATCCAGATACTTTTGCAGTACAACCGGATAAGAGGTTGCAATTTTCCTGCCTTCAAAATATTCAGGACCGTCATAATTTTCTTGCTTTGGAATGGCAAGCGACATTCGGCATTTAGAAAAACCGAGGCGTTCAATAATCTCAATATCTGTCCCTTTCTCTGCAAATACATTTTCTCCCACAATCCCGATATCGGCAACACCATCGGTTACATACTGGGGAATATCATCATCCCTCAGATAGAGGATCTCTATGGGAAATGTGCCCGATACGGATATTAATTTTCGCTCCCCGTTGGTCATTGATATTCCCGCCTCACGAAGGATTGATACAGATTTTTCAGACAGTCTGCCCGATTTCTGAATTGCTATTTTAAGTTTTTCCATGTAATGTTTCGATTACCAACTGTTAAATATTATTCCCTTTGTTTACAAATTAAGTTTATTGAACCTTATGGTAATAAACCAAAAAAGGCTTGCAGAATCTGCAAACCTCCAATTTAATTATCTATTGTTTACAATATTCTACCCGCTCAATTACAGATGTAATGATGATGCACTAAATGACTTGTATGCACGAAATAGAATACCATAGTTATTTATTTACAGTGCAATATTAGCTAATAAATTTATATTTTCAAGCCTCTTAGACTATTAATTTTTCCTGAATAGCCCCACTGAGCTTAAAAATCACCAGAATTAAATGTCCTTGATCAGTACATTGGAAGGGCTTTCGCGCATGGCATTCATCAGGTGTTCATGAATTTTTGCAATTTTATCCAGCTTATCCGACTCAGTGACGATCATTTGGTCCCCTCCCAGTTTTTCCAGTCTTGTATAGAGCAGATCCACCGTAATTTTATTAATGTCAAGGGCCGGTTGATAACTTCGCTCTTTGGCGCTATCGGAAGCAAGTTCAACCAGGATTCCCGATTCCACCAATTCAAAAACCAATTGGTTTAACAGGCGCAATGGTATTCCCAATTCCTGGCTAAGCTCCTGGTTGTTTCGGGCACTTCCCCCCTCTTCAAATATCTTAATAATATACTGTATAATAAGCAGGGAAAGTATGCGTTTATTATTGTGGTTCAGCGACATCGCTTCCTCCTCATGTTCATAGTTTCCGATATTTTGATAGGCAAAGCTTATTTCGGCTCCCATCAATACAATAAGCCAGGTGATTTGCAGCCAAAGCAAAAACAGGGGAATGGCTGCAAAACTTCCATAAAGTGTGTTAAAACGGGTTACACCAATCTGGAACTCAAAGTAGCCCCACTGTACCAGCATCGAAAGTGTCCCTGCCACAATGCCGGCAATCACTGCATATTTGAATTTTACCTTGGTATTGGGCATCACAATATAAACCACCGTGAACAGCAGGCAGATGGAGGCCCAGGGCACCAGTTTCAACATGGGTTGAATAAGCTCAAAATTATTGGCGGCCTGGCTGATCTTTACGGTAAAACTTCCTGAGATTGCTATGGCAAAAGGACTGATGATCATCATCGCCAGGTAATCTGAAAATTTTCTTACAGGTGATCGCGCCTTCTTCACCTGCCAGATGTCATTGAAAGAAAGTTCAATGTTATTTAAAACCTGGATAACTGCCCAGAAAAGCAGTATGGAACCAATTCCGGCAACCAGTCCTCCTTTAGTATTGTCAAGCAGACTCCCCACCATATCCTTGATCCAGGAGATCATCTGATCCTGTTCCTTGAAACTCTTGTCTATAAAATCATTCATCCGGTCTTCGAATCCGAATCCCTTGGCAATTCCGAAAGCCATGGCAAATATCGGTACGATGGAGAGCATGGTAAAGTAGGTAAGTGACGAAGCCCTGAGCGCTGCTCTGTCTTCAAAGAAACCTTTAAAGGCATACACAAAGATCCGCAATTGACGAATGACAAACCCCCGTCTTTTGGATTTCGTCTTCAGGTCTGTTGTCCATAGTTCCTTGGCGAAGAAATGCTTTATTCTTTTGATCATACCGGTTGGTTGTGGTTGTTGAAACAAATATAGTTTTTTTTTTACATGGGAGACAGGGGTTATCCGGGAGATCAGGGTTGATTATTTTTTTAAATGAATATTATGTCAGGAACTATAATAGAGGAACTGTAAAAAAATCCTATCTTTCGTATATAAACCAAAATAAAGGCAATGAAACGACCACTTATGTACCTTATGCTGGCAATGTTGCTGCCAGGTTCACCAAAAATCAAGGCCCAGGAGAATTACCAGCCCAGCCCGGAAAACATAGAAAACAGAGAATGGTTCCAGGATGCAAAATTCGGGTTGTTTGTCCATTGGGGAGTCTATTCTCAAATGGCAGGCGGTGGAGACATGGGTATTGCTGAATGGATCATGCACGACAAAGGGATTCCAGTCTCCCAGTATGAACTACTTCCGCGGTTTTTCAACCCGATCGCCTTTGATCCTGAAGAATGGGTGAGCCTTGTGAAAGAGGCGGGTATGAAATACATCACCATCACTTCCAAGCATCACGACGGATTTGCCATGTACGATTCTGAGATCTCCGGTTACAACATCGTGGATGCCACACCTTATGGTAAAGATGTTCTGGCCATGCTGAAAGAAGCTTGTGACAGGCAGGGGATCAAGCTGTTTTTTTATTATTCACAGCTTGACTGGCACCATCCTGATTATTTTCCCAGGGGTAGAACAGGTACCAAAACAGGACGCCCTGAAAGCGGTGACTGGGAAAACTATATCGAATATATGAATACCCAGTTAACCGAACTACTGACCAACTATGGTTATATAGGGGGAATCTGGTTTGATGGCATGTGGGACAAGCCAGAGGCACCATGGCAACTTGAAAAGACCTATTCACTCATCCATAAGTTACAACCGGGTGCGCTGGTGGGCAGCAATCATCATAAATTGCCTTTCCCCGGAGAGGATTTCCAGATGTTTGAAAGAGATCTCCCGGGACAGAACACCATTGGGTTCAACCAAACTGAAATTGGTAATGTACCCCTGGAAATGTGTGAAACAATGAATGGATCCTGGGGATTCAATATCAAGGATACTTCTTTTAAATCAACACCGTATTTGTTGCATTTGTTAATCAGAGCAGCCGGGAAAAATTCAAATATGCTGCTTAATACGGGTCCCATGCCCAACGGTGAGATACAGCCTGCCAATGTTACCACGCTGCAGGAAATGGGTAAGTGGATGAAGCAGTACGGTGAAACCATTTACGGAACACGCGGGGGGCCTGTAGAAGGCGATTGGGGATCGACAACAGTGAAGGATAATAAGATATATATCCATATGCTGGAAGGGTCAGCGCATAACCTTTCCATTCCCCTACAGGGAAAAAAACCGGCTATTCTGTATAGTTTTGATACCGGTGATAAAGTGAAATTCAAAAAGGCAGGCGACAATATTACATTTGATATACCGGATCACGAAATGATGATCGATTACATCCTGGTGTTGGAAACCAAATAGCAGCAAGGATGTTCAATGTTTCTGTTAGTTGTCCGGATATATATCAGCCGAACATTAGTTGCCCAGCCACTTATTACACCAACTGATATACTGGATCCAGTCATACTCTGTAATGTCGTGGCTCCCTGATCGCAGATGGTATCCGGTGATTCCGTGATAAGGTTTGTCGGGCAGTGGCTGTGATAATGGAAATTCTTTGGCATACCCAAACAGTTCATAAACGGGTACAGCCTCCTTTAATGCCAGGAACTCACCTAACGGGTCTGCCCATTGGTCATCGGTTGCACTTGCAACATATACGGGCCTTGGGGCCACCAGTGCAAGCAACATGTGCTGGTCGACCGGAAGTTTGTTCTCCCTGCCGTTATAATTTTTGAAACTTCCAGAGAACCAGTGTGGAAATACTTCGTTGATACGTTCTACCGTCTCTCCAAAACTTCGCATTGATAAAGCGGCCCCACCACATCCTGAACTATTGGATATTACGGCAGAAAACCTTTCGTCATTTACCCCACACCATAGTGCCGTCTTACCAAGCCTGGAGTGACCTATGGCAATGAGCCTGGATGGGTCCGCAATACTGTCCTGTATCAGGAAATCAGCCATCAGTGACATACCCTTGGCCCAGATTGAAATTGTGCCCGGACTCTGATTGTTTCGTTGTTTTCCGGCTGGTGCGAAGATTGGATGAAACCCGTTCATATAGCCGTCGTCGTAATCGGGATCAAACTCACCGCAATAGACGGTTGCCACTCCATAACCGTTGCCGATTATAGAAGCCAATGGCCAGCGAGAGCTTTTAGTGCCCCGCGATTCGGGGGTGGACAGATGATCAGTGATCTTCAGTTTTTCATTGTTTGGGACCCACCGGTCATGGATGGTGATCTCAGTGAGTGTATCTACCGTATGGTTTCCCCTGAAATTCAATCCAACAAATACCGGAATGTTTCGCTTACCTGTAGGATGAACATAGAGAATTGTGAATTTATCTGCCCCGTTGATGGATGAAACCTCCGCCTCTATCTCCCTGATGGTTGCGGCGCCATCAAGGTAATTGTCTGCGATAATCCGTTCCCTGAAACGTATCGCATACGCCAGATCAGGAATATGACCATACACCTCATTTGCAAACTGTTCCAATATTTCGGATTTCCTAACAGCGGTCCAGTCCTGCTTATCACTTATAACACGCCCCTCTTCCGAAATCATCAGTTCTGGCAACTTGTAATTCGGCACATCCGATTCGTTATAAATAATTTCGTTGGTCCTGTTGCAGGAAATAACAAAAAAAGTTGGCAGGATAGCCAGTAAAATGTAGCGTTGTTTTCTCATGGTATTTTTTCTTTTTACATCTGCAATATAAAAAAATTGTACTTGTATAGATCATTCCTTTAAAATAGAGCCGCAGACAGAATCTTTATAATTCAAAACATTACCTTCGTGGTGCTAAAGTAAAATAAGGATGTACGGCTGTTTTAATTACAAAGCGGATTCATCCTGCGCTTACAATCAGTTAGTATGGAAATAAAGATCTTAAATCTTGTTTCAGGGGCCCGGGAGGCTGCCGGATTAACGGTGATCATCGATGTATTCAGGGCATTCTCGGTGGCGTGTTATGCCGTGGAAAATGGAGCGGAGAGGATAATTCCAGTGGGCGCAGTGGAGGAAGCATACCAAATTAAAAAAGAGCATCCGGAGTATTTGTTGATGGGTGAAAGGGAGGAGAAAATGCCGGAAGGTTTTGACTTTGGGAACTCCCCAAGGCAGATACTACATGAAGATCTTTCAGGAAAAACAATAATACATACCACCAGTGCGGGTACCCAGGGAATGGTTAATGCGGTAAATGCCGATGAAGTAATTACCGGAAGTTTTGTGAATGCGGGAGCCATCATTACCTATATCCGGAGGCAAAATCCAGGCCTGGTTTCACTGGTTGGAATGGGTTACAGTGCGCGTTATCCTGTTGAAGAGGATGTGGCATGTGCCGAATACATCTCCAATGAATTGCAGGGAATACAAAATGATTTTGGTGCAATCATTGAGCATATCAGGAATACCAGTGGAAAAAGATTTTTTCTGAAAGAGAACCAGGATCATGCGCCCGGGGAAGATTTTGAACTTTGTCTGAACATCAACAGGTTTAACTTTGTTTTAAAGCGGTATTCTGAAAACAATCAAATGATTTTAAAAAAAATAGTACTTTAAATATGGCTTCAATAAAAGAGAGAATTGAAAAGTGGAAATCCCGTAAGTGGTATCAGAAGGCTGGCGACATCTTCTTCTGGTTGTTGTTAATAATGATGATCATACCCGGACCACGAAAAACTATTGCCACTGCTGTGAATAAGGTGATGCTGAATGTCAGGAAACCATCCATGTCCGACGATCAAAGTGGTTACATGCTACAGGCATCCGATTATCAATGGGAAATAAGAGACCTGGAAGGTGAAATTATGGATCCTGCGAATTTGCAGGGAGAAGTTATTTTCCTGAATTATTGGGGAACTTATTGTCCCCCATGTATAGCTGAAATGCCGGAGATACAGAATATCTATGATGACTATGGTGACCGGGTTAAATTTGTACTGGTTTCTGCTGAGTCCCGGGAGAAGGTTGTGAATTTTCTGTCCAGCCGGGATTACAATCTTCCGGTATATTTTGGCGGCAGGAATATGCCGGAACCGCTTGCCATCCGTTCACTACCCACTACTTTTATTATCGCCAGGGATGGAAGGATCGTATTGAAAAAGGTTGGTGCAGCTGACTGGGACAGCCGGGCAACACGAAAAATGTTGGATCAGTTACTTGTCAGGTAGTTTTCCTGTAATTCAAGATGGCCACCGATAAGATCATAGATCCATAAACCAACAAACTGTAAAATTCCCGTGCCACATCCTGGAAACCGGACCCTTTAAGCAGGATCATCCTGGTTGCCTTCATGAAATAGGCCAGCGGATTGATTATATTGATCTTCTGTGCCCAAACCGGCATACTATCAGTAGGGGTAAATACACCGCTCATCATGATAAAGGTGATCATAAAGAAAAATGCGGCTAACATCATCTGTTGCTGGGTATTGGACACCGTGGAGAGGAAGAGTCCGATTCCAAGTGTTACAATTAAAAATACCACAGCCATGGCAAAAAGTACCAGGAGACTTCCGCGGATGGGAAGATCGAAAAGAACGGTACCTATCACCAATCCAAATGCAAGTTCAAACAAGGCAATGAGCAGAAAAGGTACCAGCTTGGCAAGAATGAACTGGTAGCGCTTCATTGGGGTGACATTCATCTGCTCTGCGGTTCCCAGTTCCTTCTCCCTTACAAGGTTCAGCGCCGTGAGAAACATACTGACCAATGTTACAACGATCACCAGGATTCCCGAAAACATATAGATTTTGTAATCAAGCAGTGGATTGTACCAATAAGCTACCGTGAAATCCAGGTTTACCAACCCCCCTTTGTACAGATCAAACCAGTCTGCTCTTATCTGCCGGTTATAATCTGCAAGAATCTGGGTGCAATATGCATTGATCAATCCTGCTTCTGTAGCGTTGATTGCATTGATTACCAGCTGCACCTCTGTTTCACCCTCATTATACAGCCGCGTCTCAAAATTCTTGTTAAATCGCAGGATCACATCCGATTCATTGCGGATTACTGTCTTTTCAGCCTCATCATAGGTACTGAAAAAGCCTTTCACAGTGATGAAAGGTGAACCTGTAAAATGTGCCACAAGTCTGGCAGATGCATCCGACTGGCTGTTGTCCACCACCACCATATCAACATTTTTCATTTCCAGGCTGGCAGCATAAACCAGTACAACCATCTGGATGACTGGGATGACAAAAATTACCGGTAACATCATCCTGTTCCGGAAAATTTGGCGAAACTCTTTTCTCAATAAAGTGAATAATATTCTCATCGCTTATGCTAACCTGGTTTTAAATCGTTTGACTGCCATTACAATAAAGAAAACGGTCATGAGCAGAAGTATAAGTGTCTCTTTCCATATAAATGCCATCCCGGTTCCCTTGAGCATTATGTTCTTTATGATCACGATAAACCACCTGGCAGGCATAATGGATGAAAACCATTGTAATATCTCCGGCATGTTCTCAATTGGAAAAATAAACCCTGAGAGCAGTATTGTTGGCAGCATCAGCCCGATCATGGAAAGGATCATGGCCATCTGCTGTGTTTTGGCCGCTGTGGAAATAAAGACACCAAGCGATAAGGCCAGTATAATATAGAGCAGACATTCCAGCAGCAAAAGGATAATACTACCCTTGATCGGAACATGAAAAATCAGTACCCCCAGGAGTATGATTGTAACTGCATTTATAAACGATAGAGCCACATACGGGGTCACTTTACCCAGGATTATCTCCCCTGGTTTCAGTGGTGAAGCCAGCAAGGGTTCCATGGTACCCAATTCCTTTTCACGGGTTATAGTTACCGATGTCATCAGTGCTGATATAAGCATGAGGATCAAAGCCATAAGACCTGGAATAAACATATATACACCCCGGAGTTCCGGATTGTACATCATCCTTGATATTCCATTTACCTGCCAGGGCAATTTGATATCCCCTCTTTGTTCCATGAAATAGCTTGAAATAATTCCCCGGGCATAATTGACTGTAAGTAGCGCTGAATTGGCATCAGAGGCATCCACTACCAGGCGTAATGATACCAAACCCTCATTGACTATCCGATCTTCAAAATCCGTATGGAAGATAAGTACCAGCTTAGCCTGCTGACTCTGAAATATACGTTCAATCTCATTTTCAGACTTCAACTCCCCGGCATGAATAAAATACCCCGAAGCGGTCATCTTTTTCGTGATATCCCTGGATGTAGGGTCTCCCGACATATCCAGTACCGCCATTCTGATATCCTTCATATCGTTACTGACCACATATCCGAAGAGAATAATCATGATAACAGGAAGTAAAAACAGGATGGTAAGCGTTCTTGAATCCCTGAAAATATGTCGTAATTCCTTTATAATTATGCCACGGTATCTTTTCATTTTAAATTTGCTTAAGCTCCGTTTCCTGCATCCCTTGCCAGCTGAAGAAAGACCTGATTCATATTTTTGGCTTTCAGTTTTTTTCTCAGGTTTACTGGTGAATCCAGGGCTGCAATCCTGCCATCCACCATGATGGAGACCCTGTCGCAATATTCCGCCTCATCCATATAATGTGTGGTAACAAAAACCGTGATTCCTTCCTTGGTGGCTTCATGTATAAGTTCCCAGAACTGCCTTCTTGTAATGGGATCCACACCTCCAGTCGGCTCATCCAGAAAGACAATTTTCGGCTGGTGAAATATGGCAACAGAAAAAGCCAGTTTTTGTTTCCAACCGGTTGGAATATCACTGATCCTTCGCTCCCGGATGTTTCCTGTTCCCAACCTCTCCATCAGTTCCGATTCCCGGTGGATAATCGCTTTTCTTCTCATGCCATAGATCCCTGCATACATTCTGATATTTTCAGAAACGGTCAGATCTTCGTACAGGGAAAACTTCTGAGACATGTAACCGATATTTTTTTTGATTTTTTCACGTTCACGATACACATCAAATCCTGCCACATTAATCTTCCCTGATGTGGGAAAGGATAAGCCACAGAGTACGCGTATTGCTGTAGTCTTTCCCGCCCCGTTGGCACCGAGGAAACCAAAAATCTCCCCCTCTTTAACCTCAAAAGAGAGATTATCGTTGGCCACAAAGGTCCCGTACTTCTTTACAAGGTTTTCAACGTGTATCACTTCCATCTTACTGGGCATTTATTTCTTTACCGACATTAGCTGCATGAAATAATCCTCCACACCAGGTTTCATTTTCCTCAAACGCAGATCCGGTACATTCCGGTTTTTGTAAAAATCTGATAATTTGACCTCATCTGCTTTATCACTTGTTACCACGTGGATCTCATCACCAAACAGCCAGGCTGAAATGGATTCGCTCACACCACGGATCAGTTTCAGGTGTTCGTAAATATTTCCACCTGATTTGAAGTTCCAGAGTGTGGTTCCCTGTTCCATTTCCAGGCTTGCAGGATCATTCACCGACAATAGTTTCCCCTGCTGGATCAGTCCGACCCGATCACACATGGCAGCTTCATCCATATAGGGCGTGGAAACTACTACGGTGATGCCCTCCGCACGTATCTTTTTCAGCATCTCCCAAAATTCACTCCTTGAAACGGCATCCACACCGGTGGTCGGCTCATCCAATACCAGTACTTCCGGACGGTGGATCAATGCACAGGAGAGCGCCAGTTTTTGCTTCATTCCTCCCGATAAACGGCCTGCCAGCCGATTCTCAAAAGGCTGTATGTGAGAATAAATATCCCTGATCAGATCATAATTCTTCTCAATAGTGGTACCAAAAACAGTTGCATAGAACTGCATATTTTCCTTTACTGTAAGGTCATGATACAGTGAGAAGCGGCCTGCCATATAACCCATTCTTTTTCTGATCTCCCGAAAATCCTTTCTTGTATCCAATCCCAATACAGTTGCGGTTCCATGGTCGGGAAGCAGCAAGGTTACTATAATTCGGAAAAGGGTGGTCTTCCCGGCTCCATCGGGTCCAATCAATCCGAATATCTCACCATCGGGAATACTGAAGCTGACCTGTTCCAATGCTTTAATCTCACCAAATGATTTGGCTATATTTTCGATTATAATTGCCATAACTTATAATTTCACCTCTCCCGGCATTCCAATTTTTAACCTTCCGTCATTGACTACCTCCACTTTGATGGCATATACCAGATTTACACGTTCTTCCCTGGTCTGAATGATTTTTGGGGTAAACTCAGCCTGGGATGCGACCCAGGTTATAGTACCGACCATCTCCTCAATCGTTTTTACTCCATCAATCCTGACGGTTACCTGCTGTCCTGTGTTCACCTGTGAAAGCTGTCTGCCGCTGATATAAGCCCTGAGTATAAGTTTCTCCATATTAGCAATCTTGTAGATGGCCTGCCCCGGGACAACGAGCTCTCCCTGTTGCTTATATTTCTGTAATACTACTCCTTCAACCGGATTTTGTATCACTGTTCTGTTTATCTGGTCCTGCAACTGGTCCATCTGAATAAAAAGTGCTTTTACCTCAGCCTCGATGGTCTGCTTCTGTGTCACCAATCCCCTGATTTGTGCATTTAACAAAGCGATATTCCCTTCCATATCGTCTTTCTGTTTGGGGGTTGAAGCACCATCTTCCAGGAGATTCTTTATCCGGTTTGCCTCCCTTTCGAGGTTTGTTAGTTGTACCCTTTGTGTGGCGATTTGTGCATCCAGTGAAACGGACCTTGACCGGATGGTTTGCAGGGAGGCATGCAACTGTTTCTTTTGCAGATGCAATTGCATGGAGTCAATGGCTCCAACCTTCTGATTCAGCATGAGCACCTGTCCCTCTTCCACATCCAGGTTGAGTATCCTTCCCTGACTTTCGGCAGCCACCATCACAGGGTTGCCTTCAAAATTACCAAAGGCATCAGAAGCATCCTGATTATTGTTGCACGAATATGCTATGACCCAAGCAGTAAGTATAAATATAATGCGTTTCATATCAATTTTTTTAAAGCGTTCCTGTTAAAATTCTGTAATTGATGTTGGCCTTCAGAAGTTGCAAGTGGTGCGTACTCCTCTGATTCCTGGCCAGATGCTCCTCATTTAGTACCTGCAGGTAATCCACAGCTGATATTACGCCATTTTCAAGCCTGGATGCCGCCTTTTCAGTAATATCCACACGCATACGTACTATTTTATCATCCATTTCCATAGAGTTTCTGTAGTGTTCCTCCTGCCTGAGTTCGCTCTTCATGGCTGCAATGATGTTCATAGAGAAAGTTTCCATGGAATGGTTAAGTACCTGTTGTTTTGTTTGAAGCATCTGTTTCTCCCTGCGAACGTTGTTCCAGTCCCATATTTTCCATTGAATGCCGGCTCCAACCATGTAATAACTGTCCACCTGGTCATTCAGCATATTATAGCCTGGCATCCCCACTCCTGCCTGACTGAATGCAAACACCCGTGGCCGTCGTTTTACATCCGAAAGCTCCTTACCTGCCTCCAGTACCCTGGATTGCAGAGTGATCCACTCCAGCTCGGGTCTTTTCAAATCCTCCGGAATGGCTGATTCCAGTGAGGGTATTTCCAGTATCACATTGTCGTTGAGTTCCTCACCCAGGTATACAGCAAGCATCTCCAATGCCCCTTGCCGATTGGCATTCAATGCCGAATATTGTTGCCTCATCTTCAGTATCTCCACCCGGATGACCTGCAGATCAGTTGTTTCAGCAATGCCATGATCCACTGCAGATTGAAGAACATTCTCCCTGGCCTCCAGGTTAACCAATGCTATTTCAAGGTTGGTAAGACGATCCTGCAGCAGCAATATATTAAAGAAAATTTCAGCCACCTGTTCCCGGAAAGCGTACAGGTCAATTTCTACATTTTTGATGGCAGCTTCCGTTACTGCCTGCTCATAATATTTTCGGTGTCGCGTCAATCCACCGTCATACAACGTCTGCCGAATATCCAGGTTGAGGCCAAACTGACTATGCGGAATTTCAGGAAACTCCAGGGTAAATCCCGGCTGATCTATCGAGAGCGTGACAACATCTGACTGGTAAGATGCCCTTCCGTTCATGGTAAGTTCCGGATATAGCCCACGTTGTACATTGGCAATGGTAAGCCTGCCCTCTTCATTTATCATCTGCTTATCTTTTAAACGCGGCGAAAATGCAACTGCATCATCCAGACATTTTTGGAACTCCAGCGTGTCCTGCGCCGATACGGTTAAAGTAAACGCCATAACTGCTATAAAAATGTCCCATCTCATGGTTTCAATGTTTTTATCATATTTTCAATCATCTCAGGAATTAATGCCTTTCTCTCCTTCATCGCATGGATATATTCCTCTTCATTACCGTTGAACATCACAGTTACAAGCATTGGTTTAGCTGCGAAAGGGAAAATACATAAACTCAACACGTTTATTATTAAATGAACCGGGTTTACTTGCAGGTCACGGAACGTACTGTCCTTTTTGATAATTCCCGATACTACAACAGAATTCAGCCCCAGCTCTGTGATCAGTTGCGGAACCCGATCCGGGTTGGATGTTAGTTCCTGTAATACAAATACCGGGATCTGAGGTTTATCAAGCATAATGTCGATTACTACCTCCACCATCTTCGACAGGTATTCTGTAAAGTTGACTCCCGAATTTATAAGTTCAGCGAGTTTGGGCACAAACTGCGTCATCGCATTCCTGAATACCGCTTCAAATAACTTGTCCTTGGTCCTGTAATAGTAATTCAGGGAGGTCCTGGTGATCCCCGCTTCATCGGCAATATCCTGCATTGATGTCCCGTGTTTTCCTTTTCTGTAAAATACCTTTTCAGCGGCTTCCAGGATTTTTAATTCAGAATCTGTATTGTTTTTCATATTTGACAATATGGTTAGACTAAATTGTTTGACAGTTTTGTAAAACAGTTTTGTAAAACTATTTCTAATTATCACACGTGTCAAGTTTTTTTTCATTTTTTTTATCGCTATTTTTATACCTGCGAAGGTTATTTTGCTAAATATATATTTCAATGAAGAATTCTAAATACTTATTATTCACGTTGTTATTAATTTATATTTGCCATGGATGCCGACCGGCATTTGAACATGAAATAACCATCGATGAATTAAAAACGACCATCCGTTACATGGCCAGTGATAGTTTAAAGGGAAGATTTCCCGGTACCCCGGAAGATTCTGCCATGACTGCCTTTATATGTCGTCAGATGGAAATGTCGGGGATGGAGCTCCATAAAGGAACCGGTTTACAACGGGTAACACTGGAACGGGGATTCTCAGTTACAGTAAACAACAGGATTATTCTAAGAGACAACCAGTCGACTGTTATCGATAACAGGTTTTTGAAAGTTCCCGGATTCAGTGCCACCGATTCCATAACCGGGGAAATAATAATTTCTGCCGTGGTGCCGGCGAAAGAATCTGCCGGAATTTACGGTAATATCCTGATGCTCCCCTTGCCAACCGATCTGCCTGCCGCAGCCCATGATGCCTACTTACATTTGAGGTCGTTGAGTCTGAAGGCGTTGGATATTGGCGTAGCGGGGATAATATTTGTTTCCGATTTCTCTTTCCCTTCCATGGAAAGCCATAAACGGCTTCCCCTTTCAATACCTGTGGCTCTGCTACCCGCCAGGGTTGCTGCAGGGATCCTGGGATTCAAAGCCGATGATCAACTGTTTGGGATGATTGATTCATTCAATGAAGTTACAGTAGCCACGGGCATATCCGTTACAATGGAAACTGAAGTATTTACCAACGAACTTACATCATACAATACGATAGCCACGTTACCGGGCAGTGATCCGGGACTTTCAGGACAGTATATGCTGATCGGGGCGCACCACGACCACCTGGGAATGGGTGGCAGGGGCAGCTCTTCAAGATGGCAGGATACAGTGGCTGTACATTACGGGGCAGATGACAATGCGTCCGGTGTTGCAGGGGTTATTGAGTTGTCACAACATTTGTCGGGCAGGAACCCTGGAAGAAGTATACTGTTTACAACATTTGCGGGGGAAGAAGCAGGGCTCGTGGGCTCCAAGAGTTTTGTTGAGAATCCGGCGGTGGACCTGGACAAAGTACAGGCGATGATCAACCTGGATATGCTGGGACGGTTAAACGGGGAGCGTCAGCTGCAGATCGGGGGAATCGGTACCTCCCCGGTATTCAGAGAGATGATCGATTCTCTGAATGGCTCCTATGAATTTGAAATTGCTTATGCTGAATCAGGGTACGGGCCATCCGACCATGCATCATTCTATGCAGCGGATATTCCGGTGTTGTTTATATCCACCGGAGCCCATACAGATTACCATACGCCTGACGATTCTCCTGAAAAGATCAATTATGAAGGATTACAGGAGGTACTGTATTTTGTGTCAGACATCGCATCAACCCTGGCAAACCTTCCGGACAAGATTACCTTCACCATGGCCGGTCCAAAGGAATCATCCGGTTCACGTGGACGCGAGGGTATGGTTACATTCGGACTAATGCCGGATGTAATGTATGACGGGGATGAAGGCATGCCGGTCTCTTTTGTTACGGAAGGCCGGCCCGCTGCCGTCGGGGGAATGAAAGGTGGTGATATAATTACTGCCGTAGACGGTAAACGGATAGGCAACGTGCATGATTATATGGAACGGTTATCCGACCTCAGTGAAGGCCAGTCTGTCGTGGTTAGCATAATTCGTGACGGGAAAAAAATTGAACTATTACTAAAGCTTTAAATGAATGAAGTTATTAATCAGGAAAACAATCTATTGGCTGATTGCATTTATTATCACAGTTTCTGCAGCATTTTTTCAAAGGTTAACCGGTCCTACCCACCCGTTGAAGGTAAAATTCACACATCAGTCGGAAACCTATAAACTCAATCTACCCAGGTCGCATGGGGGTGAGACCAACTGCCCGGTTGAGATAACCCTTCCGGAGGAGTACACCGGTGAGATTATTTTTCGTCCATACCCCACAGATAAAGCGTGGGATACGATAGAATTTCACAGAATCGATGAGCACCTGATTGCTTTTCTCCCCAATCAACCCCCTGCCGGTAAGTTGGAATACCATATTAATCTACGGAAGAATGGCACACAGATAAAGCTGGAACTGGATAAAAATGTTGTGATAAGATTCAAGGGAGATGTTCCAAACTGGGCCCTGCTGCCCCATGTACTCTTCATGTTCCTGGCCATGTTATGGTCGAATGCAACAGGTATCCTGGCTGCTGCAAAAATCAGATCATACAAGCGTAATGCGCTGATCACCGTAACTCTTTTTGCCATTGGCGGACTCATCCTTGGGCCCATTGTACAGAAATATGCTTTTGGTGCATACTGGACCGGTTGGCCGTTCGGTGAGGACCTTACCGATAATAAAGTACTAGCGGCTGCAATAATCTGGATTGCAGCGCTCATACTGGACCGCAAAAAGGAACGACCCTGGTTCATTATTGTTGCTGCAATATTCCTGTTTCTGATTTACATGATACCCCACAGTATGCGTGGTTCTGAACTGGACTACGAATCGGGTGAAGTGGTTACCGGCATGCTTTTATTGTTAACTGTAAACATCTGGTGGACAAAGATAAGGATTCAACGGCGTAACAGATAAACCCGGGTCATACACCATTCTCCCTCGCTCTGCTTGGAGATAAAGACCTGAATGTCTATCTTCGCTGCCAGAAAAAAGATACGACATCATTATGAAAAAATACCAATGCACCGTTTGTGGCTATGTCTATGACCCGGTGGAGGGGGATCCCGACTCCGGAATTGCTCCCGGAACCGCCTTTGAAGATATTCCGGAAGACTGGTATTGTCCTGTATGTGGTGTTACAAAAGCAGATTTTGAGCCCATTGAATAGGCTTTCAATGTTGTGGAATATTTTCCAGTAAAGCAATCAGGAATTTCCAGAATTTATCCACCGACCCGATATGAATCTTTTCTTCGGGGGTATGCGCACCTTTGATGGTCGGTCCGAAGGAGATCATATCCAATTCGGGATAGGTATGAAGAAACAATCCGCACTCCAGTCCGGCATGAATCGCTTTTACTTTTGGTTTTGTAGCAAACAAATCGGAATAGATCCTTTCTGAAATGCGTAATATTTCAGATGATCTGTTGGGAACCCATCCCGGATACCCACCGGAGTGTTTCACTTCACCTCCAGCCAGTTGGAAAAGAGCTGCTATCCGGTCTGAAATATCACTTTTCGCAGAATCACGGGAGCTGCGCTGACTTGTAACGACTTCAATATCGCCGCTTTCATTTTCTTTCAATACTGCGAGGTTGGTGGATGTCTCAACCAGGCCGCCAATATCAGGGCTCCATTCAATAACTCCGTGTGGACAGGCGAACAGCATATTCATGATCTTACGTTGAAATTTCTTTTTGTAACAACGCTCTGGTAATTCTCCGGACTCCATACGCATTTTACAGCCAGGTTCAATGGCCTTGATCTCATTGCCAAGTAGGTTTACTATCCGTTCAAATCCGGCTGTCAGCTGTTCATACGCATTTTCTTTGATTACTATGATGGCGGTGGCTTCCCGGGGTATTGCATTTCTCAGGTTCCCCCCCTCAAAACTGACGATGTGAAAATCCATCTCCCGGTCGAGGATCCACAACAGGCGATTCATTAATTTGATGGCATTGATATATCCTTTATGGATCTCATCCCCCGAATGGCCTCCCTGCAATCCTTCCAGGGTTAATTTCATGGCTCTGCTTCCAGGCTGAACGGGTCTTGTTCTTTTTTTAAAATGCCCTACCGTCTCGATGCCACCGGCACAGCCGATAAAAATCTCCCCTTCATCTTCTGAATCGAGATTCAGAAGAATTTTTCCTTGCATGAAATTTTCTTCAAGTCCGAATGCCCCTGCCATTCCGGTCTCCTCATCCACCGTAAACAAACACTCCAACGGTCCATGTTGAATGCTGTCTGAGACCAGCACAGCCAGTGAAGCGGCAACTCCGATTCCATCGTCGGCACCAAGGGTGGTACCTTCGGCTGTGATCCATCCTTCCTTTTTAACTGCCTTAATTGGATCTTTTGTGAAATCATGTTCCACATCCAAGAGCTTTTCACCTACCATATCCAGGTGACTTTGAAGAATGACCGGTTTCCGGTTTTCAAACCCCCTTGAAGCTGGCTTACTTACCAGACAATTTCCGGTTTTGTCTTTTTTAAAATCAAGCTTGTTTTTTCCGGCAAACTGGGTAATATAGTCGATGATTTTCTCTTCATCCCTGGAGATTCTTGGTATCGCAAGAATCTCCTCAAAAAAACCCCACACTTCTGATGGCTCTAAATCCTTCATTTATATCGTGTTAATCAGTATACTTTAGAAATTATGTTGTGAAATATTATCCTCTAAAACATGATATAAAACAAATTGAATTCTGTCCCAATGCTTTATATTTATCAAATATAACAAACTTACCCAATAGATGACGAACACACAAAAAAGATGATGAATAGAACGATAGTTACTCTTCCCGGTGATGGTATCGGGAGAATGGTCTTGGATCAGGCAATCAGGGTACTGGATTTCGCAGGTTTCAAAGCTACCTATTTGGAAGGCGATATAGGATGGGAATTCTGGCGTAAAGAAGGCAATCCGCTTCCTGACAGAACCATACAGTTGCTGGAAAAGCATAAAATCGGATTATTTGGTGCCATTACCTCCAAACCCAAAGATGAAGCAATGGCTGAACTGGATCCCTCATTGCACGACCAGGGACTGATTTATGCAAGTCCGATCGTGGGATTGAGGCAACATTTTAACCTGGATATCTGTCTGAGGCCATGCAAAACCTATACAGGTAATCCACTTAACTTCATCCGTCGTGGAAAAGATGGGGAGATTGAAGAACCCCTGGTGGATGTGGCCATTTTCAGACAGAATACTGAAGGGCTGTATGGAGGTGTCGAATGGAGCAACCCCCCGGACCTTGTATACGAAGCATTATTATCTCACCCGAAGTTCCGGCAAAATTTTTCCGGTACTCCAAAGGAGGAAATTTCCGTTTCAACACGTATCTTTACAAGGAAGGCCACTGAGCGTATCTTGAGGGCATCATTTAATCATGCCAGGAAATACGGATATAAGAGCGTGACGGTTTGCGAAAAGCCCAATGTAATCAGGGAAACTTCGGGGATGATGTATAAGATGGCCCGTGAAATGCAAAGAGATGAATTCGGTGATATTGAACTGTGGAATACCAACATAGATGCACAGATGATGTGGTTAACCAAGAACCCTGAAGACTATGGTGTAATTGTTGCCGGAAACATGTTTGGTGATATTGTTTCCGATGGATTTGCAGGACTGATTGGCGGACTGGGTTTTGCATGCAGTGCAAATATTGGTGACAATATAGCCGTATTTGAACCGACCCACGGATCGGCACCAAAGTATGCAGAATTCAAAACTCCCATTGTAAATCCCATCGCCATGATCGAATCTGCATGTATGATGCTGGATCATCTGAATGAATCGGAAATTGCAGGGAGTATCAGAAGAGCAATTGCACGGGTTGTTGAAGAGGCCACAGTGCAGACGTATGACATGATGAAACTGCGCGGCACCCCGGATGTGACAGAAAAAGGAGCAGCCTCCACTATTGAAATGGCTGATGCAATTATTAAACAACTTTAAGAACAGCTATATGACAATCAAAGAAGATGTATTAGAACTCTGGCCGGAGATCCAGTGGATCGCAAATGAAAAGTTGAGGGAACAGGTAACCAAAACCTGGGAACTGGCCCTTAAAAAAAGTGTGCTTACACCGGGAGATCTCCGTTCAATCCCGTTCACCCTGATGTGTGGTCCGGATCTGCAGGTGAGCTTTATGGATCACAAACGGGCCGTGGTCCATATCGCCAGGGAAGGTGGTAAGAAGATCACCAGTTTTTTTGGTGATTCACTTCCAGTTGATATGGATGTACTCATAGCCGGGGCAATCCTGGCGGACGTTGGTAAACTGCTGGAATATGAACTAACTGAAGATGGAGACTCCTTCCAGGGGCTATACGGGCAGTACGTTAGACACCCCTTCTCCGGAGTTTCCCTGGCCGAACAGTGCCAAGTTCCGCCAGAAGTGTGTCATATCATTGCCACCCATGCCACGGAAGGAGACCTGGTCAAACGTACCACCGAAGCCTATATCGTACATCATGCAGATTACATGACTTTTTTGCCTTTCAAAGAGCGTCTGGGAGAATAAAATATTTTGATCCAGGGGACCAGATTCCATGGTTTATCATTTCCCGTACCAATACACATTTTCTCAAATTTTCCGTTTGATACGATGATGGGACAGGTAGTGATACCTGCTGGAGATTCAGGGAAATATTTTGACGATCTTTTCCCCTGTTGAATTTCCGTAAGCACGGAACATAGCAGAGGTGTTAAAATCCATGGCAGCATTACCGTAACTATCCAAAACAATTATTCCGCCATTGGCCCCGAAAGGCTTTAGTTGTTTATATATTACCTCTCTTGCTGCCTCCTCAGCCGTGTAGTTTTTGTACTCCATCAGGGCAATCACCTCCTTAGCCACAGCGAGCCTGATATAGAATTCACCTTGACCTGTACAGGAGATCCCTGCTACACCATTTTTTGCATAAGTACCGGCACCGATAACCGGCACATCACCAACCCTGCCATGTTTTTTATTTGTGATTCCACCGGTCGAGGTTCCGGCGCACAGATCACCTTCCCTATCCAACGCCACACAGCCAACGGTACCAAATTTCTTTGCCTCAAGTGCCCTTTTCAGTGACTCCTGGCTTTTTTCTGTCACAAAATACTCCTGGGGAACGATCTCCAGCCCCTGTTGTTTTGCAAACTGTGTAGCACCCGGACCAGAGAACATTACATGGACTGAACTGTCCATAACCCGCCTGGCTGCGGTTATGGGGTGACGAACATCTGTGAGGCCCGTAACAGCCCCGGCATTCAAATCTGATCCCTGCATAATGGATGCATCTAGTTCGGCAATACCCTCGCTTGTAAGTGCAGCGCCTCTGCCCGCATTGAACAGCGGATTATCTTCCAGGTACCGGATCACCTGTTCAACTGCATCGATACTGGCTCCTCCTGAAGAGAGTATGTCCAGACCGATAAGCAGGGCCGAATCCATAGCCAGTTCATACGCCCTTTCACCAGAGTCTCCAAGTTTTTCCGGCGTTGCATAACCGGCACCTCCATGAATAACAAGGGCATATTCCAGGGGTACTGTATGAATACTTGAAACCGAAGTCCGCCTCTCCGGTGATGTTCTGTTACATCCGGAGATCATAATTACAACGAGGAGAAGAATTGCTGGATATTTCATAATCTATCAATAAAAAACACTCCCTAAATATACATTTATCCGGGGAGTGTTAAAATTATTTCAGCTAATATTTACCGTAGCTCCAGGTTCCCATATTTAAGATTTACATGAACCAATGGATTAGGGGCATTGCCCACCGTCCCATGGACCTCCTGTTTGGTACCCTCTTTGTTTAATGTATAATCTCCTTCGGGTATTTTTATAGAGCCATAGGAAACTGTTGCGTCTATCTTAAATGATATATCATCTTTTACTCCGCCTTTGAAGTTTCCATAAACCATATCTGCATATATTTCTTTAAAACCGGTTGATAATTGCTCTACAAATACCTGCGTATACGCAGAAGAAACTTTCATTGAGCCTTCGATGGTTCCAACCGAAATCTTGTCATACTTACTTTCAATTTCCAGTTCATTCAACTGGTTGAAATTCAATTTTGAATAGGAACTTTCAAGTTTAAGAACGACAGATTTTGAAACTGAAATTTCGCTGTATTTTATTCCTGCATTTAATGCGTTAACCTCTTCCACTGAAGCCTTTCCATATGCCAGCTCCAGTGAGTTCCATTTACCCGCGTCCTTCACGATCAGGGAATTTGCTGTCAGATTACCATATTTCACCTCCAACCGCGCAAGCCCGGTTATATCCTGGATATAAATATTGCCGTAACTCTGCTTTAGATTAACATTGAGGTATGCCGGAGCCTTCACGTCATAGATCACCTTCACATTATTCTTCCCGTTGATCTTCTTATTATCTATCAGGGTCTTAAAATTAACCTCCTCCTGCATCTCAGAGATATCGATTTTCACGCTCTCCACAAGATCGTCAGCTTTTGTCTGTGATACTGATTCGGACGTAATCCTCACCACAACTGACAATTCATTCTTATCCCAGTTTACAAAATTGATCTCTCCATACCTGTTGTCAATACCCAGCGAAAATCCCTGCTTGATTTTATATTCTTTGGCAACCTCCCTTTCAGCACGTTGCCCCGTTGCCGGCAATGCAATTCCAGTCATAAATATGGCAAGTATAAATACGATTCCTGTTTTAACTGTTAGATTTTTCATATGCGTTGGTGTTTGTGTTTCTTAACTGAATTAATTGTTCAATAATTTGATCCATTACCTGCAGTTTCAACTGATAATGGTGGATCAGAGCATTCATCACCCTGTCATCACCAGGATTGGTACTGAATTCGTTTAATAATTCTTTATGATAACTATCCATTTCTGATAGCTCTTCCAGCAACAATGCCTTTTCCTCTTCCGAATCTAAGTGAAGCGACATAATATCATCATACCTTGCATTCACCTGCCTTGTATAGAAACTTGTCGTTTCGCGAAATTCTTCGACTGCCGGAGTGGCTGCTATTTTACTCCCTCCTTTGCTTGACTTGATGATCACCACTCCCGATGCCATTATAATGGCAATGGAGGCTGCTATTTGTATCGCATGGCGGAATTGTATCCGCATTACAGGCTGTTGCTCCCGGACAAGCCGTTTTTTGAATCTCTTCAAGTGGCCGGATCGCGGTTCTTCAATGTCCAGCCTGTCGCGTTGTTCAATAATATGTTTTTCCAGGTCACTCATGATACTGCTTTTAGTTCGTTTAATTTCTTGGCCAGCTGCCTCTTTGCCCTGTGATACTGGGTCCTGGAAGTAGCATTTGTAATGTGAAGTATCTCGGATATCTCTTCATGATCATAACCTTCAACCAGGTAAAGTGAGAGCACTACCCTGTAACCGTCCGGGAGCGATGCAATGGCTTCCTTCACCGTTTCAATACGTATGTCCCGGTAATCCAGGTAATCCTCCTGAACCTCATCCTCAAGATCCGGTATCGTTTCCAGTGATATCATCGCCTTTCTCGACTTTATGATATCCAGTGACCTGTTGATCACGATCTTCTTTAACCAGGCCCCAAAGGTCACTTCTCCTTTGTATGAATCGATTTTATGAAAGACATTCAAGAAACTATCCTGCATCACATCTTCAGCCTCTGAAGAATTATTCAATATCCGTAGAGATATGTTAAACATGGCTTTATAATAGAGTTTATAAATCTCCATCTGCGCCTTGCTGTCCCCTTTTTTACAAGCATTAATCAACTTGTCCGGATTCATGTGTTGGAAGTTTTCCTTCATAACTGTTCAAATGACGAAACTGATTTCTGAATGTTGCATGAAAAAAAAATAAAAATGAACGTACCCATTTCCTTTATGGATTTTGAATAAAATATTGCCCTGTAGCTAAATCAGACAAATTTATCTTTACTATTTGAATTTTTCAATCAAAAGTCTAACTTGTACATAATTCTAAATGGTGTCTGTCCATAATGTCCGTTTGCTGCGTTACGCTCGTCGGAAAATTGCTCATCCCGACAAATCGGGACTGCGCATTTCCCGACTTCGCAACCGAAAAACTGAAAGTTTTGAGCTCATGACCGCAGGGAATAACCCTTGCAAACGAACATGATGATCCAGCCACTCCACTTAATTGACATACTCTAAATAGATAATTATGATAAAATTAAGATTGAATCCTCCTGTTTCCATGGTTATAATAATTGGGACAATCCTTTTAGTCTCATCAGGATGTAAAAAACCTCCAGTGGCTGAATTCAGCTATTCTCCTTCGGTGAATCCTGAAATGGGAGACTCCATAAAATTTTTAAATGAATCCGAGGAAGCACTGACGTTTGAGTGGGAATTTGGTGATGGTATGGTTTCCTCCGATGAGCATCCGATTGCTGTTTATGAAGCGACAGGTAGTAAAGAGGTAAAACTTACTGCAACAAATGATGCAGGTAGTACAGTTGCTACAAAAACCCTTACCATCAATGAGCCAACAATCCTCGGGTTTATAGTATTTGAATCCGACACGGTCACGGTTCTTGAGAATTGTGAAATCTGGGTATACGACAACCAATTTGATTTTGAAGAGTTAAACGAACCCCAGTTTATTGAAAACACAGATAATGAAGGTATTGCATTGTTCATGAACCTGGAAGCCCAGTCTTACTATGTGATCGCATACAAAGAGACCGACACAGGCTATTGGATCGCGGGTGGCAGCACCGCCTCCCTTTCTCTTAATCAACTCAATGCCTACAGTATTATCTGTGAATTTGTACCGGATGAGGTAAAAAAGAAGTCTCTGACAGACAGTTTCAAGCCGGGTAACCTTGTTCCTGTGAAGATGAATCTGGAGAGGTTCAGGGAATAACTGTACAATATCAATTCAGGAAATATGCTGAATAATAGAGTTATACTGTTATTTTTTTGTGTAATACTCAGTGGTTTGGGTTGTGAAAAATACAGCGATCTTCCTCAGCAGAAAGATCTGGACAGCTGGGTCATTCATAATAAAACCAATGGGCTCTTCAGTGACAGGATTTGGTGTCTCCATGCCGACAGTAAGGGAAATATTTGGGCAGGGAGCACTGAAAGAGGATTAATGAAATATGATGGTTCCCAATGGACCAATCTGTCTACGGCCCACGGACTTACGGATAATTATGTAACTGCAATTGAGGAAGATCAAAACGGGGACCTCTGGATCGGTACTTTGAATGGTTTTTCCATATACGATGGGAGCAATTTTTCCAATTTTTATGGTACTGATGGTAATATCTGGACCGTTCTGAGTCTGAAATCGGATCTGCAGGGTGACATGTGGATCGGTACCATGTCACATGGGCTCTTTGAAGTGACATCCAATGGGATCAATGAATATTCATCCGGCACCAACGAAGATGCCAACTATGTGAACGACATAGATATCTCAGAAGACGGTTCGGTCTGGGCCGCCACAAATGCGGGCGTTTATAAAATAAGTAACAATTCAGCCAGATTATATACCACAGCAGATGGACTTTCATCGGACATTGTGAAGGCTGTTCATTGTGACAGTTGGGGTGATATTTGGATGGGAACCTGGGAAGGTGAATTCATTACTAAATATTCAGAAGGTCAGTTCAGTGAAGTAAGCCTGTTCAATAGTACTTATCAGGCCTATGTAAACAGTCTTACCGAAGATCATACCGGTAATATCTGGATTGCATTAATTGCCGACGGGGTTGTGAAATACGATGGAGCTGCTATGAGGAGCTACTCGGTGGATGATGGATTGCCCGGAATCACTATCATGGATATAATTTCTGATAATAAGGGGAATATCTGGTTTGGGAGTTTTGAGGATGGGATCTCAGTCTATATTCCTGGTATAACAAACTAATGTGATCCATTCTATGAAGAGGTTACAAACCATAATGCTCTTTTTGATCCTGGTAAGCGCCTTGGGGGCCCAGACTACCAATAAATATGACCTGCTTACCGAACCTTATATAAAACGTCCCTATACATTGCACCAGGGTTTATTGCAATTCAGTGGCTCCTATTCCCATATTATGGGTAATAATTATTTTGATGGTGATGGGAACAAACTGGATTTTAACGAAGTGGTAAGCAGTGTGATCGAAGATGCCTATTATATTAAATTTGGATATGGTATACTTGAACTCCTGGAATTGAACGGAGAAATTAATATGCGTAACAGGTTTGAAACGCTGCCTACCTACTTTGTTTCAAATAATATGAATTTCGGATCCGAGAATACACTTTATCATTACAAAGGATTGGGGTTTCTTCAACTGGAACTTAAGGCAAGAACGCCGGTGTTTCTTTCAGGTTTTGAAACATTTCTGTCGGGAGGAGTGACAATACCCGCCGGTTCCGGTCACCCAAGTCAGCCTGATCACGCAATCACTATATATAATCCGGCTGACCCCGGTGGATCTTATGAACTGGATTATAATTTCAATCCCTCCCCGGCCTCACCTGCAACCTTTTTTCATGTAAGTCTGGGTGGCAGGTACAGTAATAACAAGGTGGGAATATCGGTTAATGGAACATATACATCACCGTTTAAAGAGGTTGAAACTTATTATTGGAAATACAGGCTGTACGGCTATGATTTTCAATACAGCACGTCGCACTATACCATCAGGCCCAAAGGAAATATACATGCCGGAATTCTGTTTGACTTGCAACTGTTTCCTTGGTTTGCCACCTATACAGGGTATAATTTTGATCATGAGACTCCGGGCTGGTCAGATCAAACCGGACAGCCTGTTGGATTAACAACATCCTCATCTGGTACAGCCTTGGTTGGATTTGAGATCCAGGTATCTACCCATTTCAGGATGATTCAGCAGGTATATCTTCCTGTTACAGGCAAAAACAGATATTCTGAATTTCATATTCTCACCGGATTGACTTATACAATTGCTCCTGTGCTAAAAGGTTCAGAATAATAAAACACAGATCATGAAAAAACTGATCTTACATTTGATAATTCTTACGTGCTTTATCCTCTCAGCCAGCGGGCAGAATGAAGACATGTTCATTCCATCTGAACTTAAACAATTAACAGCTGTAACCGAACCGGCCACACTTTACCGGGGATTTTTGAAGGTAGGAATAGATTGGCAGTATGCAGGATTTAAAAGAATATTTGATGAGAATTCAAACAAATATTTTGTGCCCGGTTCCACTATCGCGCGCTCCTCGGCCCTTAACCTCTCAACACACTATGGAATAACAGACAAACTCCAGTTAAACCTGGATATACCCTATATGCTGGATATGGTACAAAGTACAATTCTTTTGGATGATCCGTTGTTCAGGGCGCGCGAGCAATTTGATTTTCAGCAGAAAGGTTACGGATTAGGAGATATTTCAACCGGTTTATATGTCCAATTGGTAAAGGAACAGGAAAATGTACCCTCCATAACACTAAGAACTACTGCCATATTACCTACCGGCAGAAAAAATCCATCCAATTTCTCATCTGACAGTTTGATTTTTGACATGTCCACAGGATCAGGGGAAACCTCCGTGGCGGTAGATATCCAGGCCAGAAAAATTCTATACCCCTATTCATTTACCTTTTACAGTGGTTTTGATATGGGATTTGGCGGGAACAGGGTGATCAATCCAGGTGAACCCGAAAAATCATTCAGGTCGGGAAATATATATTATGTGGCCGGAGGGTTCAATTTTCATCTGAATGACTGGATATGCATGACAAATGATCTGTATTTTACCCATATCGGTCCGGAAACCTTGCAGGACATTACCGGTGATGAAACCAAATGGCAGGTAAACCTGATCCCCTACCTTCATTTCCAGGTTCAGCAATTACGGTTGGTACAGGGAATGTTTCTCCCACTAATGGGCAAACTGACATCCGCAGAACCATCCTATGTCTTTATCATTCAGTATATATTTTAATCAAAAGCAACGGGGAATATGAATGGCAAAGCAAAAAGGAAAGGCAGTATTCACCTAATTCTTCTTACTTTAAGTATATGTGCCATCCAGGGCTGTAAAACTCCGGCAATATTGGTAACAGAGGAGCAGCGTAAAGGAGATTCGTTCAGTAATGCCTATGATTATCATAATGCAATTCTACATTACAAGAACAGCCTTAGTGCCAGTAGGCAACTGGGGGTTTACAGAAATCTGGAGACTGAAGCGGAAATTTGCCGGAAAATTGCCTATGCATACAATGTACAGGGTATCTTTGAAGAAGCATATAATTATGCATATTTTGCCTATCGCCGGGACTCTGCAATAGACAACTCACTGGGAATCATTGAAGATTTCAGGGAGATGGGCAGGGCAAGGCTCTACCAGGGAGACTTCTACAGCGGTTCCAGATTTCTCGACACTGTGATCACTATCAGTGATGGTATGGAGCGCAGTCTGAAAAGTACAAAACAAAACTCCATTGCAGATACATACCTCATGCTATCTCAGGTACAATCGGTCCTGGGAAAATACACTGCCAGTCTCGATAATGCACGGGCAGCACTCGAACTGTACCGGGGCAACAGGCATGAAGTCGGGGAATCAGAATGCATGTTACAGATAGGTAAGGTCACCCATGAATTATCAAATCCGGCACAGGCAGAAGTTCATATTAATACCTCCATGCAAATAGCTAAAAAGCATGGGCTGAATGTTTCCAGGCAGCTTCTTTCGCTGGCCAACATTGCAGAGGACAGGGCCGAATATGAAAAAGCCATACGCCTTCGTATGGAATCCGTGTCAGAGGCAAG
Organism: Bacteroidales bacterium; assembly: GCA_040880545.1. Taxonomy (GTDB): domain Bacteria; phylum Bacteroidota; class Bacteroidia; order Bacteroidales; genus M55B112. The sequence goes on along the minus strand of JBBDIE010000048.1, from coordinate 1,937 downwards.
AAGAACCGGAATAATACCACAGGTAATCTGGTCGTTACTCAGAACAGGCGATACATACGCTGCCATAGGCAATGACTCAATTGCAGAAGAATATTACAGGGAAGCCTTGTTATTAAAGGATTCCATAGGGAAAGGATCCGCTTCTCTGGATGCGGCTCAGAACATTCGGAGCGGCAACACTAAAGATGCCCTCGCCTTTTACAGAGAAATCGGGTCCGACATATCTGAGGCCCTTGTGTACCTGCGTATGGGTGACCTGCTTAGGCAGAGGAAAAATCTGCCATTTGCCCTCACCCATTACTTGCATGCCGAGGAGTCATTTAAGAGGTCCGGTTCCGCAGAGGGAATTGCAAAATCAAATGTGATGCTGGCCGATATTTACTTGCAACTACATCAGGATGACAATCTAAGCAGATCGTTGGACCTGGCACTTAAGAATACTGATCAACCTGAAACGATATGGCGGATCCATTATGTTTACGGCCAGTTTTATGAATCAAAAGGACTGATAGAAAGGGCCATAACATCTTATCACGAGGCTATCGGGATCATTGAAAACATCAGGGGTGACATGACCATTGAAGAAATTAAAACCAGCTATGTCAATGACAAAATTATAGTCTATGACAGGCTGATCAACCTCCTTATGAAGAGTGGGCAATTGAACGAGGCATTCAACATTACTGAGAAGGCTCGTGCCAGGGCTTTCCTTGATCTGATTGGCAATAAGAGGATTAATTTCCGTTCTCCGGATACAGCCCTGGTACAGAGTGAACAGGAGTTACAGGCAGAGATACTGGCTTTATCAAAACTTCTGCACAGGCAGCAGTTGGGAACGGAAAGAGGTTATAATTCTTCAGAAATAGAAGAACAGTTAATTGAAACCCGATCCAGGTACCAAAAAGTACTCCATTCAATTCAATTACAAGCCGGGGAGTACGCTTCACTTTTAAATCTGCAGCCCCATCCAATTTCAGAGCTCCAGGCACTGGCAGATGAAAGCACCGCCTTTCTTGTTTATTGGGCCGGTGAATACAACTCTTATGTATGGATCATCAGGAAAAATAATATAACGGGCCGGGAGATAAACAAAACCGGGGAAGAACTCCGCAGTCTAACCCGTGATTGCAGGGATATACTATCAAGAACAGCAGATTTTAGTACCGGGGAATTCAGGAGCGGGTCCAACCTTTCTGTGCAAACCCTGAAAGATGCTTATTCAATCCTGATCCAACCGGTAGAAAAGGAATTGAGAGAAGTTGAGACCATTGGAATAGTCCCTCATAAAGTGCTGCATTTATTACCGTATCAATGCCTGATGGATCAGCAAAACCACTTCCTTGCAGAGAAGAAACAACTGTTTTATACACCGGGACTTAATACCCTCTCGGTAATGAAAAAAAGAAGTTCCGTTGCCAACAATGGAATATTGGCCATGGCTATAGGCGATCTTGAAATCATGGGGTTTACCGGTTTGCCGGGAACTTCAGTAGAAGTTGAAAACATCGCCAGATTAAATGAAAATCTGCATACATACTTTGGTGAGAGTACCACGGAGTCCGTTTTTAAAGAGTTAGCGGACCGGTACGGTCACATCCATCTGGCAACCCATGGATATATGGATCAAAGTCAGCCTCTGTTCTCTTTCGTGTTATTCGCACCCACCAATCACGACGACGGATTATTAACTGTAAACGAAATATTTACCATGTCATTAAATACAGAACTTATTGTCCTGAGTGCATGCCAGACAGGATTGGGAACATTTAGTGAAGGCGACGATATGGTGGGTTTGAGCAGGGCCTTTCTTTATGCTGGAAGTGATAATGTGATGGTTAGTTTATGGAGCGTCTCCGATTATCAAACTGCATACCTGATGACTGAATTTTACAAACATATTGATAAAGTCGGTCCTGTTAGTGCTTTGCATAAGGCCC
>JBBDIE010000047.1:0-6477 GCA_040880545.1 Bacteroidales bacterium | reverse complement strand
TTCGAACCATCTTCACTTCCTTTGGTCTGATCGTCTGACATGATATCCGCAATGGGATAACCTCCCAGGTACCACCAGTTCCTGAGATGGGAGTAGGCTGCGTTTGTAACAAGGTATGCATCCTGCTCCGTGCTGGGAAACGTTTCGTCAGTAATGGTATCTACCGGTGGATTTTCAAGAAAATCCTTTGAACATCCGGTTGTGATGAACAGAACTAAAGCGATGATGAATATTTTATTCGTTTTCATTTCGTGGTAGTTTTAAAATGTCACATTTACGCCGCCACCATAAACACTTGTAACCGGATATACGCCGGTATCAATGCCGTTCATCTGAACTGAACCTCCTATATCGGCTGTATATCCCGGGTATTTTGTAAGCGTTAAAACATTGGTTCCTTTAAGAAATATTGTAGCCCTTGAGATGTTTATACTGTTCATCCATCTGGACGGAAGGTCATAACCAACAGAGATATTTCGTAGTCTCAGATAAGAGCCATCAAAAACAAACCAGGTGGAAGGGTTGTAATTTAATGTAGAGGAGGTGGCCCTGGGTTCCGTATTTGTTGACCCTTCATCGTTCCAAGCATTGGCAACACGCTGCTGATAATTATATTGTCCTGCCCGTACAGCATCTTTTCCATCGTAAATATCCTTTCCCAACTCACCCTGGAAGTCGATTGCCACTGATAAACCTCCATATCTCATGGTTCCTGCAAAACCATAAACAAATGCCGGCACAGGTGTTCCAATGTAGGTCATGTCGTCTGTGGTAATTGATCCATCGTCATTAATATCTTCATATTTAAAATCACCCACCTGGGTCAGAGACAGATGGGGATAAGCGTCAAGTTCTTCTTGATTCTGAAAAACTCCAAGTACATTATATCCATAAAAATAACCGATGGAATAACCGGGGGTTACCCTTTTAACATTCTGTCCGTTACCCAGGCTACCCATGATCAGAAAATGATCTGCTTCTGCATCTTCACTCAGAGCAAGTGCTTCATTATGGACCGTGGAGCCTGTAGCATTGAATTCATAAAAGAAGTCTCCCCTGCTCTCTTTCCATGTAATGGCAAGCTCAATTCCCCTGTTCATCACGTTGGCTGCATTATATGTGACCGTTGCAAATGTTCCATTACCAATATGACCGGGGGTCTGCAACCCGATCAGAATATCCTTGGTAATTTTATGATAAACATCTGCCTCCAGGACCAGTTTGTTGTTCCACATTCCGACTTCGGCTCCGAAATTACCCTGAACTGCTTCCTCCCACCGAATCAGTGGATTCCCCGACGTTCCGTAGGTGGATCCCGGGTAGAAAACTTCATCGGTTCCAAAAACAGCTCCGCGTCCGGACATAATCAGTGTGTACCTGTTGGTGGTATTTACCTTATCATTCCCAACAACCCCATAACTTCCCCGCAATTTAAGATTTGAGACCGTGCCTGGTGTAAAGAAATCCTCTTCTGATATCCTCCAACCTGCTGCTACTGAAGGAAAATAACCCCATCTGTTTCCGCTGGCAAAGGCTGAAGATCCGTCGGCCCTGAATGTAGTAGTAAACATATACTTGCTGTCATAAACATAATTTGCCCTGAACAGGTAGGATACCATTGACCAGATGTTACCTGAATTTCCAATAATAATATCGGTCATATCATTACTGAGAAAATGTATATCTTCCCGCAAAAGATTCTTTCCTGAAACGGAGAGGCCCTCAGAATTCCTTTCCTGTGCAGTATACCCTGCCAGAAGATCCAGAGAGTGAACCCCAGATTCCCTGTGGTAATTCAGTGTATTCTCCCACAACCAGTCACGTCTGCTGTTATTATTCTTGTACAGGCTTGTTTCATCATTATTTTGCTGTGGCGTAACAAAAAAGATCGGGGTAAAGCCTACTCCTTCTGATTCTTCAATATCAAACCCGAAACTGGATCGGAAGGTGAAATCCTTTAAAAAGTTTACTTCCCCGTAAAAATTTCCAACCCCCCGTATTCCACTGAAAGTATTATCGCTGTATTCCAGCGATGCCAGCGGGTTGCCGTTCCCTCTGTTTCCATAAAAGGTCCCGTCATCTTCATAACCGGGATCCGTTGGCCACGCTCTCAGTGTAGATGCCACAATATTAGGCGCATTGTTCTTTTTGTAATTGGAAATTGTAAGGTTATGCCCTATTCTGATATGATCCGTAAATTTATAATCATTGTTGATCTTTAGGGTCAACCTTTCATAGGCGGAACCTGGCACGACGCCTTCCTGGTTAAAATAACCGGCAGAGGCATAAAAACTACTTCTCTCTCCCCCGCCACTACCAGATAACTGATAACTCTGCATGGGTGCAAAGTTCCTGTATACCATTCGCTGCCAGTCGTAATTTTCAAGCAGATCGAGGTTATTAAAACTACCCGGCTGAATTCTGTTCAGGATTTGTGCAAATTCACGCGCATCAAGCATATCTATATATTTCTCGATGGTTTGAAGCTCATAATTTGCATTAAGGTTTACCTGGACCTTGTCCTGATTGCTACCTGATTTGGTGGTAACGATGATCACTCCGTTTGCACCCCTGGAACCGTACATGGCAGTTGATGATGCATCTTTTAAAACTTCAATGGAGGATATGTCAGAAGAATTAAGAAAGGAGATGTTGTCCAGAATCACGCCATCAACAACAAATATCGGGTTCGGATTACCAAAGGTACCTACACCCCTGATCCTCACTGTTGGTGATGCCCCAGGATCACCTGAACTGGAGGATACCTGCAGTCCTGCCACTTTCCCCTGAAGCGCCTGTTCGGGTGAGACTGAGGTAATCTTTGTAAGGTCCTCTCCACGCACCGAGCTTACGGCCCCGGTAAGGTCGCTTTTTTTAATCCGGCCATAACCAATAACAACTATTTCGTCCAGTGTATGAATATCTTCCCGAAGTACAACATTTATATTCGTACTTGTCCCTACGGTTACCTCTTCAGTATAGTATCCGATATAACTGAACCTTAGTAAGTCTCCGGGCGAGGCCTGTATGGTGTAGTTTCCATCCAGGTCGGTAATTGATCCGGTTTCCGTGGACTGATTGAAAATATTGACTCCAATCAGTGCTTCTCCTGTGGATTCATCCGACACTGTACCATTGATCTCCAGAGTCTGTGCGAAGATGTATGCGGGTATACACAGGATTGCGAGAAAAATAATAGTCTTTCTCATAAGTGGTGTAGTATTAGTTGAATGTTAGTCGTTTGTAATTTCAACAGCAACATCGTCTTATTAAAAACGAAAAATTGTCCGTAAAAATTATGCTGTTAATCAAACCAGCTTGTACTATGCAAATAATGGAATTAACCAATACAAGTAAAGCTAAGGGCTACACCTTGAACGCTTCATAAATAAAAGATGCTCTATAACATTACGCCATTACCTCATCTTCCATGTAACAAATTATTATATATGTTTGTTTTTCAATTTTTTAAGCAATTTGCAATTTTAACATTGTTAATGTATTTTTAACAAAGAAAATGCACTTTGGTGAGTTAAAAATTGCTTTTTATAGTGTAATTTTCATAATATTATGAGCTGTCTATGAGAATTTCACCCCTAATATCGTTGCATCCGGTCAGATGGATCACCGTTTGTGTACTGCCTATGTTTTTTCTATTGAATGGGATTCAAGCGCAGGAGCCCTTTTATTCAATTAATAATTATTCCAAAAATAATTATAAAGCGGAATACCAGAACTGGAAGGCTGATGTTGGTCCCGATCAATTTATATACATTGCCAATAATGCCGGTTTATTGATTTTTGATGGTGTAAACTGGGAATTCAAGTTGTCACCGGAGATCACGAATCTGCGGGCAGTGAGGGTTGACAGCATTTCAGGCAGAGTGTATACCGCGGGTTACAGGGAGCTCGGTTATTGGGAGTGGGATTCACTGGGATCATTGAACTATACCTCACTCAATCCCATGGTAGAGAACCACTATTCCATCAATGAAGAATTCTGGAACATAATTATTCTAGACAACAGTATCTATTTTCAATCATTTTTGGGCGTTTTCATATTCACGGATAATAAGTTCCATGTTATCCGCACCAACGGTTTTGCCAATACCATGTCCATAGTGGGTAATGAAATTCTAATATCTGTGCGAGACCGGGGATTATACAAAATTGAAGGCGACAGTATCGTCTCTTATCTTCTGGATCCGTTTTTCAACGAAAAACTTATACGTTTTCTCGTACCGTGGCAAAATGGGAACCTTCTTATTGGTACATCTGAACATGGCGTATATTCATACAACGGAAAATCCTTTTCCCCTGCCTTTGCAGGCCTTACCGATTATTTTTCCAGACATACCATCAACAGGGCTTGCCTGCTGAACGACGACACACTTGTGATAGGCACGCTGCTGGATGGCCTGATGGGTATTTCCGCAGATGAAAAAGTAATATTCAGGATCAATGAGGAGACGGGGCTACAGAATAATACCGTATTGGATATTCTGACATATGAGAATAACCTCTGGGCCGCACTTGATCGTGGCATATCTTTTATCGATCTGCATCCTGATCAATCGTACAGGATCCATCCTGTAAATGAGATCGGAGCTACCTATTCAGCTGCTGTTTTTGAAGATAGATTATACCTTGGCACCAATCAGGGGCTGTATGTTAAACCTCTGGATGCCGATGATGACCAATTTGTGCTTGTGGAAGGAACCCAGGCCCAGGTCTGGGACTGCACTGTCTACGAAAATCAGCTATTCGTTGGTCATAACAGCGGGACCTTTGTAATCAGGGAAGGCAGGATCAGGCAACTATCAAATGTGGCAGGAGGTTTTAACCTGATTAAAAATTCATTTCGGCTGAACACACTGATACAAAGCACCTATTCCGATCTTGTATTGTATAATAAGAGCAAGGAGTCATGGAGCATATCGCATAATATCAGGAATTTTTCGGACCTGATTCGTTATATTGAACTTGATCACCTGAATCATCTTTGGGCCGGACATATGCGCCGGTCGGTATATAAACTCACATTGAATGATCGCCAGGATAGCGTGCTGGACATCAGGTATTATGGAAAAAACTCAATCTTTAATAAAGATTATGGAATCAATGTTTTTAAAGTTGAAAATCGTATTGTATTTACCACAGGTGAAAAATTATATACATACGATGATATAAACGATACCATAATTCCATACGAGCAGCTTAACAGGTCACTGGGGAAATATACGTCTGCACACAGGATCGTAAAAGCACCTGATCATCACTACTGGTTTATCACGGATAATTCAACTGGCCTATTTCATTTTATGCTCACGGGTATTACCCTTGTGAAAGATTATCCCACAGAGATTTTTGATTACCATATCATTGAAAATTACGAAAATGTTGTTCCAATAAACAAATATGAAGCAATCTATTGCCTGGAAAACGGATATGCCATGCTGAATGCGGATCCTGCATTCAGAAGAACACAAAAACAGGATATCCAACTGACAATTAGGAATATATCACTTCTGAATAATGATGGATCTACAGAACGTCTTCCCCTGAATAAGAAAAAGTATATTATTCCTTATTCAAAAAACAGTCTTACTTTACAATATGCATTTCCAGACTACACCTCATCACAAACCAGGTTCAGGTACCTCCTTTCGGGTCTCCAGCCCAATTGGTCGGAACCAACCTATTCGGCAGAATTCCATCTGAACAGGATCCCTGCTGGTGAGTATGTCATGAAAGTAATTGCAGAGAATGAATGGCTTGAGGAGAGCGAACCCCATCAAATCTATTTAAAGGTATTGCCCCCCTGGTACAGGTCAACATTATCCTTGTTCTTGTTTGTGAACTTTTTGATCTTGATAATCATTTATGTAAGGTACACTTCCGTAAAAAAAGTTAAGGCAAGGGAAAAGAAAAAACGGGATATCAAAGAACAGGAACTGATTAAATTACGAAATCAGAATCTTCGTACAGAACTTACTTTTAAATCAAGGGAACTGGCCAATTCCACGATGTCCATCATCAAGAAGAACGAATTCCTTATGAATCTCCAGGAAATTCTGAAAGAGCAAAAATACCAGCTTGGTACCCGCTATCCGGACAAATTTTATAATTCGGTTGTAAATAAAATCGACAAAAACATTGCAAGCGGTGATGACTGGAGAATATTTGAAACCAATGTGGAAAAGGCGCATGAATTCTTCATTCAGAAGATGATTGAAGAGTTTCCGCAGCTCACCCACTCCGATCTCCGCCTTTGCACCTACCTGCGAATGAACCTCTCCTCAAAAGAGATCGCACCACTGATGAAAATTTCGGTCAGGGGTGTTGAAAATCACCGCTACCGGCTAAGAAAAAAACTAAAATTGTCTCCCGAAGTTAATTTAACTGATTTTATTTTAGCGTTTAAGGTATAGAAAGCCCACTGGGCATGAATATTTTTCTCTTTTAGCTGGTTCAGTA
>JBBDIE010000046.1:0-6641 GCA_040880545.1 Bacteroidales bacterium | reverse complement strand
TCGATCTCCCGCGTGAGTACCTGGATATTGTACTTGTCTATGACAAAGGTGGTTAGACGGGTGTCTGATAATACATATTCCACCAGGCACTCCTTCCTCCCCAGTTTTTTCTGAACCTCCCTGGGGGTAAAAAAATTGGGGTTGTATTTGAGTTCGAAGTATTTTGGATAGAAATTTTCGATATAATCTAATAAGTTATTATATGAATCTTTAAGTTTAAAATAGGAATCACTGTAATTTGTTAAGATATTGTTATCTGGATTTTCATTTAACTTTTCTTTATGAATTAGTTCATTATATGCTTCAAGTTTCCTTGTTAACATATTTTCTTCATCCCTAACTTTCTTTGGGAGATCAGAAAATTGCATAGCTTCACCTCCTTTTATTTCTGTAAACAAAGAGAAGGATTTCATATTTTCAGCATTCAAAAATGCTCTTTCAAGATATTCGAAATTTTCTGTGAGTTCATAAAGCTTTACTGCAATTTCTACAGCTTCATGGATAATTGATAACCTGATTTCAGATTCCAAATGAATACTTTCCTCATTTCTCATATGTAATCTGAATACCTTTAAGTAATCAATACTTTTGGTGTAATTTTCAAGTGAAACAATTAGATATTCAATATTATTAGTTTTGTAGAATAACTTTTGTGCGGCATTTCCATATAGTCTGTAAAAGTCAATTACGTTTGTATTAAAGGTTTTATCACTTAAAATGTTATCGGTTGGGGATAGGCCTAAATTCTGATCCGTCAGGTTATTAATTATGGTGGTCAACCAGGAAATACAATTTTCATAATTTCCTTTTAAATAATGTATATTACCTATCAAAAGATAAGTTTGATAAAGATCATCAAATGATTTATACAAGGAAGAACCCGTAATTTCAATATTATTCATCAAGTACTCGATTGCTTCATCGTATCGCCCAATGTTGACTTTTAAGGAAGCTACTCTATAATTATAAACTGTTTCTAATGAGATATTAGGTTTCAAATAATTATCATAAATTTTCTTTGCTAGTTCAGTTTCTTCAAATGCACGACTGTAATTATTTAATCGACTATATGCTTCGGAAAGAAAAATATGCCTTTTAAATGTTAGTTCTTTATTTTGACTTACTAAGTATTGTTCATTTAAAAACTCAATAGCCTCTTCGATTCTATATTGTGCTATCATAATGTTGAACAAGTTTATAAATGCATGACCATATGCATCTGATTGTGCTTGATGATTTTGTTCAAAAAAATTAACGCAATATCTATAATATAATTCTGCTTCCTTAAAATCAGAATAATTGTAGTAAATATTCCCCTTATTATTATAAATATATCCTAAATATTGAGAGTTTGGCTCCTTTTCTTTGTAATATTGCTCAGCAGTATTAAAATACTTCAATGCTTTTTGGAAGTTATTTAAATTCCTATACATGACTCCCAAATTAACATTTGTTGCTGCAGTATTCTTATGTAACTTTCCTAGATAGGCTTCTTGTAATTCAATTGTTTTTAATAAATAATATTCAGCACTGTCAAAGTTACCCTTCCTAAGATGTGTATATCCCGGTATATTATATGATTTTATGAGGTCATCAACATCTTTCCTTTCCTGTCCATGTATATTGGATACTTGAATCAAAGTAAAAATGATTGCTATTTGAATTTTAATTTTCATAATTCTACCCTAAAAGAAAGAAAATCTTTTAATGTTTACAAATTGAAGTGCAATTTATATCAATTATTAATTTACAGATTAACAGCACCTTAACTTTATATAAATAAATTTATGCAATTTTTTTGAATTTTTTGGGTAACGTTTTCCGTGTTTTTGGAATAAAGGGTTGAACGATCAATAAAACAAGTATTAACCCTAATTAAGAAAACGTCATGAAAACTTTAAAAATTACAATCGACACATTTGCAACAGATGCAATTTCCCAGAACGAAATGTTTTTCCTTAGAGGAGGTGGAGAACCAACTGATTTGACTATTCCGCCAGATGGTTGGGTAGATGATGGAAACTAGTCTGATAAACAGATAGAATTTCATTCCAACGAAAACTTTGCAATTTTCTTTGCAAAATTAAAACCAACAGTTGCGGAAACGTCCGAGCTGTACCATGTATTGGAAAGACATCCGGTTGTATATTTTGTATACTGTACCGGTCGACATATACCTGCGCGTGTAATGAACTGATTTTTCACTTCATTGGTTGCGGGATAGAAGAAAGAGAATATACATGATTTAACCTATATACTTATTGATATGAAACGAGACAGGCACATTATCCAGAAGTATCTCGATCATGACCTTACAGATAAGGACATGCGGAGATTCGAAGCGGATCTTGAGAGCAGTCCCGAGCTTCAGGCAGATCTTGGGCTTTACCAGGAGATTGATGAAGCGTTGGCCGATACGGAAGTATTGAGCTTCAGGGACCAGTTGTCGGACCTGCGAAGAGAGACACAGAGGAGCGGAGGCACCAGAAAGGCACCGATCCGATTTACAAAACCATGGCATTATGCTGCAACGGCGGCCATTGCCCTTATCCTGGCTATCGGGCTGGCGTCTGTTCTTGACAGACCGCTGACCAACAAGGATTTGCTTAAGAAGTATTACAAACCTTACGAGGTTGCATTGATCAACCGGTCGAACAATTCGACACTGGATCTGATGCTGAAAAATGCGGAGATATTGTATCAGCGGGGCGACTTTGAAGAGGCCGTTGTATACTTTGAAAAGGTTCTGGAGGAGCAGCCCGAACTGGCTGGTACCAACCTTTACACAGGTATCTCCTATTATGAACTTGAGCGGTATTCGGAGGCCCAGACATCATTGAACAAGGTGATCGCACACAACGACAACCTGTACATTGAGCAGGCTGAATGGTACCTGGGACTATGCTTCCTTGCCATAGATGAAAATGACAGGGCAAGAAGGCAGTTCGCAAGGATCGCATCAGGTAACAGCGATAAGGCAGGAGATGCCAAAAAATTACTGAAGAAGATCCGGAGATAATCATGGATTTCTGACAGTAGGAGCTAAATATTTATTCTATTTATTCTGATAAGGTTGTTGCGTTATGGAAGAAAATCCAACATATGAGGAGTTGATGGCTGCGAACCAGAAGTTAAAGCAGAAGGTACAGTGGTTGGAGGGGATTTATAATACCCACAGAGAGGCGGGAATTCAGGTGAAATCGCGATTTTTATCAAATATTTCCCATGAGATCAGGACGCCGATGAATGCGATCCTGGGATTTTCAGACTTATTGAAAAGCAGTACACTGTCGGAATTGGAACGGGATGAATATTTACAGTACATCTCTTACAACAGTCAGACACTCTTAAAGGTAATGGACAATATTATCGATCTGACGCTGCTGGAGACAAACAATCTGGACATGAAGGAGGAGGAGATTTTCGCGGAAGATATGTTCAGGGAGATTTACGAGTTCTATAACTCAAAAGTAGTCAGAACGATGCACTACAGGGTTGCACTGTTAATGACCACACCGGCCAGGTATGGCAGGATCACGGTGGAAGCCGATGGATACAGGCTGCACAGGATACTTGATAACCTGGTTACAAACGCGATTACGCAGCAAACAAAGGGCGTGATTGAAATGAGGATGGATATTGAAGAGGAGAAAAGAGTCGTATTCACTGTAATCAGTGAAAGAAATGAATTGCTCGAAGAGCGGGCTAAAATGATCTTTGAAAATAATGGTACTACGGATGACTGGCACAATCACCTTGATTCAACCGGGCTCGCCTATAAGCTTGCCCGCGACCTGGCAACGGCCATGGGGGGTGCTGTGCGATTGGTGAAGCTGGATGAAAAGAGGATTGGGATCCGAATTGATCTGCCGGTTAAAAATATCGGCATCATTAAAAAAAAGGGATCCAATAAAAACATTAACGCACTGTTGAACTGAAGGGGATTGATGTGACCCGGATTAGGGTTAGATCGTTCAAATCAAAAATTAAAATGGGAGATCATCAAATCCCGAGTCTTCAGCAGGCGGATCCTCAGGAAAAGGAGCACTATTGTCAGACACATTCATGTTTTTATCTTGATTGCCCGGCGTATTAGGGTTAATACTTGTAGATTGTTCGTTTTCTATCTTCCAGGCATCAAGGTTCGTAAAATAGGAAGTCTGACCATCTTTCTCCCACTTTCTGCCTCGAAGGTTAAAGTTCACCTTCACCTGGTCGTTGATATTCAGTCCGTCAAGTAAACTGCATTTATCCTGCACAGCCTGGAATTTGATATACTCAATGAATTCAAATCCATTGTTACCGGTTTCCTTTACCTCAAGGATAAACTCTCGTTTCTTAAACTTGTCGGTTACTTGTTGGGTCTGATAGATCTCAGTGATCCGTCCTGAAATTTCAAAGCTCATAGTAGTACGTTCTTATTTTTTATATTCCTTACAAAACTAATAAAAAGCACTGCAATTATTTTGCAGTACTGAAAACAAACAGAAGGAAAGCCAATATTTTCTGATAAAAAGCCAGGTAAACGTAAGTTTGCCTGGCTTTTGTAATTACATAAAATCTGGTTACTCTTCGCCTATTGATATCAGCTCAACCTCAAAGATCAATACTGAATTTGGCGGTATGGCTTGTGAAGGCGGACGTTCGCCATAACCAAGCCGGGATGGAATATAGAATTTATACTTCGATCCCACACTCATCAGTTGCAGCCCCTCTGTCCAGCCGGGAATTACCTGGTTCAACGGGAATGTTGCGGGCTCACCCCGGTCAACACTGCTATCGAAAACATTGCCGTTAATGAGTGTTCCGTGGTAATGAACAGTTACAACGGAGGTGTCTGTCGGCATCGGGCCGTCGCCTTCTTTTAAAGGTTCGTATTGCAGCCCCGATGCTGTGGTGAATACCCCATCGCGTTTGCCGTTCTCCTGCAGGAATTTAACACCTTCCTGTGATTTTTTTGCCATAACTCCCTGGATGAGTTGCATCTGCAGCATCTCAGTTGTTTGTGCATCAAAGGCCGATGTATCGTTCAGGATTGTATGTATTCCGGAACCAACCAGCGCCGGATCGATCTGATCAAACATATCAATGGTCTGGTAACCGATGGAGAGTCCCAGGAAATAGCTTAACGAATCCCAGTCATTCCGGAGATCCACCTGAGCTTCAGACTTAATTCTTTCTCCCCCGATAAAGGTGTTTAGAAAGTATCCGCCTGCAAATGCAACAATTGCAATGATCAGTGTTGTGATTGTTTTGTTATTCATAACGAAATTTTAAAAATGGTTTAATGAGGGTACGAAGATACAAAAAAATGAATAATGGTTTCCCCACTTTCTATCCTGCCGGGTCGTTACATTCTATTTGGTTGCCCTGGTAAACTCTCTTTTTCCCGGGGGACCGGGGAGCTTTTGGATAGTAAAGCCGGCAGACTGAAGGTTTCTGCGAACCTGCCCTTTGGCTGAATAGGTGGTAAGTACAGCTCCGGATGCAGCCAGGTTGAATATTTTCCGGAACAGTTCGGCGGTCCAGAGTGCCGGTTGAACTTCGGGGGCAAATGCATCGTAATAGATTACATCAAAGGTACGTTCAATAACAGGATCTCTGAAGTCGGACCGCTGCTTGAACAACTCAAATTTTTCCGAAAGAGCAGATGCGGAATCCCATTCCGCATCGTGAATTTTATCAAATATTGCAGGATCACTGCATTGAGTCAGGCCCGACAGGTTCAACATCTCCTTTTCGGCAGTGGTTACCGGATATTTTTCAATGGCATGGTAATATACGCTGCGGCTGGTACGATTGGCATGCATCCAGGTAAGCAATACATTTAAGCCGGTTCCCATTCCGTACTCAAGAACCCGTACCGGATCCTTTATGGAATAGTTGAAAGCGGCATTTATGTAAATGTGTTCCGATTCTGTGACGGACCCGTGAATGGAATGATAGTGTTCACCCAGTTCCGGGATAAAAATCGTATGTGAGCCGTCACCCGTTTTTATCAGCCTCCGCTCCATGACTCAAAGTTATGGTATTTTAATAAATCTGCTCCAATTGTTAATAACTATGATCCGGGGATTCTGTACAAAACGTAATTTCGTAAATATTTAAAAAACTGAACAGGTAAACCATTCAGTCAGGTTACAGAACAGGACAAAACTATCACACAGTGAATTATTATACTCAGTGAAGCGAGCACCTGTCTTTTACTCCTGTCTCTGTTAAGGGTTAGAATTTGCTGAAATCACTGACAGGTGTGTGCCCGGATTCCAGGAGGTCCGGGCTTTTTTTACCGTTTTATTTCTAACGCGGGATTTACTTTCCATACTGAATCAACCTGATGCTACAGGATTGTCTGACAGCAGGGTGTGTTAATGCGCAAATATAAGTGGCTCATTCCGGGTCAGATCCTTCTTACGGCAGGCTTCAGATCGGTAAGTTCTTCAATTTTAACGATCCGTTTCTCCTCGATACTTTTTCTGGCGGCGATACCAATGAGAATGGACATGGCCCCATCCCTTGAGCCGGCGGCATGTTTGTAGGGATCTGCTGCCCCTGGATTTTTAAAGATCTTGTCGTGGAGTCTTTGATCGCCACCTCCATGCCCCCCGCCCGAACGGGGAACCCTGATCTGTTCGTAATCT
>JBBDIE010000045.1:0-6648 GCA_040880545.1 Bacteroidales bacterium | reverse complement strand
CTCATGACCGCAGGGAATAACCCTTGATCTCGAACATTATGATCCAGCCACTCTAATTTATTGAGAGACTCGAATTAATGAGATTTAAGTATACAACTGACAAATTAAACCGAAGAGACTATGTATAAAAAACTACCGCTATGGGTAAAGATATTCATTGGTATGGGCATCGGGGTCCTCTGGGGACTTGTTGCTGTCTGGACCTCCCTGGAAGATTTCACAACCAACTGGATTAAACCGTGGGGAAATATATTCCTCAAGTTATTGAAACTCATTGCGGTGCCGCTGATATTTGTCTCCCTTGTAAAGGGAATATCCAGCCTTTCGAACATCACCAAACTCTCCAGGATAGGGCTGAAAACCATTTCCATCTACCTGGTCACCACGCTGATTGCTACCACTGTGGGGTTAGGACTTGTGAACTTAATAAAACCGGGTAATGTTTTTCCACAGGAACGGCAGGAGGAGTACAGGGATCGATTTTTCGACGATATCTCTGAAAAACAGCTATTTGCCGATGAGGTCAGGGAACAATCGCCGCTACATTTCTTTGAAGAGATGATCCCGGAAAATATTGTTTTTGCTGCAGGCGATAACTCGAAAATGCTTCAGGTAATCTTTTTCGCGATACTCTTTGGTATGGCCATGGTACTGATCCCGGAAGCCAGGGTGAAGGTTGTCAGGGACTTTTTCGGAGGGCTTAATGACATTATCCTGAAGATTATCGACCTGATCATGCGATTTGCACCCATCGGAGTTCTGGCACTAATGGCCGGCTTAATCGTTGATTTTTCGGGTGATACAGAACTTTTCAAAGCGCTGGGGATGTATATGGTTACAGTCTCACTGGGATTATTTTTACTTATCTTGATTTTTTATCCCCTGTTGATGCGTCTGTTTACTAATATCGGCATCGTCAGGTTTCTGAGGGGAATTTTGCCCGCCCAATTGGTAGCATTTTCAACAAGCTCCAGTGCAGCAACACTTCCGGTTACACTAAAACAGGTGACCAATGAATTTAAAGTCGCCAAAACCATAGGAAATTTCGTATTGCCGGTAGGAGTGACTATTAATATGGATGGTACGGCATGTTACCAGGCCGTTGCCGCTGTTTTCATTGCCCAGGTTTTTGGGATGGACCTTTCGTTGAGTCAGCAATTATCTATCGTATTACTGGCCACTTTGGCATCCATCGGCTCACCAGGTGTTCCCGGAGGAAGTATTGTTATGCTGATTGTCGTTCTCTCTTCTGTGGGTATTCCCGTAGAAGGGTTGGCACTGATCCTGGGAGTTGACAGACCCATCGATATGCTCAGGACCGTGGTAAATGTAACTGGCGACTCAACGGTTGCATCTATTGTTGCCAAATCTGAAGGCGATATGGACGATGATCCGGATGATCTGAACGACGAATAAGCGCATCTTCTACCCTTTACACCTATCGGCCTGTTTGTCTATTATATCTATATCTGCCAGATATCCTGGTTATTAGAAGGTATTCTGGTACATCTCAACCTGATTAGAATTCAATATTCCTTATTTTACTGCCCATCGTGCGTATTTATAAAACTGGTACGCAAGAATAACACGAAAATGATAGCAGGGCAGGGCACTTTTCTTTTTTCGAACAGGATATTCTGATTTTTTATTACGATGGGTTGGTAACACGAATCAAGTGATGCTTTCATATTTCCAGTATTTATATATACCAAAGTTACAAATGACACTACCAGGAAATGTAATTACACGCCAAAACACGTATTTCACATTTGTAAACAAGCGAATATCTCCTAAAAAGAACCAAATGTATACATATGTAACCTATCAGATACTAATCAGTATGTTACAAATGTATCTGGTTACAGGAATGCTTTCAATTCGAAACTTACAATTTTTAAAATGCATTATATCAGTCTTATAGGAGTATTATATAAAGTATAATATAGATAAAACAGGGCCCAATTGCCTGAAAAGTGGTTATAAATCGTAAAAATAGGTATATAAAGTACTTATATTCAGTATAATAATAGATTCTGATTAAAGTAACACTACTTTCAGGAACATATCACTAAGTATGAACTGCATAATCAGGCATTATAATCCCTATATGTCGGTTATTTACGATTAGACAGTGCCTGTCAATAGCATCTGAAAAGAACCGGTTTTTACATAAACAGAAGTAACCTGAATTTCTTATGAAAGATACACCTGATATAACATAATTCACAACAATATGCATATAGTTACAAATGTAAACATCATAAAGTTACATATGTGAATTATAGATTGATTACATTTGTAAAAATTGTTTATTATGGAAGACCGTTTACTTAAACTGCTGGATACGGAACAGTTATCATCATCGCGGTTTGCCGATGTAATAGGTGTGCAGCGTTCCAGTGTTTCGCACATTCTTTCGGGCCGTAATAAGCCAAGTTTTGACTTTTTGCAGAAGACTTTGAAGGCATTTCCCTTGTTAAATGCTGACTGGTTGATACTTGGCGAGGGTAGCATGTATGAAGGTGAGGTAAAGATAGGTGGAGGAAGTTTATTTGATCAGCCAGTTGTAAATCAGCATGAAAAACCTGCTGAATCAACTGAAGAAGAGGATGTTTCTCATGAATTCGATGAATTGTTATCTGCTTCAGAATCGAATATTCCCGGACAAGCCGGAGAGATTCCCGGAAATATTGCCTCTGAAGGGAATAAAATTAACAAGCAATCAGCGTCTGTTTCTTCCACTGGGAAAGTCATTACAAGGGTGATCGTTTTTTATGCAGACAATTCATTCGAATCCTATGAAAAGGCTTAATGATTTCTTTTATATTTGACAAAAAATCAGATGTACAGGTATATTATCAGGCCGATCCTCTTTTTGTTTGCTCCGGAAGTTATTCATCGCCTTCTCACAGGCATATTATCTATTATATTCAGGATTCCCGGAAGTACTGTATTGATTCGTTCAATTTATTATAAGAAGCATCACTTATTAGAGACCGACTTTCTTGGAATGAAGTTTGCAAATCCTGTGGGGCTTGCTGCCGGGTTTGATAAAAACGGTGTAGTATTTAATCAGTTTTCTGACTTCGGATTTTCACATATTGAAGTAGGTACTGTCACTCCATTGGGTCAGCCTGGTAATGAGAAACCACGAAGTTTCCGGATCCCCAAAGACAAAGGTTTGATAAACAGAATGGGATTTAACAATAAAGGGGTGGTTTCGATGGTTTTGAAACTCAGTCAAAAACGACGGCAAGGATTGATCATTGGTGGAAATATCGGTAAAAATACGTTAACGGATAATTCAGACGCATTGCATGATTATGAGGCCTGTTTCAGTGCATTATATGGATATGTAGACTATTTTGTTGTGAATGTAAGCTGTCCGAATATCTCTAATATGGAGGAATTGCAGGACCAGGAAGGATTGGAGGTTATTCTTAGTCGTTTAGCCGGGGTTCGTAAAAGCAAGAACAAATACACACCAATTCTTCTTAAAATATCCCCCGACCTGAATAACAGTCAGATCGACACCTCCATTGAGATTGTAAAGAAGTATGGTATTGACGGAATTGTGGCTACCAATACAACGATCCGCAGGGAGGGATTAAGAACCAGTGAGGCGAGGATCAGCAGCATCGGTAAAGGCGGAATGAGTGGAGCTCCTGTTACTGCCCGAAGCCTGGAGGTGGTGCGGTATATCATTGACAATACCGGGGATAGCATCCCTGTTATTGGGGTTGGAGGAATCATGACGGTACAGGATGCCTTGAATATGCTTGATGCAGGGGCGAGCTTGATACAGGTGTATTCAGGCTTTATCTATAACGGACCCGGATTTGTAAAAAGGATCAATAAAGCCATCCTGAAACGGCGGATGGCAGGGAGATAGCAGCCCGCTTTTTCAGCAGACCTTATTTCACCATTTCAGCCTTATTTATATCAGCTACGCTTCTGATTTTCAGTTCTCGTACCGGGTCGGACAGTACTGTGAAATCCGGGAATACCTGCAGCGACTTCTTAGCTTCGGGAGCCACACCTGTAATCTCTTCCACTGCCCTTGCCAGGATGGGGTCCGACAGATCTCCAAACTGTTTCATATCCAGAATATTGTCATCAATAATTATATCAGGAATAAGTCCATTATTAAAATCGGTGAATCCGGTTGAACTGGCAAATTTAAAAACCAGCGGTTGTAAACCCCAGGAATGTCTTGCAGGTTCCTCCAGGTCGGGTACCGTAATTGAACCATAGAATTTTCCATAGGTATTTTCACCAATCTGTATCACATTCATATAAGGTTCCAGTCCGATGATGATCAGTTCCGAGGCAGAGGCTGAATGTCCGCTGGTGAGGAAGTAGATGTCTGACAGATTCAGATTATGGGAAGGACTCTCCTCAAAAAGTACCACCAGATTTTCAGAATTCTCTCCATCTCTCTGAATGAAGTATTGCTGGTAATCCTCGTTCCATTGGTATTTCACAAAAACATTATCTGAACCAGGCACATCAGCAGGACTTACCACTGAAGCAATATGCCGGGCAACCGATACTCTTCCTCCCGGATTGTATCTGATATCCATGATCAGCTCCGATATGCCCCTGTTTTGCAGGTCGGCAAAAACATGATCCAGGGAATCCACCCATTTTGACTGCTCACCTTCACTGAAACCTGTAAAGACAATATAACCAATCTGTTTCTCTTCAAAGGTGATGATCTCGTGGTGTAACACTGGGTTTTCTTCCAGGACCACCGCATTGATTGTCACTGATTTGCCGTTGGCGACAAGGTCCCCCTCCGTGTAATCGGCAAACTCAAGTGCAAGAGTTTCACCATAGAACAGGTTGATGTAATTTTCGATGGTTATGGTCGTCTGGTTAATCCTGGTAATGATTTCGCCCCGTTGAATCTGTCCAAGGTCGGCCGGAGATCCGGGGGTGACATATTCCACGATAATTATAACTTCATCTGTATTGTTAATACGAACAAAATAGGGGGAAATCCCGGAAGAGAGGCTGATATTATTAAAACTGTTGATCAATTCCTCATAATCGTCGACTATCCAGGAAAAGCGATCGTCTGCATGCAGTATATTGTAAAAAAATGCTTCCGGGTCGGTCTCTTCCGTTGGATACAGATTTCTGTCCACATCATCTGCCCAAAGATACACATCAGTCATAACATCCCAGATCCACTCGTTTATTATCTCTGTCTCAGTTGGCTCTGGTTCAGGATCTTTACAGGAAAAAGGAAGCAGAACCAGGAGTGAAAAGAGAAAAGCTGTAGTAATATGTTTCATGTTAGGTAAAGTTCTTGGTGTAATTATGAACGGGTTTTATATAATGACATAAAAATAACAGAAATAGTTTGCTTTTCTATTTTAAAAACGGCCAATTTAGAAATCCGGTCATTTTGCTTTTAGCATTCCAGAAATAATGCATTTAAAATGTCCTGTACTTCAGGCACTGTTCTTTCATTAACTTGGGCTGTCCAAAATGTCTGATATTTGCGTTATGCTGGTCGGGCAATTGCTCATCCCGACAAATCGGGACTGCGCATTTCCCGACTTCGCAACCGAAAAACTGAAAGTTTTGAGCTCATGACCGCAGGGAATAACCCTTGATCTCGAATATTATGATTCAGCCATGCTACTTTATTGACAGACGCTTAAAAAAAGAAGATCAGCAAGTGCGATCCATGATTATGTTAACCTTATAAGCTGATCTTCGCAGGTTACGGATCATCTGACTTTTTCTGCTTTCCCGGTCATGGGAACAAAACGTACAGCATACTTCGTATCCCGGATAATCTTTCCATTTTGATCTTTTCTGAGTACCACCAGATACTGTGTTGTATTTTCGGAACCTACCGGAATGACTATTTTACCTCCTGTTTTCAATTGACTTATCAATGGCTCCGGCACCTCCTCCGGTGCACAGGTAACGATGATCCTGTCGAAGGGAGCCTCCTCCGGCCACCCTTCATAGCCGTCACCAATTTTTATATGTACATTGGTATATCCCAGTTCATCTATAAGCTTTTTCGCACGAATACCCAGTTCTGTAACTATTTCAATGGAGAAAACAACAACATTCAACTCGGCCAGTACGGCGGCCTGGTATCCGCTTCCCGTTCCAATTTCAAGTATTTTCATGCCTGGTTGCGGGTCCAGCATCTGGGTCATGGAGGCCACAATTACCGGTTGTGAAATAGTTTGTTCGTAACCGATGGGCAGCGGTGTATTTTCGTATGCATAGGGTTTCATTCTGTCAGGAACGAAAGCATGTCGGGGTGTCCGGTAGATGGCACCAAGTACCGCCGTATCGTAAACCTGGATCCCGGGATAATTTTTTAATACACGGTATGCCAGGTGGTGCCTTTCCGAAATTCGCTCCCCGAAAGCGGGATGGATTTTTTGGCCGTTCAGGGAGATGGCAAATAAAGCAAAAAGTGCCCATATTACGGAACGTTTTATCATTGTATTGCCGATATTTAAAGTTATTAAAACCCTTCTTATGAATAACGGTTATGTAGGAGATATGTTTTTCCTACATAGGGTTTGTCAATAATGTCTGTTTGCTGCGTTATGCTCGTCGGGCAATTGCTCATTTACGCAATTAAACTCCTCATTTTCAGACTTCACAACC
>JBBDIE010000044.1:0-6653 GCA_040880545.1 Bacteroidales bacterium | reverse complement strand
TATTATTAAAAACGCACGCCTCAAGGCGTACCAGAGTTTTGGGAGTTTAAAAATATTCCTGTATCCCACCACTCAAGAGCTTGCTCTAACTCCCTTAGCACGTTTGAATATCACTCTAAATTAAATAAACTCTGCCCTAAACTCTGTGCCAGCTTGCTGGTCTGATTCCTCTGTGGTTAAAAAAACAGCAATTCGAACAGCTAATCGCAGGAGAACCGGCTTCCGGCTTGTTCCTGTTTCGTCCAATCCTAATACATTTTGCTGCCTGGCACCACGGAATCATCTATGGTGAACTGGCTTCAGATTACAAAAAACTGGTGGAGGCCAACATCCGCTGTATGGAAGCAAAGAAATAAATTTATTTTTATTTATTACCCCTCTTTTTTATACACTCTCTAAATTTTTTTCTATTATTTTTTTATCATACCCCTATTTTATTATACCTTTGTCTCAAATATTTCTATTATTGATTTTATTTGAGAGAACCATGAAATCCTTTACAAGAAAAGTATTGTTTATGTTGTTTCTGCTGTTAACCGGGTTTGCCATACTTGAGGCATCGGACGGCAATGGTATCGACACCGGGGTAACGGCATGGATGCTCACCTCCACGGCGCTGGTTTTGTTAATGATTCCCGGTCTGGCTATGTTTTATGGCGGACTGGTGCGGTCAAAAAACGTACTGGGCACCATCATGCACAGTTTTGCTGCCATGGGTATCATGAGCGTGTTATGGGTATTTGTCAGCTACAGCATGTGTTTCGGGCCCAGTGTATTCGGCGGATGGTTTGGCTGGAATCCCGATTACGTTATGCTGAAGGGCATTGATGAATCCATCCTGGAGGCAGGGGTACCAGAATATGTATTTTCCATGTTCCAGGGAAAATTTGCCATCATAACACCTGCGCTTATAGCAGGTGCATTTGCCGAGCGGGTTTCCTTCAGGGCCTATGTGATATTTATCGCCCTGTGGGGGCTCCTTGTTTACAATCCGCTGTGCCACTGGGTATGGGCCGATGATGGTTTCCTGTATAACATGGGAGCCAACGGAGCTATCGATTTCGCTGGTGGAACGGTTGTCCATATCTCAGCCGGAGTAAGCGGACTTGTGGCTGCAATCTATATCGGTGCAAGGCGCGGCTTCCCTTACCAGGTTGCCCGTCCGAATAACCTGGTGATAACCATGCTGGGTGCTGGATTACTCTGGGTGGGGTGGTTTGGCTTCAATGCAGGAAGCAGCATTTCATCGGGCCTCTCCACCGCACAGGCCCTCACAGCAACACAAGCTGCGGCAGCTTCCGGAGCCCTGATATGGATGATCATCGAAGGGGTTCACCGGGGAAAAGCCACTGCCCTGGGATTTGCCTCGGGAATACTTGCAGGCCTGGTCGCCATTACACCGGCTGCCGGCGTGGTACAGCCCGGAGGAGCGCTTGCACTGGGAGCATTGGCATCCGGAATTTGTTACCTGGCCATATTGATGAAAAACAAACTTGGCTACGACGACAGCCTGGATGCCTTTGGCGTTCATGGAGTCGGGGGTATCGTGGGTGCACTGGCGTTGACCCTCTTCATCAGACCTTCCTGGATGGCTGAGGCAGCTGAAGCGGCCGGAGGCAGTTGGACGGCCTGGCAGCAATTCGGAGTACAGGCCGCGGCCGTGGGAATTGCTATCGTATACGCCGGTCTGCTTACCCTGGCACTGATCTTTGTTGTGGATAAAATCTTTAAATTCCGCTCAAGCGATAAGGAAGAGATGGCCGGACTCGACAGGTCATACCACGGTGAACGCGGATATGGATTGATGAATCCTAATTAATAGCTATATTATAAATACAGAAGTTTAATTTAATTGTAAAATAATGAAACTTATTATCGCCGTGATCCGTGAAGTTCAACTGGATGAGGTTCGTGAGGCCCTCATCGCGGCTGGCATAGGAAGGATCACAGTTTCCAAGGTATCTGGTCACGGCCAGCAGGAACAGGAAGAATTCTACCGTGGTCAGAAGGTCATTCCGAACCTGATCCCTAAAATAAAAATTGAAATTGCCGTAAATGATGAATTTGTTGACATTACTGTACAAACTATCATTGAAGGGGCCAGGACAAAAGAAGGTCCGGAGGGAGAAATTGGTGACGGTAAAATATTTATCATCCCGCTGGAGGAATGTATCCGGATCAGAACCGGGGAAAAAGGAGGCAGCGCCATTTAAATCAATACTTTTTCTTCAGTTTACTCAACAAAACAGCAAGTAGGCGGTTTAATACTATTGTTTAATGCGATAACCAAACCGTGAATCCCTTGTGCAATAACTGTATCATTGTATAATGTTTATAATTGAGGGTCTCATGGTTCAGCTATCAGATAAATCGAAGAGATCGTTGTTCAACACATAGAAGTTAAACCTAATTGCTTAGTAATGAAAAGTATAAAGAATTCAATTCCCGTTTTGCTGTCAATCTTCATTTTTACATCCTGCAATACTGCCAATAAGAAAACCGGTGACGAGCCATCCGGAGAAATGGACCTGGTGGAGATCATCAAGGCTGCCAATGCAATAAGTCCTGAAGTCAGTAGTGTGGAAGATGTATTCCATACCCTGGACCTCACTGAGGCATCCTACTATCCGATATTGTGCAATGACCCGTATAATGCAGTCAATTATTTGAATAACAGAGTAGTTACTGCAGCCAACCTGGGGGTGTATGTTACCGACATTGTCTATCACATGTATGGCAATTCCACTGAAAATACTTTTCTCTCATTCAGCGCTTCCCAGGAACTCGCCAGTCGAATGGGACTCGAGTCAGAATTTGGGGCTACGCTGCTTACAGAGCTGGAGGGCGGTAAAATTACACGTGACTCGCTGATTATCGCTTTCAGTGGGCTGATGTCTGAAAGCAAAGCTTACAATACCAAAGAAGAGATGATGCATGTACATACGGCCTTTCTGACCGGTCTGTACGTGGAGAAATTATTTATTACAAGTTCGTTGCTTGAGCAGGAACAGAAAAATGCAGCACCTGATGAAAAAGATATTATGAATTACAAAAAAATGTTGGTAATCTTTCAGAACCAATTCGAAACACTGCATATTCTCCTGACATCACTGGAGAAACACCAGGATGAACTCAAGGATGTCTTCAACCTGGAAGAGTTAAAAAAGCTGGCCGCTGCAGCAACAAGGCTGGAACAGAAATCGGAAGAAATTTTATCAGCCCCGGAGATCACAAAAGAGGAAGAATTAACAGCAATGCATCTCCTGATCACAAACATCAGGAATAGGGTAGTATCAGCCAGTTAGTCAGACCCTTTCTATTCCAACCTGCACGTAGCTGTGCTTTATGGTGTACAGCAGCGTTATCGCATGACCAGTTCGTCAATTCCTGTTAATGTTCACGTTTTGTGTAAAAAGAGTGGGGCATTCTTCTTACCTTAGTGTCAACCTATTGCAATTGATTCTCTGATCATGAACATTCTGATTGCGCCAAACTCACTGAAAGATGCTGCCAACGCGGCCGAAATTGCAGATGCTATAGAAGCGGGCATAGCCAGGTCGCAACCCGGGATGCAGATACGGAAAATGCCCATAGCTGACGGGGGCGAATATACGCTGGAGATCCTGCTGAACGCAACAGGTGGGAAGATCGTTGAAACGGAGACGGTGGATCCGCTGGGCCGGGCTATTTCTGCAGCTTATGGCATAACCAGTGACCACACAGCGATCATAGAACTTTCGCAAGCTTCGGGAATAGCCTTGTTATCGGGGAAGGAAAAACAGCCCCTACACACAAGCACCTACGGAACAGGACTTCAGATCAGGGATGCACTTGAGCGCGGGTGCAGGAATATTCTGTTAACCCTGGGAGGCAGTGCAACAGTTGACGGGGGTAGCGGTATTCTCAGTGCCCTGGGGATCGGGCTTTTTGATAAAAATGGCAGGGAACTGCCCAGGGGAGGGGGAAACCTGATTATTCTCGAATCAATAGATCTTTCTACTATGGCAGAAGGGCTGAAGGAGTCTTCCTTTACCATCCTGTGCGATGTGGATAATCCACTACTGGGGGAAAAAGGGGCGGCCATGGTATTTGCCCCGCAGAAGGGAGCAGGGGCGATGGAAACCATGGTGCTGGAAAGATGCCTGGCCAACTTCGCTGACAAATGCGAAGCTTTTTCAGGAAAAAATCTGGTCAACATGGAGGGTGCAGGTGCCGCAGGTGGTGTTCCCGTCGGCATAAAATCTTTCTTCAAAACAACAATCATACAGGGCACAGAATATATTCTCAATCTCCTGGAAGCAGATAAACAGATCAAATGGGCCAATGTTATCATTACTGCTGAGGGTAGCCTCGACAGCCAGACATTTGGTGGCAAGGCTCCATCGGTACTTGCCGGAAAAGGAAAAGCTGAAGGTAAAATGGTGATCTGTATTGCAGGGCGTGTTCCCCACAGGTTCGATCAGCCGGATAACCTATTCGATGCTGTTTTCTCCCTGCAGAATCAACCTATGTCGCTGGAGGAATCCATTGAAAACACCCTCTCCAATATAACAAATACCGCGTTCGAAATAGGAAGATTATTGGGCACCGTGCCACAATAATCAGAAAAAAGATTTAATCGTTATTTCAGGATTCAAGACACATCTATCCCCTAATTTCATTAGTTCCGTATCACCCGTTTGAACAATTACCGGTTAACATTACATAATTAACATGTAAATTGATATTTTTATGACCAACAAGATCAGTAATGGACACAACACCCTTCACCTTTCAAATTGAATATTCAACGCTGGATATCACCCAGGAACACATGGCTGAACTCATGGGATTTTTCGGCCCGGAGAGGCCCCCTCAGGAAGTAACCTGTGCCATCACTGAGCTGCTGGACAAAGGTAGGGATCTTTGTAATATCAGGGGAGGATATGTGCTGGTGCCCGGAATCACTGTGGACCAGGAAAATAAAAGGATATTCAGTCATGGGGAGTGGTTCGAAACAAAGCAGGTAATAACCCATCAACTGCGGAGATCGGAACAGGTAGCCTGGTTTGTCTGTACCGCCGGGGAGAATATCTCCACACATGCAAGACACTGCATGGAGGAGGGTGATCTGATCAGCGGTTACGTAGCGGACATTTTTGCTAACACGGTGGTGGAAAGTGCGATGGACATGATCCAGGAGACAATCAAAAACCGGATGCTGGACCAGGGGTTGAAAATCACGAACCGTTACAGTCCCGGGTATTGCGAATGGTTGGTTGATGAACAGAATAAATTATTTAAGGTATTTCCACCCAACTATCTGGACATCACACTATCAGATTCATGCCTGATGATTCCTGTTAAATCGGTGAGTGGCATTATAGGTATCGGTAAGGAGGTAAAATATAATCTCCATACGTGCCACTATTGCGGGGATAAAACATGTTTATACCGAAACAAACGTACGAATGAACTTTATAGGTAATATTATCTGGCTGGTTTTTGGGGGTTTCATCACGGCATTTGGCTATGTCGCTGGAGGCATTATTATGATGCTGACAATCATTGGGATACCTTTTGGAATTCAGATGGTCAAAATAGGTTTATTGTGTCTCTGGCCCTTCGGGAGTACTTTCCGGATCAATAATGAGCTTCCCGGGTGTCTTTCAACGCTGCTGAATCTGCTATGGTTTTTCATTGCGGGATTCTGGCTCGCAGTTACCCACTTCGTTTTTGGGGTTTTACTTACGCTAACGATCATTGGAATACCCTGGGGGGCACAACATTTCAAACTTGCCGGGTTTGCCATTTCACCCTTCGGAAGAAGTGTGAAGATCGATCATCAGTAATACAATCCCGCATCCGGGCCCAACGGTAACCCGATCCATACCCACAACACCAGGAGAATCGTCCAGGCAATAAAGAAGGCAATGGAGTATGGCAGCATGGTGGCAATCACCGTTCCGATGCCTGCCTTGCTATCGTATTTCTGAACAAACGCGATGATCAGTGCGAAGAAACTCATCATGGGTGAAATAACATTGGTTACACTGTCGCCAATACGAAATACCACCTGGGCCAGCTCCGGAGAGTATCCCAGGAACATAAAAATAGGGATGAAAATAGGGGCGATCAATGCCCATTTCGCCGAAGCACTTCCCATAAACATATTCAGTGTGGCAGCAAAAATAACAAACATGATCAGCAGCGGGATCAACCCCAGGTTCATGGCCGAAAGTATTCCTGCGCCTTTAATGGCAATGATCAGACCCAGGTTGCTCCATTTAAAGTAGGCTACAAATTGTGCGGCAAAAAATACCAGCACCATATAGGTGGTCAGTGTTTTCAAACTTTCCCCCATACTGTTCATCACATCCGCATCGTTTTTGTACTTTTTCGTTACCACACCATAGGTGATCCCTGCTGCTGCACAGAGGATCACCAGCCAGGCGACCACTCCCCTGATCAACGGGGAATTGATTACGGTTCCGTCCTCACCCCGGAGAAATCCGTTCTCCGGTATTACTCCCCAAAGGATAATGGCAATAACACCCAGTGTAGCCATACCGCTCCATTTAATGCCCTTTTTTTCCAACGGTGTCAGCGGTCCGAAATCATCGTTGTGTTCCACCCCTTTATTATCATAATCACCCAGCCTGGGAGCCACAATT
>JBBDIE010000043.1:0-41815 GCA_040880545.1 Bacteroidales bacterium | reverse complement strand
CCTTATAATACTTAGAAAATTATCATTTTTTTTTCATTGATCAAATTTTTCTTTAGATTTGGGGGCGAGAGTCAATTTTGATTTGTTTTATATATTAACCTAAACTTTTATCTATGAAAAGAAATGTTTTCTTAACCTTTCTTCTTTTTGTGTTTGTAGGTTTTAATCTTCATGCACAAGGACTCGAGGTGACGGGAAAAGTAACATCAGCTGATGATGGTACTGCCTTACCCGGGGTATCGGTTGTGGTACAAGGTACTACAATTGGTGCTGTTACTAATTTTGACGGTGACTATTCAATTACAGTTCCGGATGCTTCCGGAAAACTCATGTTCAGTTTTGTTGGTATGACCACCCAGGTTGTTGACATTGCTGGCCAGTCTGTAATTAATGTCGCTCTCGAATCAACTACCACTGAATTGGATGAGGTGGTTGTTACTGCTCTTGGTATCAGCCGGGAGCAAAAAGCACTGGGATATGCTATCCAGGAAGTTGGAGGAGATGAATTGAACAACGCCGCGCAAACGGATGCTATTAGTGCACTTTCCGGACGTGTAGCAGGTGTTCAAATATCTTCATCCACCAACCTTGGTGGTTCCAGTCGTATTCTGATTCGTGGAGCAAACTCCCTAACCCAGGGAAACCAACCACTGTTTATCGTGGATGGTATTCCTATGGATAACTCCAACTATAGTGGAGGAGGCGCTGCTTCAGGTGGCGGTGGTGTTGACTACGGAAACCTGCTGAATGACCTTAACCCGGATGAAATTGAGCAAATTTCAGTTCTGAAAGGTCCTGCAGCGGCTATCTATGGTTCACGTGCTGCCAACGGCGTGGTTATTGTAACCACAAAAAGAGCAAAAATTGGCCGTGACGCTGTAAATGTTGAGGTGAATTCAAGCCTTGGATTTGAAGATGTTTACACCATGCCGATTCTCCAGAGAAAATATGGCGGTGGCGCCATCATTTCAGATGCTGATGGTGGAGTAAATGGTTTCGAACAAATTACTGTTGACGGAACCGATTATCTTATTAATCAGTATGCCGTTGATGAGTCATGGGGACCTGCCTACGATCCGAGTATCAGTGTAGTACACTGGGATGGAATCGGTGAAGACGGAACCATAACTACCCGTCCATGGGTGGCTCCGGAGAATGATGTTGATTCTTACTGGGAACTTGGAAGAAGTTTTTCCAATTCAGTTGCGGTAAGTAAAAGCGGCCGTGATTACGGAGTACGTTTTGCATACAAAAACGTGGATGTAAAAGGTACAATGCCTAATTCATGGCAGAAGAAAAACGATTTCAAAATCAATTCAAATGTACATTTGAGTGATAAGGTCAGGGTGAATGGAAACCTGAATTATATCTCCACTAATACCCAGGGTAGACCACAATTGGGTTATGGCGACAATTCAGTGGGACAGAAATTCTTCCAGTGGGGTCAGCGTCAGCTTGATTATGAAAGGCTGAAAGAATACAAGACTTCCACAGGGATGCCAAGAACCTGGAATCGCATTTCATTTAATGATCCAACCCCCAAGTATTCTGATAACCCTTACTGGGCCGCTTATGAAAACTATCAGGACGACGTTCGGAACAGATTATTGGGAACGGTCTCTGTTGAGTGGGAAATTGTTGACGACCTTGTACTGAAAGGAAGTACTTATGGCGACTATTACAACTACACCATTCGAGAAAGAATGGCTGTTGGTTCACAGGCAACGCCCAGTTACTATGAAGCAGCAAGGGAATTTTCAGAATTCAACTTTGAAGGTATCCTAAGCTATTCCAAGCAGATAGATAATATAGGAATTACTGCGTTGGCTGGTGCAAACCAGAGGGTTGAAAGGTATGACTTCCTAAGGGGACAAACTTCAGGTGGACTTGTAGTTCCCGAGGTTTACAACCTGTTGAACTCAGCTGATGCTCCGTTGTTAGCTGATAACACAACCATGAAGCAGGTAAATTCTGTGTTCGCACAGGTTACTACTGACATATCCGGACTACTATACCTGGATGCAAGTTACAGGATCGACTGGTCCTCTACGCTGCCGGAAGATAATAACAGGTATGATTACCCATCGGTATCAGCCAGTTTCCTTTTCTCCCAGCTTCTTGATATTAGCTGGCTGGACATAGGTAAACTGAGATTAAGTTGGGCGGAAGTAGGTAACGATACGAATCCTTATAATGTATTCGCAACTTACAACTACAATACTTCCGGTGGATTCGGAGGATACCCCAGGGTATTCAAGGATATTACCCTGCTAAATGAGAACCTCCGTGCTGAAACAACACGTACCACAGAGGTTGGTATTGATGCCAGGATGTTCCAAAGCAGAATTGACCTGAGCGCTTCCTATTTTAACAACACTACATTTGACCAGATCATGCCTTTGCAGGTATCACAGGCAACGGGATACAATTCCCTCTATATCAATGCCGGTGAAATGCTTAACAAAGGTGTTGAATTATCACTCGGACTTGTTCCAGTCAGAACACCCGAATTTGAATGGTCATTGCGGGCGAATTACACCAAAGTACAAAACGAAGTTGTTGAACTTTACGAGGGACTTGATGCACTTGATATCCAGAGAGCTCCCTTTGGAGGAGTAGTACTGAGAGCCAGTGTAGGAGACCCTTACGGCCAATTGTGGGGACATGATTTCCTCTATGATGACGAAGGCAATAAAGTGATCCTGGCCAATGGATATTATGCACAAACTCCTGACCTTGTACCTTTGGGCTCCATTTTGCCTGACTATACAGTGGGTATCAGGAATACATTTGCCTACAAAAACTTCGATTTCAGCTTCCTCATTGACATCAGAAAAGGAGGCATATTCTATTCACTGTCTCACATGTGGGGAATGTACTCAGGTATGCTGGAGGAAACTGCAGCGGTTAACGACCAGGGTAATGAAATTCGTGATGCTGTGGCCGATGGCGGTGGTATCAAACTTGATGGTGTAACAGGTGATGTAACCTGGGAAGATGACGGAACCTACACGGTAACCAATACTGCTGAAAACGAAACCTATGTTTCCGGTATCGGATGGTCAGCAAGGCATTATCACGGATTTGGTTACCCAAGTGCTCAGTCAGTGTTTGGCGCGGATTATATCAAGCTTAGAGAAGTAACACTTGGTTACACACTATCTTCCGGTGCATTGGGTGACGCCATTAAAGGTGTCCGCATTTCACTTTACGGTCGTAACCTGTTGACGTGGGGTCTGGACAAACCAGGATTTGATCCTGAAATGACAGCCAACGGTTCAGGAAACGTTCAGGGTATGGAGGGTGGATTACAGCCGATGTTCAGATCTGCTGGTGTCAACCTAAAATTGAATTTTTAATCAATAAACAGAGAAAAAATGAAAAAGCTTAAAATATTATTCGCATTTACATTGATCCTGTTGTTAGGTGCATGTGATGTGGAGTATTTTGACAATCCAAATGCTCCCAGTACGGCTCCTACATCTGCGCTCTTTAATAACAACGTGAAGCGTATGGTGGATGCAACGCAAGATATGTGGTTCTCAGGTAGATTTACCTATGTAACCATGCAATATTGGCAACAAACAGAATATGGTGATGAGGACCGGTATGTATACCGCGAATCCATGAGAAATTACCAGGATATATTCTACAGAATTGCCGAAAACTACAGAGAGATCATCAGACTGAATGAAGATGAGGAAACCATGGAAGCTGCAGCTGCATCTGGTGCAAATGTAAACCAGGTTGCAACATGCCGCGTATTGTTGGCATATCTTTTTGATGTCATGACAACCACTTGGGGAGATATTCCTTATTATTCTTATGGAAGTGATGATGCTGACTTTCAGGCAATGCGACTTTCAGGTTATAGCACCGAGGATCAAATCCTGAGCCCGGCATATGCCAGCCAGGCTAAGATTTTCGCTGACATCCTGAATGAGCTGGATGAAGCATATGATATGTTCGACGAGAACCTTCCGGGAATGGATGCAGACAGATTATATGACGGTGACGTGGCGAAATGGAAGAAATTTGCCAGTTCACTTCGACTGAAGATTGCCCATAAGATCGAAGGTGTTGATGCTGCTACCGCAGGGCCACATATCACAGATGCACTCGCTAATGGGGTGTTTGCCAGCAATGCTGACAATGCCATCTTTGTATACGAGACAAGCGATGCTACCTCTTCACCTAGTTACAGTGCCTGGAACGTAGGTAACCGTAGTGACTTTGCAGTCGGACATAGCTTTATCACACTCCTGAAAGGTGAAAACCTTGTTGGACATGATCATGCTACAGTTGTTGCCGGAGCAAATCCAAATCCATTCCTGGGAATAACAGATCCACGCTTGCCAATTTATGCCAATGAGAACGAAGATGGTGATTTTGTTGGAATGTTTATTTCTGAAAGTTCAGCAGATGCTGCAACGTTTACCAAGGAATCTTTACCGGGTGATGCAATTATCAATACACCTGACTTCGGTGAGACGTTGTTGGAGTATGCAGAGATTGCCTTTATTCTCAGTGAAAGAGGCGGATGGAATCAGGGAGAATATGAAAATGGAATTTTAGCTTCTTGCGCAAAATGGGGTGTTGGTGCAACTGATGCAGCAACTTATGTAGCTGCTGTTCCTGCAGCCTCTGAGGAGACCGTTCTGACACAGAAGTATATTGCCCTTTATATGCAGGGTCATTCAGCCTGGACTGAATACAGAAGAACCGGGTTCCCCAAAACCCTGATCCCTGTATTCTCAGATTTCAGCCTGTTTGTTCCGTCAACGGCTACATGGCTTGACAAGAACTTCAGTCCTCTCGTGGCAGAGGTTACTGATATTCCTTACAGGATGAGATATCCACAAAAAGAGCAGACACTGAATGGCGAGAGCCGTGCTGCTGCCGTGGAAGGTCTTGATAATGGCGATGTTATTTATTCAAAACTCTGGTGGGACGTTAACTAGAGAAACAATAACGTCATTCCAAACACAAAAAAGGGCCGTCTCATTTGAGGCGGCCTTTTTTTTCAGAAACGGTTTAACTATGTTAATATGCTGATTTGCCAGCATAGATAAGGCCTTGGCCAGTGTCCCCGGACTGGTAGGTTCCTCTACTTTTAGAGACTTATAAATCAAAAATCGTAACTTTTTTCTATCTTTGCAACCCTAAACAGGAACATTAATTTCCAACTATGAGTGAGTATTCTATAACGCATTTGAGGGAGCTTGAAGCTGAAGCAATATATGTGATAAGGGAAGTGGCGGCACAGTTCGAAAAACCTGCATTGCTTTTTTCGGGGGGGAAAGATTCAATAGTAATGTATTACCTGGCACGTAAGGCATTCTGGCCACAGGTTGTTCCGTTTCCTTGTCTGCATATCGATACAGGACATAATTTCCAGGAGACACTCGACTTCAGGGATAAACTGATGGCAGATACAGGAGGAAGATGTATCGTACGACTTGTCCAGGATTCAATAGATTCGGGAAGGGCTGTGGAAGAAAAAGGAGTTAATGCCAGCAGGAATGTTCTGCAAACCATTACACTGCTGGATGCCATTGAAGAGATGAAATTTGATGCTGCATTGGGGGGAGGAAGGCGTGATGAGGAAAAAGCCCGTGCAAAGGAACGTTTTTTCTCGCACAGGGATGAATTTGGCCAGTGGGATCCAAAAAATCAGCGCCCGGAATTATGGAACATTTTCAATGGCAAAAAGCTGATGGGGGAACATTTCAGAGTATTTCCGCTCAGTAACTGGACAGAGATGGATGTTTGGCAATACATCTACCTGGAAGAAATTCCAATTCCAAATCTATACTATACCCACAAAAGGGAAGTATTTAACCGCGATGGGGTCTGGCTCGCTAAGGCCGATTTTATGGAGATGAAGGAAAATGAAGAGGCAGAAGTCAGGGATGTACGCTGTCGCACAATCGGGGATATTACCTGTACGGGACTTACACTTTCCATGGCCAATTCACTGGAAGATATCATTCATGAAGTGGCTGCAGCCAGGTCCACCGAACGTGGTGGCCGCTACGATGATAAAAGGTCGGAAGCGGCCATGGAGGACCGAAAGAAAGAGGGATACTTCTGATGTTCCGTTTTTGCAGTTTCAAAGGATAAAATATTTAATAGATGAGTACAGATACAAACCCGGCACCCGGATACCTGGATATGAAGCTTTTACGCTTTACTACAGCAGGTAGCGTAGACGATGGAAAAAGTACACTGATCGGACGCCTGTTATACGACTCCAAAGCAATTTTTGAAGATCAGATGGAAGCATTGGAGAGTGCGAGCATGAACCGGGGTGAGGAACATGTAAATCTTGCATTACTTACCGATGGCTTACGTGCCGAACGTGAACAGGGGATTACCATTGATGTTGCCTATCGCTATTTCGCCACTCCAAAACGGAAATTCATTATCGCAGATACGCCGGGCCATGTCCAGTACACCAGGAACATGGTTACAGGCGCATCTACTGCAAACCTTGCCCTGATCCTGATCGATGCACGGCAAGGTGTGTTGGAACAGACCAAGCGGCATGCTTATATCGCGTCTTTACTGGGTATCCCTCACGTGGCTATATGTATCAATAAAATGGATCTGGTTGAGTACAGCGAAGAGGTTTATGAAAGTATCCTGAAGCAGTTTGATCCGGTGAGGAACATGCTGCAGATCAAAGATGTACAGTTTATACCCATCAGTGCCTTAAACGGCGACAATGTGGTCGACAAAAGTGACTACATGGACTGGTATACCGGCCCGACACTTCTTGAAATGCTGGAGACCATTGATATTACCAGTGATGCAGATTTCACAAACAAACGGTTCCCGGTTCAGTACGTGATCCGTCCCCAACGCCAGGAATTTCACGATTATCGTGGATACGCTGGAAGGGTAGCGGGTGGTGTTTTCAAACCTGACGATAAGGTTGCTGTGTTGCCGGGAGGACAAACCACCCTTGTAAAGTCAGTCGATGTAATGAACGGCAAACTGGATCATGCTTTTCCCCCACAATCAATTGCTCTGTCACTGGCAGATGATATCGATATTTCCAGGGGTGATATGATCGTTGATGCCTCCAACTTGCCTAAAGTAGGACAGGTTATCGAACTTATGCTCTGCTGGCTTGGTGAAAAACCAATGGTAATGGGCGGTAAATATACCATCAGGCACACTACTGCTGAATTACGTTGTGTAATCAGGGAAGTGAAGTATAAGATGAATATCAATACGCTGGAAGAGGTGGATGACGATGATAATGTGGGATTAAATGAGATCGCCAGGATTAGCATCAAAACTACGAAGCCAATATATTACGACAGCTATAAACAGAACCGGATCACTGGCAGCATCAGTATCATTGATGAGGCTACGAATAACACGGTAGGAGCAGGAATGATTCTGTAAGGTAAGACCCATTAATTTTGCATATCGCTTTGAGAAGGGGTTAAACCCTTTTCAATACCCTTAGTTTATGGGTATAGTCTCCTATTTTCTCATTGAAAATACCCTGTTGATCAATTCTGTCAATTCTTACGGTACCTGATGCATGAATGATATGGCCATTTCCAATGAGCATACCTACGTGGTTGATCATCCCCTCGTGATTGTCAAAAAATGCCAGGTCGCCCGTTACGGCCTCATTCAGAAAACTTAGCGTTTCTCCCAGGGCCGACTGATCTGTGGCATCCCTGGGAATTTGTTTTCCTGCCAGACGGCAAAGAAACTGGGTGAGTCCGGAACAATCGAATCCATATCCACATCTGCCACCCCACAGGTAGGGTATGGAGAGGAGGGTTTGAAAATATTTTTCCCCTGGTTTGTCACCGGGCCTGTGAAGTTTCGAAGAGTCATCCATGTGGAATTCAACTCCTGCGAGTGTAAATTTTTCATGCTCTGGCAGTGGAATGGAGGATCCCAGGGGCAACAGAACATACTGGCCGTCGGTAATGTTCCTGATCCGAAAATTTTCCAGCAGAAACATTATTGGAGAAGAAACAGGATGTACATTGGGAACGATACACTTCCGGTCGACCCATCCCTGGTAGCCATCGTCCAGTGTCTTTATAAGCACCCAGGAGCCATTTTCTTCTATAATCCCGAATAACTCCCCGAAAAGTATTTGTGTAACCATTTCAGCGCTCTCGGAAGGCTCATTGCGCACCGGAATGAATCCCTGCAACGATACACCTGTTTTTTCTCTGTTTTCTGCCATCTGCTGAAGTTTTTTACGAAAATAGTAAACAAAACCCACAGTTGAAATTGTTACAGATGATGTATCTTTGCTTTTAACATAATTCTTTGTGCCCGTAAGGTGCAGAAATAAAGATCAATTTATGAAAACCATGGAACGGTTACTCAAATATTGGAAACCTGTAAGGGTTTCCCTGCTGTACCTGATCAGCATACTGATTGTATTCTGGATGTATCCCAGGGAGGGTAAATTCCAGTATGAGTATGTGAAGAACCGGCCATGGAAGCACCAGAACCTGATTGCACCCTTTGATTTTCCGGTGTACAAAGAGGATGCTCAGATTGAAAAGGAAATAGACAGTATCAAAAGAAATAATACGCCCTATTTCACCATGGATACCGCTGTGGCAGATAAAAGTATATCGGAAATGATGGATGATCTGGGATCCGGTACCAGTGGTACATTTAGCTTTCAGGCCCTCACCCCTTTTCACCGAAGGATCATTGACACCCTGCCCGGGTTATTACAGCATGTATACAATACCGGTATTATTGAACTTCATCCTGATCTGCAACTTGAAAATGTGGATGATCTTAAGTTCATGGTCAGGAGAAAACAGCTGGCAGAGGAGACTTTCCTTTCTGATGTGTATACTGAGAAAAAAGCGTACGAATTTATTATGAACAGGTTACGGGATTACACTTCTCGCTCAGATCAGCAGATATTATCGGGTCAGACTGTTACAAAATATATCCGGCCAAACATGTTCTATGATCAATCTATGACTAAAAATATACTGGATTCAAAACTCCGGGAAATATCCATGGCCCAGGGAATGGTGCAGTCGGGTCAGATTATCATCGCCCGGGGTGAACTGGTCTCTACGGAAAAATACCGGCTTGTGGAATCGCTGCGCAGGGAATATGAGTCAAGCTCCAACATTAATAAAAATTATACCATCCTTTACCTGGCGCAATTTCTCTTTATTTCCGTGTTATTCCTGTCACTGCTCTGGTATGTTTCCAATTTCAGAAAGGATATATTAAACAGCACAGCACAATCAATTTTTCTGCTTTCTCTGGTTGTAATGATGGTGGGACTTACCAAAGTCACTGTCAATAATGAAGCGATCAGTTACTATGTGATACCGTTTGCCATTATCCCAATATTTCTGAAGACTTTTTTCAATGTGAGGTTTGCACTTTTTGTTCATTTCCTTATTTTACTGATGGCAGGAATCTGGATATCCAACAGTTACCAGTTTATCCTGATGAA
The DNA here is from genome assembly GCA_040880545.1 of Bacteroidales bacterium. Classification (GTDB taxonomy): domain Bacteria; phylum Bacteroidota; class Bacteroidia; order Bacteroidales; genus M55B112. The sequence goes on along the minus strand of JBBDIE010000043.1, from coordinate 32,337 downwards.
CTTTCTTGCAGGTGTGGTTGCTGTATTCTCAATGAGGTCCTATTACCGGAGAAGTATTTTATTCTATATCGCAGTTTTCGTTGGCCTCACTTATTCATTGATCTTCGTGTTGTTGTCACTGATGCAGGAGGGATCGCTAACCGGGGTGGACTGGCCCCAGTTGTTATGGTTCGGAGGAAATGGATTATTGATCCTTACTGTTTATCCGCTTATTTACATATTCGAACGACTTTTTGGTTTTCTATCGGATGCTACACTGTTCGAACTTTCTGATACAAATCAGCCATTGCTTCGAAAATTGGCAGAGAAGGCCCCAGGTACGTTTCAACACTCTCTACAGGTGGCCAACCTGGCTGAAGAGGCAGTATTGAAAGTGGGAGGGAATCCACTGGTTGTAAGGACAGGGGCCCTGTATCACGATATCGGCAAGATGAATAATCCGTACTTTTTTATTGAAAATCAGCGTGATGGAGAGAATCCGCATAATAAAATCGATTTTAAAACCAGTGCCAAAATCATCATTGACCATGTGGATGATGGTGTGGAGATTGCAAGGAAATACAATTTGCCGCAACAAATTATTGATTTTATACTTACCCATCACGGTACTTCGACAGTACAATACTTCTACAAGTCATATATTAATGTTAATCCTGAGGAAAAGGTAGATATCAGTGAGTTCAGATACCCGGGACCCAAGCCCTATATGAAGGAGATGGCTGTAGTTATGATTGCAGATTCTGTTGAAGCGGCATCCCGCAGTATGAATGAGATCAATGAAGAGAGCCTAAACCTGTTGGTAGATAATATTGTCGCTCACCAGACAGAAGAAGATCAATATTCGGATGCGGATATTACATTCAGGGATATTGCTGAGATCAAAAAGATATTTAAGCAGAAGTTGATTAATATCCACCATGCACGGATCACCTATCCGGAGTAGGGGGGATAGGGAGAAATTAAATCAGTTCTATCACATCTACATTGGGGTACTCCTGCTGGTTAAAACGGAAGAATTCGATGCCCGGATCCTCTTTTCTTTTCATTTTGGTAACGATCATGGTATACAGTATACCATCCTTATGGCGGATAACGATAGACAACAGATCCTGTTTTTCAATGGAGAAGAATAGTTTAACCAGGGCATAAGGACCGCCGAGTTCTTCCGGGTAAAGTTGAATTTCAGTGGCCGGAATTCCCTGGAAATGGCCGTGACCCATGTTCCTGTATTTGAAATCCTCCTTGTAGTTTCTCAGCAACCTGATGGGGTCCGAAAAGAGAAATTCCGTGTTATCAGGATCCGGAACACTGATATAAACCTCTTCAATCTCTGTCTGCAATGAGTATTGTTTAGTACCATCGAAGTAAATAACGGCATCTCCCAGGTCGATTTTGTATTTTTCCCCCATGAGAATGAGTGAACCTTCTCCCTGAAGTGTGCTTTCGGACTTCAGGTCATCACGTATATAGTCAAATTCGATATTCAGTGCATGTTCGGGATTCAGCTCTTTCGATACATTGTCCAGGAACTGTTCAGCAGTTACATCTTTCTGTCCGAATAACGAGAGAACAGGCAGGCAAAGAATCCAGGGTATTAACGATTTCATGACAATAGTTTATTAGAGTTCATTCAAAATCTGTTCCAAACTGAATTCATCCTTGGCAAGAACCTGTCTGGCCTTACTACCTTCAGGGGGGCCAAGAATACCGGCCGCCTCAAGTTGATCAACTATTCTTCCGGCGCGGTTATAGCCAAGTGCAAGCTTTCGCTGTATAAGTGAAGTTGAACCTTGTTGGTGTTGTACTACCAGTCGGGCCGCCTCTTCAAACATATCATCTCTTTTTCTCATGTCCACCTCAATGGGTTCCCCTGTACCTTCATCAACCCCCTTCAGTTCCATCGCCCCGGCATATCCTTTCTGTTCACTGATAAATTCAGTCAGATCGTCAATTTCAGGTGTATCTATAAAGGCACACTGTATCCTCACCGGCTCATTCCCGCTCATAAATAACATGTCGCCCCGGCCAATAAGCTGATCTGCACCGGGTCCGTCAAGAATTGTTCTGGAGTCGATTCCAGAAGATACACGAAATGCGATCCGGGCAGGGAAATTAGCTTTGATAACGCCGGTAATAATGTTTGTTGTGGGGCGCTGGGTTGCAATCACCAGATGAATACCAATTGCCCTGGCCAGTTGTGCAAGTCTTGAGATGGGGGTCTCAATGGACCTTCCGGCGGTCATGATCAGATCTGCAAATTCATCAATCACCACTACGATAAACGGCATGTACCTGTGCCCCTTTTCAGGATTTAATCTCCTGTCGATGAATTTCTTGTTGTATTCCTTAATATTTCTTACATGAGCCATCTGTAACAGGTCGTACCGCTCATCCATCTCGGCACACAGTGCATTGAGGGTGCTGATCACCTTTTGCGTGTCAGTGATAATGGCCTCCTCTGTGTCTTCCAGTTTGGCCAGGAAGTGGTTTTCTATCCTGGAAAAGAGGGAGAGTTCCACTTTTTTCGGATCAATCATCACAAATTTAAGCTGGGCCGGGTGTTTTTTGTAAAGCAGGGAGGCAATTATGGCATTCAGTCCCACAGATTTACCCTGACCAGTGGCCCCTGCCACCAACAGGTGTGGCATCTTGGTCAGGTCAAACGTAAAAGTTTCATTGGAAATAGTCTTACCTAAAGCAATGGCCAGTTCGAAATCCGATTCCTGGAATTTTCTGGATCCAAGGATGGTTTTCATCGCAACCAGGCGGGGTGTCTGGTTCGGAACTTCAATTCCAATAGTCCCCTTGCCAGGAATGGGAGCAATAATTCTGATTCCGAGAGCAGCCAGACTTAGCGCAATATCATCTTCCAGATTCTTGATCTTGGAGATTCGTATCCCCGGAGCAGGCACGATCTCATACAAAGTTACCGTTGGTCCGATGGTAGCCTTGATCTTATCAATCTTGATTTTATAGGATGCGAGGGTTTCAACAATCTTATTCTTATTGGAGATCAACTCTTCATTGGTAACTGTAGTATCTCCCGAATCATAATCTTTCAGTATACTGAGTGGCGGAAGCTTGTAATTTGGCAATTCCAGGGTCGGATCATAATTCTGCAATTCGCCGGCCGTTCCATCCCCTTTCAGGTGCTCCTCCTGAGAAGATTTTTCAACTGTTATCTCTACTTCATCCCCATTATTACTACTCCTTTCATCAACGGTAACATGATTCTCGCTGACAATGAAATTTTCATCTTCAGCTTCTTCATGCTTAACGGATCTGCCGTTATCCTGAGGTCCTGTACTTTGTTCAAAGGTGAGATCTTCATCGGCGTTGGTATGTTCCTCATTTGGTTCTTCATCACCCGGCATACCTTTTCGCTCCTTAATCATGTTCAGGACCGGGGTTGTGAAGAGAAAAAAAGAGGAGAACAGAATTGTCAGTGCAAAACCGGTTCCGACTGTCCCCATCAAGGCGATCATCCATCTGCTGATGTGAAAGCCGTGTGTGCCTCCCGGACCACCTCCCAGGTATCCTGAAGCGCTTCCGAATATGGCGCCAAACGTTATGGATAACAGGATGATAAGGATGAGGGAGTTTCTGGTAACGGACCATATTTTAAAAAAACTGAACTTGAAAAAATGAAGTGACCATGCAATCAGAATAATTGGAAACAGGAGGCTTGGGAAGCCGAACCACCTGTTGATGAAAATGTCGGAAAGCCATGCCCCCCATTTCCCACCCTGGTTCTCTACGGTAATTTCCGGACCGGAAAATACTTCGGCCCAGCGAAAATCCTGGTCCGTTTCCCAGTGAAAGAAATAGGAGATGAAGGAGAGGAACAGGTAGAATGCAAATAGAATCATTATGATGCCTGTTGCATACCGGAACCGTTCATCCTTCAGGAATTTGATAAATCCCTTTTCATCAATTGATTTTGATTTTTTCTTTTTCCTGCTCATTTCTAATACATTCTGCCAAAGAATACCCAATAATTTCAGAGTACTAATTTAGTAATAACGACAACAGGTTAACTATTCTTTTGTGAACAGGTTGTTAATAATAGTTTCCATAGTTTCTTTGGAAACCTGTTTGTAATCTTCGGGAATTTCAAAATAGGATGATTTGAAGGAAGTGTATTCATGATGAACCATGATCAGCCTCATTTTCAGAATACTGAGCTGGACCCTGAAATCTGAAAGTACGTAATCGATAAAATAATATGGGGTGGTTATGTTCGGATTTTTTATATCAATATCTTCAATAAAGAATATGTCATACGCAACTTCCCCGGAAGTGATCACCGCTTTTCTGGATAAAAATCCACCGATTCTTAACGTGTCATTTGTAATCAACACCGAATATTCCCTGATTTCTGAAATTCCGGCAGGCAGCTCTCCTTTCTCACCTGTACAATAAATTTTGTTTCCGAAAAAATTGAGCAGTGTAGTTACAGAATTATGACTGAGATCTGCCAGCTGGCTAAGCGTGAACTGACCAAAGAAACCATGAATTCTGGTCATAACATACCGGTTAGTATAATACGCTTCCATTACGTCGGGGAGCAATTTCGTGGGAATGTCACCTGCCATATCTTCCAGGTAATTAACCTGGTATTTTATGAGATGCCCTTCCATGGTTTCTGAAGATCTTTTGGTTCGCCCGCACCCATGGTTCAGGAACAAGATGGCAATTAAGGGTAAGATATATCGGAAGAATCTGGACATGCAATAATAAATTGCCTAAAAATAGGAAACGAAGTTGAACAAAGCAAAGCGAAATTTGAAACGATTCATTTTTTTTAAAATCATCTGTGATCAGTTGAGACAAGGCAGGCCTAGTCTCTGCATAACATGGTTACATATGCTGTAAATCATGAATTCGGTGGTAATTAAGCCTATAAATAATCTAGATTTGTACTCTTGTTAATTTTGAATATTATGAAAAAAGTTGCGGTAATAGCTTTGGGAGGCAATGCGCTGTTGCGGGGTGACCAGGCGGGTACGATAGAGGAGCAGGAACAGAACACCACCGATACGCTGGAAAACCTGGTTCATCTATTGAATGAGGGGTATGAATTGGTGATTACCCATGGAAACGGACCTCAGGTGGGGAATATACTGATGCGTAATGATGCAGGGGAGTCGGTATATAATATACCCCAGATGCCACTTGATATTTGTGTGGCAGATTCACAGGGAGGTATCGGGTACATGATAGAAAGAATGTTCAGGAATGTACTGAATAAGCACAATATCAAAAAAGAGATCGTAACGCTTGTTACCCAGGTACTGGTTGAGAAGGATGACCCTGCTTTTAAGGTACCAACCAAAAGGGTTGGTAAAATTTACAACAGGGAGGAGGCTGAGAGGTTAACGAAAGGGAAAGGGTGGGAATTTAAGGAAGATAAAAAGCAGAAAGGAGGATGGCGCAGGGTGGTACCGTCACCAAAACCTGTGGGGATCATGAATGAAAAGGTTATTGAATCGCTCGCCAGGCAGGGCACCATCATTATTGCAGCCGGTGGAGGAGGTGTCCCGGTATATATGGATGAAGAGGGGAGGGTCAGACCTTCAGAAGCAGTGATCGATAAAGACAATGCTTCAGCGCTGCTGGCTTCCCGTATCAAAGCAGACGAATTTTATATTTTAACCGATGTCCCTTTTGTCTATTTGAACTATGGTACACCTGAACAGGAGGAAAAGGAGTTTCTAAATTACAAGGACACGTTGAAATACCTGGAGGCCGGAATGTTCGGGGAAGGCGATATGGGCCCCAAAATAATGGCTTGTCTTGAATTTATAAAAAACGGGGGATCAAAGAGTGTGATCACAGAAGCATTTAAGCTTGAGGACAAAAGTTATGGTACAAAAATTACCATGGAATACGAAGATTAATCTATTTTTGTGAACCTGAAATAAAAAAATACGATCATGGCTTATAATTTGAGAAACAGGAATTTTTTAAAATTACTCGATTTTTCACCTGAAGAGATTCGGTTTTTGCTTGAACTGAGTTTTTCGCTGAAGAGAGCCAAGTACAGTGGGAACGAGGTACACCGGCTAACTGGGAAGAGCATCGCATTGATATTTGAGAAATCATCAACCAGGACCCGTTGTGCCTTTGAGGTCGCTGCCTATGAACAGGGCGCACATGTTACCTACCTGGGGCCGTCGGGATCGCAGATCGGACACAAAGAATCGATGAAAGATACAGCACGTGTACTTGGAAGAATGTACGATGGAATTGAATACCGGGGATTTGGACAGGATGTGGTTGAAGAACTTGGGGCGTATGCAGGGGTACCGGTCTGGAACGGATTGACCACTGAGTTTCATCCAACCCAGATACTGGCCGATTTCATGACCATGATGGAACATTCGGACAAACCGTTACACGAAGTTTCATTTGCTTACCTCGGGGATGCAAAGAACAATATGGGGAATTCACTCCTTGTAGGTGCAGCAAAAATGGGCATGGATTTCAGGGCGGTCGCGCCAAAGGAGTGCCAGCCTGATGAAGCGCTTGTAAAACAATGTTGGGAGATCGCTGAAAAAACCGGGGCGAAAATTACCATCACCGAGCGTGTGGACGAAGGAGTAAAAGGAGTTGATTTTCTATATACCGATGTATGGGTTTCCATGGGTGAACCTGATGGAGTGTGGAAAGAACGGATAGAATTATTAAAGCCTTACCAGGTCAATAAATCAGTATTAGAGAAAACCGGCAATAAACAGGTAAAGTTTTTACATTGTCTGCCGGCGTTTCATAACAGGGATACAAAGGTAGGGGAGGAGATGTACAAAAAATTTGGACTGGAGGCCATGGAGGTGACCGATGATGTTTTTGAATCTGCACATTCCATTGTTTTCGATGAAGCCGAAAATCGTTTGCATACCATTAAAGCCGTGATGGTGGCAACACTGGGATCATAATACCGGCGTTCCCATTGCCTTGAAAGCGTCTACCTGACCAAATGATAGATAAACAAAAACAGCAGTGTAGCACAAACCATTAGTTTCATTCCGACTCCCAGAAGAAAACCGAGGAATGAACCCCATCCTGCCCGTAATGCTGCTTTTTGCTCCTTCCCGGAAGAGAGTTCACCAATAAACGCACCCGCAAAGGGGCCGATGATAATGCCCACGGGTCCGAAGAACAAACCTACGATAAGACCTATGGTGGCGCCCCACATACCAGCTCTGGATCCGCCCCATTTTTTTGTGCCCCAGACTGGTACAACATAATCGAGTACGGTAACCAAAACCACAAAAAAGAGCATGATCCACAACGCTGTATCATAACTTTCATTATCTCCCACAGATTCTGTCCAGCGGAGAAGTAAATAACCAACCCATGCCAGCGGTGGGCCTGGCAATACAGGTAGCGCACTACCTAAGAAACCGATTACAATAAGCGCAATTCCGCCTATAATTAATAGGATATCCATCATTTGAATTTTTTGGTTGCCATTTCCACGATTGGAATCTGATTCAGTGTTTTTGCGATTTCAAATTTAGGAATTCTGAGCCGATATTTCAGTTTACATAGCTGCGAAAAAAAAATTTTAACAATCAATTTAATTGTAATAAATTGATTTTTTATATATTTAGTATCCATACTTATTTTGACTGATGAAGGATAGTGAGAATTTATACGATAAAATCAGGGAGTTGATTGGGAAAGACCCCGGGAATCTTAACATCATGGAGGGAACCATCGATGTGGATCTTCAGGTGGAATATTTTGAATTCTCAAAAAAAGTATCTCAACAGTATGATAATAAGTGGGCACTCGATCAGATTGATCTGCTCAGAGAACCGGAGTTCTCCCTTAAAAATAAAAAAAAATTACTGGCCAGGCTGGCCACAATTGAGGATGTTTCAGCCTTCAGGGCTATAGAAGAGTATGCGAAGAATCCGGAGGAAGGACTGCATGACTGGAGTGTTCTCGCACTGCAGGAATCGAAGATGCACCTTGAAAGTCATTTGCTTGAGGAGAACCAGGTATTCATCTCAACAGGACTGGGTGGAAAAGATAATAAACTCCGGTATTTTGTGGTTTTAATTGCCAGAAGCAGGAAGAAATTCACAGATTTTCAAAAGAAAATTATCCGGAAAGAGTTTCCCTACGTGCTGAAAAAATATGAAGCAGAAATAGAAGATTGTGAGGTAAGTGGTTACCTGGCAAATTTTGTAGTTCTGCTTCCTATACAATATGCCGTAAAAGATATTTTTACTGAAGGGATTGACGAATGTAATCTCTATGGTGACTTTTTAAGGGATACATTTATCGTAACAAATGTTAAAAAACTAACATTTGATGAGGTGACTGAATTTATTGAACAGAAAGGCAATAAATGACCCTTTCCGAAAATTCCGAAAATCGTTCAGTTTATTTAATTGGGTTTATTGACAGTGATCAATCAGGCATTGGAGTCATCCAGATCTTCAAATTCCACACTTGTAAAATCTTTTGAATCAACTGTTACCTCTTCCTGGCTTCGTTCTTCTGTTCTGGAAGCCGGTTGTTCGTCAATTTCAATAGGTTGTGGGTTTGCTTCCCGGATAAACTCGATTACTTCTTTCAGACTGTCGGCAAATTTGTCGAAATCTTCTTTATAAAGAAAAAGCTTGTGCTTCTCGTAAAAGAATTTCCCATCTCTTCCAAAACGCTTCTTACTTTCAGTAATGGTAAGATAATAATCGTTACGCCTTGTTGCCTTAACATCGAAAAAATAGGTCCTCTTCCCGGCCCTTACAACCTTTGAGTGAATCTCATCCCTGGGATTCTCATTTCCCATCTCATCATTTTTTTCTAGTCCTTCTTCGTTCATTTCTGGTGATTTAGTTAGGGTTTATCCTCAATTCTTATTCAAAAATGTAAAATATTTTATTAATATTCAAATAATTGTGGTGTAGTACCGCTTTTAAAATGTATAATTATTGGAAAAATAGTGTAAATTTGCTCGCAAATAACAAGAAAATCAGAGTTCTTTAGAGATGATCAGCAGAAGGCAGCTACGTATTAAGACACTTCAAACTTTATATGCCTATTATAATACAGATGACGGACAGTTGTTGAAGGCAGAAAAGGAGTTACTGTTTAATATCAACAAGGCATATGAACTTTATCATTCCATATTTGTATTATTGATTGATATCGCTAATTATGCCGAATCACGGATAGATCTGGCCAGGAAAAAAATGGTTCCTTCCAACGAGGATCTTCATCCCAATACAAGATTTATTGACTCCAATCTGATAGAGCAGTTCAGGAATTGTGACCAGTTGCTCAGGTACATTGATATTAAAAAGATATCGTGGGTAAATTATCCGGAACTGATTAGGGAGTTTCACCAGTTAATCAGTTCTGATGAGGGATTTATTGAGTTTATGAATGCCGATGCCGTGACTTTTGCCGATGAGTTAAAACTTTTCACCCATCTTCTGACCGATATTATCTATCCCAATGAGAATCTTGAACAGATACTTGAAGAGCAAAGTATTTATTGGCTGGACGACCTGGAATATATGATCAGTATGGTCATTAAAACGCTAAAACGCTTCAAGGAAGATGGGCCGCAAGACAAACCGTTGCTTGATCTTTTCAAGAATCCGGATAACAGAAAGGTGCCCGAGGATAAAGAGTTTGCCATCAATTTGTTGCGGAAATGCATTGCCAATAAGGAGGAGTATATTGCATATATTAAATCAAATACCAGGAACTGGGATCTGGATCGAATCGCGTTTATGGATATTCTGATTATGCAGCTGGCCATTACCGAGTTTATTGGGTTTCCTTCCATTCCAACGAAAGTCACACTCAATGAATATCTTGAAATATCAAAGATATACAGTACCAGTAAGAGCAATGTATTTATCAATGGTGTTCTCGATAAGGTAGCGAGTCAGCTGAAAGAGAGTAAGAAAATCCGGAAATCAGGCAGAGGTCTGATCGGAGAAAACGATGTTCCGCAACAGAAATAAATTATCTTTACAATTCTGAATGAAACCGGTTATTTGCAGAATACTGATTTTAGCGCTTGTTTTTACATCATGCGGAGGCCGGGAGACAAAAAATCCGGATTCAGGAAGTTCTTTGATGAACAATGTGGAAAGTTTACCGATGATTGCATTTGATTCGTTAATCAATGACATCGGCAGAATTAATGAGGGCGAACAAGTAGTTGTATGGTTTGACTATACCAATACCGGGAAGGGGCCACTTATTATCCACGATATTAAAGCCGGTTGCGGGTGTACCGTACCAGGGTGGAAGAAAGATCCGGTGGATCCGGGAGAATCCGAATCCATCCGGGTGGTTTTTAATGCATCGGGTAAAAAGGGAACACAGAACATCAAAATTTCCGTGTTCTCAAATGCAGTAAACGCAAAAGAGGATTTACAACTTAAAGCGATAGTAGAAAATTTTAATTAACTGAAATAAATATTTATTATGAATTCATTATTTGTATTGTTACAGAACGCAGCTCCTAAAACACCTGGAATGCAATCATTAATCTTTCTCGTACTGATTATCGTTGTTTTTTACTTTTTCATGATACGTCCACAAGTGAAAAAGCAGAAAGAGATGACAAATTACAGAAGTTCTCTGAAAAAAGGAGACAAAGTACTGACCAGTGGCGGCCTTTATGGTAAAATAACTGATGTTAAAGATACAACAGTCACTTTAGAGATCGCTGAAAACACAGTGGTTAAGGTTGATAAAACAGCCATTGTAAAAGATGCATCAGACACTGCTGCAACAGCGAAGAAATAACAGACTTTTTTAAACAGCACAGGAGTTCAGCCATCACAAAATCGGCTGAACTCTTTTTTTTTAGTAATTTTACGCTTGCTGATGGCAACAGATGATCCCATAAAGAAGTCCGGCATACTGGATATGTCCAAAGGAAAGCAACTTGAGTGGAGGAGAAAATTAATGGTTTTTTCTTTCTTTCTTGCAATAGCTGCGGTCATCTGGTTATTGAATGCACTCAGCAAAGACTATACAGCTGAAATCAAATACCCGATTACCTACAGTAAGTTTCCGCCAAACAAGATGCTGGTTAATGAAGTGCCTGACCACCTTGGTCTGAAGGTTAATGCACATGGTTATGCATTACTCAGTTATAAATTAACGAACCGTCCCATTCCACTCAGCTTTCCGGTTTCAAATTTTACCATGAACAGGATGGCAGGGGATACCACAAAATTTTATCTGCTAACCAGGTATACCAGGGAGAGACTTGCCAGACAACTTCCTGGCGATTTGCAACTTTTGGAAGTTTTCCCGGATACGTTGGTTTTTCAGTTTGCTACAGAAGTAAGCCGGATGGTACAGGTAAAACCTGACCTGGAGTTTACTATGGGCCGCGGATTTGTCATGAAAGATGATATACTGATCAGTCCCGAATCTATATTGGTAACAGGTCCTGATATTTACCTTGACACACTCAGGTATTTACGAACCAAAAAAAAGGTGCCCGGTACATTGACGAAAAGTTATAACGATGTGCTGGAGATTGCAGTTCCCCACCGGTTAAGGTTTCAGGTTCATGAAGTGAATTGCAAGATTGAACTTGAAAAGCTTACGGAAGTCCAGGTAATGGTGCCTGTCCGGATAAATGGGCTGCCTGATTCCCTCAGAATGCAGACATTTCCGCAACAGGTAAGGGTTACTGGCAATATAGGCCTTAGTGAATACGACCGGATTGTACCTGATGCCTTCTGGATCGAAGTTGATTATCATGAAGTTATGGATAATCCGGACAGGTTGCAGGTTTACATGCGATCCAAGCCGGAGGAGCTGAGGGGAGGTGATTTTTATCCCAAATATGTTGAATACCTATTATCCGTGAAATAATGTTAAAAATTGGACTGACGGGAGGTATTGGCAGCGGAAAAACTTATGTGAGTGAGATATTTCAATCTTTGGGTGTTGCGGTTTATGCTGCGGACACGGAGGCAAAAAGATTGATGGAGTCTGATCCTGCAATCATTGATGCCTTGAACAAGCATTTTGGTCAGGAGGTTTACCTGGAGGGAAAACTCAACAGAAGCTATCTGGGGGAGGTCGTGTTTAAAGACCAGCAGGCACTTGAACTGTTGAATTCAATTGTTCATCCTGTAGTTCATAATGATTTTGAAAGGTGGTCAGCGGATTTCAAAGAGGATCCTTATGTAATTGAGGAGGCTGCTATACTTTTCGAATCCGGAGGGGCGGAAAAAATGGACTATACCCTGTTCGTGAAGGCTGATCTGAAAACAAGGATTGATCGTGTAATGAAGAGGGACGGGGTTTCGGAGGAGAAGGTAATGGAGAGAATAAATAACCAGATGGATGTGTTGAAAAAAGAGAAATTGGCAGATTTTATAATTTACAATGAGAACGATAGTATGATTCTTCCACAAATCGTAGATTTGCACATGAATTTTTTAAAAATTAAATGATATAGAGATGGCAAAATTTGCTAAATGGATTGGTTTGGGTCTGGGTTGGGCAGTTGGTGGCCCGATTGGTGGAATACTTGGATTGGCACTTGGATCCATGTTCGATACCGGAACAACCGGGACACAGAGCAGGCTTTATCAGTCTTCCACGAGAAGGGGAGATTATGCTGCGTCGTTGCTGGTTCTAGTAGCTGCAGTAATGAAAGCTGACGGACGAATCATGAAAAGTGAACTCGATTATGTGAAGCAATATTTCTACACAAGATTTGGTGAAGATACAGCGCAGGAAGCAGTTGTGATGTTACGGGATATTCTGAAACAAGAGATACCGGTCAGGGAGGTCACAGCACAGCTTAACCAGCGCCTGGACTACTCATACAGACTGGAGATGATTCATTTTCTGTTTGGTATTGCGGCGGCAGATGCTGGTATTACAGAAGCAGAGAAAGAGCTGATCAGGAAGATTGCTGGATTTATGAATATTACAACTTCCGACATGGAGAGCATTCAGGCAATGTTTATCAGCGAATCGGATGCTGCATTCAAGATTCTGGAAATCGATCCGAGTGCCAGTGACGAAGATGTGAAAAAAGCATACAGGAGGATGGCCATGAAATATCATCCTGACAAGGTGAGCCACCTGGGCGACGATTTCAAAAAGGTGGCACAGGAGAAATTCAGAAAGGTAAAGGATGCATACGACAGTATTAAAAAGCAACGTGGAATAAGCTAAATTTAAAGGCAAAAATTTAAACTGAAATGAATACGATTAATGTAAAAGACCTGATGTCTATAGCAGGAAAAGGTGGACTGTACAGATTTCTGGCCCAGGCAAGAAATGGTGTAATTGTTGAATCACTTGTGGATAAGAAACGCACCGTGGCCCCGGCAACTGCAAGGGTAAGCTCACTGGACGATATTTCCATTTTTGCTGAGAAAGAAGATATTCCACTGGCCGATGTTTTGTTAAGGATACATCAGAAAGAGGAGGGAGGGGTAGCCATTGACCCCAAATCTGGGAACGAGGAATTGAAGAAATATTTTTCAGAGGTATTGCCCGAATATGACGAAAACAGAGTCTATGTCTCGGATATTAAAAAAGTAATTACATGGTACAATCAGCTTCATGAAATGAATCTGCTTGAAATCGTTGAAAAGAAGGAGGGAGATACAACCGAAAAGGAGGGGGAAAAAGAGAAAAATGACGCCTCCCCGGTTAAAAAGGAGAAAAAAGCTACCGGAGAAAAATAGGGGGTTGGCCCTAATGGTTACTGTTCAGCTTGGCTTCTTCCCATAATTTATCCATCTCCTGAAAAGATAGTTCCTTAATGGATTGTCCTTTGGACCTGGCATGTTCTTCGATGTAACTGAATCTGCTGATAAATTTTTTATTGGTTCTTTCCAGTGCGGTTTCTGGCTCCACGTTATATAATCGCGCCGCATTTACGATGGAAAAAAGCAGGTCACCAAATTCACTTTCAATTGTATCCTCATTACCATTCGTCAACTCTTCGCGTACTTCTCCAAGCTCCTCTTCCACCTTCTGCCATATGTCCTCCCGTTCTGCCCAGTCAAACCCTACAGCCCTTGCCTTATCCTGGATTCTGTGTGCCTTGATAAGTGCAGGAAGAGAAGTCGGAACACCACTCAATACACGTTTTGTACCATCGTTCTCCTTCAATTTCAATTCTTCCCAGTTGCTCACTACCTGAGCTGACCCGGATACCTTTCTGTTACCAAAAACATGCGGGTGACGAAAAATAAGTTTCTCATTAATCGTATTAATTACATCAGTAATATCGAATATTTGCTTCTCTTCTCCTATTTTGGCATAAAATACGATATGCAACAGCAGATCCCCGAGTTCGGTGCGGATCTCGTTCATATCCTTATCCAGGATGGCATCTGCAAGCTCATAGGTCTCCTCAATGGTTAGGTTACGCAACGACTCCATCGTCTGCTCCTTGTCCCACGGGCATTTCTCCCTCAATTCATCCATGATGTCAAGGATACGTCCGAACGCATTCATCTTTTCCGCTTTACTGCTCATGAAAATATTATTTAAATTCCACCCTGATGGTAGAATCAGTGTTCAAGTTCAGAAGATCTTTCGCCGAACCATTTCTGATTGCGATTTCCAGTAGATTGATGGAGTTAAAAAGAGACAAAAGATCGCCGGCAGAAGTTTCAGCGTAGTATTTATTCAGCCGGTTTATCTTGTAATGTTTGCTCTGCACAAAAATAGTGAAATTTCGACCCTTTCCAATTCTGTCGAATAACTCCCTGGAAATATTAGTGATCGCATTTCCAAAAGAATCAATATATATCACGGTACCGGTAATGGTGTTGTTTTCCAGCGTGGCCCTGAGGGGAACCTGTTTTTTGTAATCAATAACTGATACGCCTAAATCACTGAATTTCTCCCCATTAATTAGACGACATGCGGCACTGGTGAAAAAATTAAGTTCAGGAAAACTCTCATGAATACCATCTTTAAGAGGAGTTAACTTTACTACCTCTGAAGAAACTGAATCGCCAAGTAAACCCAGTATTCCGTTATCGGCACACAGAAAATACTGGTTATCAATCCGGGCAGCAAGCATCCGGGCATTAGGTTCAGGTTCAGAGCCAACAGCTATGATATGAATCGTGTCCGGAGGGAAATGATGCATACTGTTTCTGACGATAAACGCTGCTTCAGCCGTTCCAAAGGCTTTCACACGATTACTGAGTGTTATGATTTCCACAAGATCACATGATGATAAAATGGCTCCTTTTATTGCCCCGGTGTAAAAGTCGTCATTGTTCCAATCTGAGGTCAGCGTAACAAAATGCATCTGAATAGTACAAGGAATTTCTATTGGAATGTAAAAAAAAACAGTTTATTTTGTCTATATCAAAAGTAGTGATTATAATTCAATTTATGGCGCAAAAACAAATCAATTTAGAGGGTATTGAGCCGGTTGATTTTTTTGGTGTAAACAATGTGCGCTTCAATAAATTAAAATCCAGCTTCGACGATTTGAAGATCATTTCAAGGGGGAATGTACTAAAGGTTGAAGGGGAATTAAAGCGTATTGAACAATTCGAGGAAAAAGTTGAACTTCTTGTCAAATTCATCGTAAAGTTTAACAGGCTTACCATGGATGATTTTGATGAGATCATCGGTGGTGATGCCAATTATAAGATTGCTGGCCCTGGTCCAATGGAGGACGTGTTATTGCATGGCGACAAGGCAAAGCCCATCAGGGCATTAACCATTCACCAAAAGGAGCTTGTTGAACATGCTTCAAAAAACGATCTCGTACTGGCCATTGGACCGGCTGGTACTGGTAAAACATATACGGCCATTGCACTGGCGGTTCGTGCCTTGAGGAACAGGGAGGTAAAACGTATTGTTCTTACGCGTCCTGCTGTAGAAGCTGGTGAAAAACTAGGCTACCTGCCCGGCGATTTCGCTCAGAAACTGGATCCATACCTTCAACCGCTGTTCGACGGATTACGGGATATGATTGCTGCCAAAAAACTGATGCAGTATATGGAGGATAAGGTCATCCAGATCGCACCGCTGGCGTATATGCGGGGCAGAACCCTTGATCAGGCATTTGTGATCCTTGATGAAGCTCAGAATGCAACCATTAGCCAGTTCAAAATGTTTCTAACCAGAATGGGGCCCCAGGCAAAGTTTATTGTAACTGGAGATATTACACAGGTGGATCTGCCCGGAAACACACAATCGGGCCTTATACAGGCGATCAGACTACTTGAAAATATTGACGGTATCTCGGTTATCCGGTTTGATGAACGGGATATAATCAGGCACAGACTGGTAAGAAAAATTGTGAAAGCATACGACAGGGAAGAGAAGAAAAACAATAATAAAGTGTAAGTTTATCAGGGATATATGACCGACTCAGATGGTAGTCATTGGTGTTGCTAAAATTTTATCGTATTCTGTCCCTATTTATGTAAATTAGCAGCGTCAAAAGGAACCAAAATAGTGGATTATTTAAAACAGGATTGGTAAGGCTGAGGCAGGGCTAAATTTACTGCAAATTTTGAATTATTCCCGGTGAATCAACGTAAAGTATAAATTTATAAAAATCAGAGTGAAAGATGGCAGCTTTAACAGGAACAAATTATAGTTTTCCGAGACAAAAAAATGTATATCATGGTAAAGTAAGGGATGTATACAATATCAATGATGAAGTGCTGATAATGGTTGTTACTGACAGGATCTCAGCATTTGACGTTGTGCTTCCCCACGGTATTCCCTTTAAGGGACAAGTGCTGAACCAGATTGCAACCAAGTTTCTGGATGCCACTTCCGACCTTGTCCCGAACTGGAAAACAGGAACCCCGGATCCAAATGTAACTGCCGGTCATTTTGCAGAACCATACAAGGTGGAGATGGTTATCAGGGGTTATCTGACGGGCCATGCCTGGCGCGAATACCGCGACGGCAAAAGAGAGATCTGTGGAGTGTCTATGCCAGAAGGAATGAAGGAACATGACAGGTTTCCGGAACCGTTAATTACTCCAACAACAAAAGCTGATCAGGGACATGATGAGGATATTTCCAGGGAAGAAATTATCTCCCAGGGTCTTGTTTCAGAGAAAGAATACCTGGTACTGGAAGATTACACCAGGAAACTTTTTCAGCGCGGAACAGAAATGGCAGCGGATATGGGGCTGATACTGGTTGATACAAAATATGAATTCGGAGTTAAGAATGGACAGATTATGCTGATCGATGAGATTCATACACCCGACTCTTCCAGGTATTTTTATGCCGAAGGATATGAAGATCGACAGAAAAGTGGAGAACAGCAGAAACAACTTTCCAAGGAATTTGTAAGGCAATGGCTCATTTCCAATGGTTTTCAGGGGAAGGAAGGGCAGGTTGTTCCCGAAATGTCGGACGAATTTGTAACCCAGGTGTCTGAACGATATATCGAACTATACGAGAATATTACTGGCGAGAAATTTATTAAGTCGGCCACCAATAATATTGAAGAGCGAATTGAACAAAATGTAGTGGATTTTTTAAAAAAATAATCTCAGGAGAAATTCTACGTTATCATTATGATGATCACAGGAAAACAAAATCTTTCGGGGCTGATAATATTTTTATTGTTCTTTGCTGCTTTCATGCAGGCGCAGGAACCTGTAAAAGTTACAAGATCAGATAACAAGGTTATCCTGGAAGGTAAGGTATATTACATTCACATTGTAAAACCCGGCCAGACGCTCTATTCCATTGCCAGGGCTTACAATGTAACCGAAAAACAGATTCTTATCGAAAACCAGGGTTCCTCTGCCAACTTGCTGGTAGGCCAGGTACTCAAAATACCTTCACTCCCTACAACAGCATTCTCGGTTGACACAAAAGATGATCATGGTGACGGACCCCGGCATATTATGAAGCCTGGAGAGACTCTCTACTCCTTATCAAGAATCTATAATTGTAGTGTAGATGAAATCCTTGAGCTGAATCCGGGCCTGGATATCAACGATATTCCTGTGGGATATGAACTGACCCTTCCATCCGAAGAGGAGGAGCTTAATGAACTCTCTTTTGATGAACAAGGATTTATTTACCACAAGGTAAAAAAGGGGGAAACCCTCTATTCAATTGCCCGGTATTATGAAGTAAGTGTAAGGGAGATAAGAGCTGTAAATGCTGAGTTGGGATGGGGGGGGCCGCGAAGCGGTGATGTGATTCGCATTCCCCAGCCGTTTACAACTTTTGAAGATATATTTACAGCAGACACCATGCATGTTGATACTTTACAGACCAAAGAAGAAATTGTGGAGGCCAAGCCAGTTTATTCCTACGATGAACTGGAGCATGAAGAACACTATCCAGGCAGGATGTATCGTATCGCATACCTGATCCCGTTCAATTACTCACCCATGGAACCCCTCGATTCATTAATTAAAAATGTGCGGTCAGCAAGACGAATTGAGATGATCAGAAATGATTATAACCTGGAAAAACAAACACCTAAATCAGTTAATTTCCTGGAATTCCTTGAAGGTAGTCTGCTTGCTATTGATTCACTGGTAGATGCAGGGGCTGTTCTTGATGTAAAGTTTTATGATACTAAAAGGAGTATGTATAAAACCAGTGAAATTTTAAAGGACCCGGAACTGGCCAATGCCGACCTGATTATAGGGCCCTTCTATTCATTTAATATAGAATTGGTTACGGAATATTCCAGGAATAACAAGATACCCCTGATTACCCCGTTTCATTCAAGTGATACTTTGCTGGAGAAAAATCCGTATCTGTTTCAAACCAATCCTTCCTATAAAACTGAGTATAAGAGGAACGCTGAATTTATTAGCAGGGCATATGACAGTAATCTCATCTTTGTGCATAACGGTGATTCAGCTGATATGGAAAAGATGGCATATTACAAGAGGGCACTTTTTGAGGAGCTGGCAAAATATTCTGCCCAGGAAACAGTCATGTTCAAGGAGGTAATTATTGATGACAGGAAAACTGAAAACCTGATCCATTCACTCAATCCTAATGTACGGAATGTGATCATTTTACCTTCAACGGATGAAGCGTTTGCAAGTCAGGTGGCCAGCAGGATATATTATGAACTTGAACATTATGACATTGAATTGTTCGGATCCTCCTATTGGGTTGGATTTAATGACATTGAAATATCCTATATTCATGCTTTGCATCTAAAAATTTCCCATACCAACTGGTATGATCATACCGACCCTGCATACCAGCGTTTTTTGGAAAAATTCAGGGTGAATTACCTGAAGGAGCCTGGCACTTTTACCAGGCAGGGATTCAGCTTTGGGGTTGAAGGGTATGACGTCAGCCTCTATTTTATTTCTGCATTGCAAAAGTATGGACCACGTTTTATTCTTCACCTCAATGAATTACAGGTGCCGGGAACACTACGTAATTATAGTTTCGAAAGGATTTCTGAATCAGGTGGATATGAGAATAAAGCCATGAAATACTATTATTTTAATGAAGATATGAATGTGACCCAGGTAAACCTTCCTGAACAATCGCCGTTACACCAGTACATGCGTCCTGCAGGAGATGATCCCCTCTATTTTCGAAGAATGGATCCGCAACCCGATGCACAAAATATTAAAGATCGCTAATAGACTTAAATCCCTTCCCTATAATTTCATGGGCATTGATCACAGTGAGAAATGCATCAGGGTCGGTTGACTTAATAAATTCCTCCAAAATAGCCATTTCCCGACGTGTGACATTCACAAAGATCATTTTTTTCTCATCACCATGAAACATGCCACTTGCATGAAGGGCAGTTCCTCCCCGATTGAGGTCATGGATGATCTTATCCCTGATTTCATCGTATTTATTGGTTATGATAAACAAGGACTTCTGGTAGCTGGGTCCCTGAAGTGTCGTATCTATCACTTTTCCCACAAGGAAGATAACAATGAGGGCATACAATGGTATCTCCCAATCCTTGAAGATCAACAGGCCAACCATAATAATGACTGTATCCAGGTATATCAATAACCGGCCTGGCTGAATACTTGTATATTTTGAGATTATCATGGCCAGAATATCTGTGCCCCCACTTGAAGCTTTTGATTTAAAAATCAGTCCCAATCCAAACCCTATCAATACACCTCCATAGATAGCCGATAACAGCATGTCCCCCTCCACCATTGGTTCATAACCCCAAATGATGGTCAGTCCATCAATAAATACTGCCACGAGAACAAATCCCAGGATTGTTTTGATCCCATACCTCGGACCAAGGGTTTTGATCCCGAAATACACAAGTGGAATATTCATTAGCAGCGCCATTATCCCCACCGGTAATCCTTTTGGGGCCCAGGCAAACATTCCCTCTGTTGCATAATGGATGATCACACTTAAACCGATCACCCCGCCTGGTATTATTTTGTTCGGTGTAATGAAAAAGACATATCCGGCTGCCATGAAGAGGGCTCCGATAACAATAAAAGCATAATTTCTGAACCACGCTTTTGAAAATGTTTTATCTATAACTGTGAATGCCATGATCTCTGTATCTGTTGGATTATTGTGCAAAAGTATATAACTTTTAGTTGTCGTCAACCATTGGGAAAATAATAATGTGTATTTTCAACAAGGTAAAATCTATGACGTTTAATAAAAAGTTTTTCAGCCGTGGAGAGGACACTATAGGCATGGCTGACGCTGGAAAACGCAGATGAAGGGTTGGCGTTGGATAAGCATGGAAGAACCCTGTTATGAGGGAACCGCATACGGAAAATAGTTGTTTAAAAATGGTCGGTGGATGCACGTTTTGTTCAAGTAATAACATGTAAATTATTTAATACCAGTCTATGAAATTTTATTCGATCTTTATTTTGATGACCTCATTGTTCATATTCTCCTGTACACGGAAAGCAGAGACTTATGATAATTACGTGATATTGGTTTCTCTGGATGGGTGTCGGTGGGATTATCCGGACAAGTATGAGATGCCAAACCTGGCTGCCATGGCAGTAGAAGGTGTAAAGGCAGAACATCTGGTATCTTCCTTCCCGACAAAAACCTTTCCAAATCACTACTCCATTGCAACCGGACTTTATCCAGACAACCATGGTCTGATCAATAATACCTTTTATGCACCTGATCTGGATCTGATGTACAGCATGGGTAACCGCGATATGGTGGAAAATCCCGATTTTTACGGGGGAGAACCAATCTGGAACACAGCTGAGAAACAGGACATGATCACTGCATCGTTTTTTTGGGTCGGATCAGAGGCTCCCGTTCAGGGCATTCAGCCAACCTACTGGAAAGGATACGATGGCAGTATTACATTTGATGCGCGAATAGATACCGTCATCCATTGGCTGGAATTGCCACTTCATAAGCGGCCCCGGCTAATTCTGCTCTATTTTCATCAACCTGACGCTATTGGTCATGATTTTGGCCCCGACCATGAAGAAACAGGGAAAGTTGTTACTGAAATGGATCACTTATTGGGAGAATTGCGAAACAAGATTGGCCAATTGCCTTATGGAGATCGGGTAAACATGATTGTAACCTCCGATCATGGAATGGGTGCTGTTTCACCGGAACGTTATGTGAATATGAATGACCATGTTGTGCAGGAGTGGATTGAAACGGTTATCGGGGGTAACCCGGTATACCTGGTAGATGCATTGGAGGGATTTGAAGACTCCGTGGTTATTAATCTGAACAGCGTTGATGGAATATCTGCCTGGAGAAAAGGAGATGTACCGTCACATATGAATTATGGCTCCAACAAAAGGATACCAGATATTGTAGTGACTGCTGACAGCAGTTGGTCGGTAGGCTTGAAACCTGATCCTTCGGGATATACAGGAGGTTCCCATGGTTATGATAATATGAACCCGGATATGCACAGCATATTCTATGCTACAGGACCAGCATTTAAAAAGAGCTATCTGCATGCACCGTTTGAAAATGTGGATATCTATCCACTGATTGCCCATATTTTAAGACTGGAACCGGCTGATACAGACGGTAATCTGAAGGACGTAGAGGGAATGTTAAAGTAGCATCCTGATAAAAACGTAGTTTTATTTTACCAGGTGGATCATTTCTCCAACCCCAATTGGGAAATTGAAGGCATACCAGATGAACAGCAGAATGGTCCACAGAACGAATAATATGGTGGCATAAGGTACAAGGAGCGACAAGATCGTTCCAATACGCAGTCGTTTATCATACTGGTGTATCCAACCAATCAATAAGGGGAAGTAGACATAGAGCGGCGAAATACTGTTTGTAATGGAGTCGCCTATCCGGTACATTAACTGCACAAATCCCGGACTGTATCCCAGCTCTGCCAGCATAGGAATGAAAATAGGGGCAAAAATGGCCCATTTGGCAGATCCACTGCCAAGGAATATATTCAGGAAAGCGATTAAAACAATGAACAGGATGAAAAGCATAGGGCCTGTTAATCCTGTTGCCTGTAAGAATTCCGCACCGTTGATAGCCAGAATTGTATCCAGGTGTGACCAGTTGAAAAGATTGATGAACTGTGCAACTACCAGCATCAGAACGATATAACCGGCAAGACCCCGCATACCATGTTCCATGTGCGTTAACAAATCGTCTTTCTTTTTGATGGTACCTACGGCCTTTCCATAAAAATATCCGGGAATGGCAAACATCAGAAACAGAATAGGAACCAATCCCCGCAAGAATGGTGACGGAACAATCGATCCGGTTTCAGGATCCCGCAACGGACCATTCCCCGGAACAACAAGGGCAGCAATCAGAATAATATAAATAAGAAATGAAATACCTGCATGCCTGAGCCCTTTTCTCTCTTCCGGAGTCATATCTTTTTTTTCTCCTGCTATTTCTGCTACTTTGTTCATCCCTGCAAAACTGGCAGTGCGGGGAATGGTAAATCGCCTGACAATAAAGGCTCCTCCAAATCCAACCATGAGTGTTGAGACGATCATGAAGTACCAGTTTGCTGTGGCACTCACCTCCATTGGAGGGGTCATATTTTCGGTAATTTCAGTACTGATACCGGCAAGCAGTACATCGGTACCTGCGATAAAGAAGTTGGCTGTAAAGCCGGCCGTTGCCCCTGCATATCCGGCAATAAGACCGGCAATGGGATGATACCCCATTTGCATAAAGATCAATGCTGCAATGGGAGGGACAACAACAACGCCCGCATCGGAACCAATATTTCCACAAGCGCCAATGATAAATATTACCGGGAAAATAATCTTCTTGGGTGTGGCAAATGCAATATTTCGCATGATGATAGTCAGCAAACCACTCTGTTCGGCAATGGAAACTCCCATTAACATAACTAATACAAGGCCCAGAGGAGCAAAATGTGCAAAATTGGTTACCAGGTTCTCTAAAAACCAGCGCAGACCATCTCCTGAGGCAATATTCCTGGCAGTAATATCCAAACCGGTACCTGGTTGAGTGGCACTTACCTCAAAATAGCTTGTTACGGCACTGATTAAAACGATGAATATACAGATCCAGACAAACATCCAGAAGGGGTGGGGTAATTTATTTCCAACTACTTCAATCCAGCGAAGTACCCCTTTCTCAGATGGAATTTCAGCCATTTTCGAGGAATCACCTGTTTTTTCCTTTTCATTTTTCGACTCCTTGCTCATATCCTGCACCGTTATTCTGAGGTTAATAATATAAAACAATTACTCTTTATCGCTGTAGTCTTTAGTCAACAGGCTTTAAGCCACTGGTCAAAGATTATCAATAAGATCGCTAAAATATAAAGTATTATCACACTTGCAAAATTAATTTACAGATGTACCTGTCAGACAGGTTTCAGAACAGGTTCTTTGTGAGATGCCCGGTTACCCTTTGCACAATGCAATCCTTTCCCTACCTTTGGGTAAAGATATATGTTATGAAAATTTTCAAGGCTGAAGATGTACGTGAAATCGATCAGTATACCATTGAAAATGAACCGATAAGCTCAATTGACCTTATGGAGCGTGCAGCAACCCGGCTTATGACATGGTACCTGCGTAATTACAGGATTAACAGGAAGGTTGTTGTCATGGCCGGAGCAGGCAATAATGGTGGAGATGCACTCGCACTGGCCCGGTTATTGGCAGAGAGGCAATATCAGGTAACAGGTTTTCTGGTAAGTCGTTCGGGGAATCTGTCTGACGATTGTAATGTGAATCTGGAAAGACTTGAAAAACAAGGCTTGGTTAAGATATCCAGAATTACGGATAAGGCTGATTTTCCGCTGTTAAATGAAGGCGATGTTGTAGTGGATGGACTGTTTGGTTCAGGGCTTTCACGAGTTGTTGAAGGAATATATGCCGCATTGATCCGGCATATCAACAACTCTGCAGCAGAAGTGATCTCCATTGATACTCCCAGTGGACTGTTTGGGGAAGATAATTCAGGAAATGATCACGGTGCCATCATTCAGGCTTCATACACATTAACTTTTCAGTTTCCGTTTCTTTCCTTTTTCTTTGCTGAAAATGAAAAATATACAGGGAATTGGACCGTGCTTGATATCGGTCTGAACCGGGAAATCACCGAAAATAAAACTGCCATGTATGCGGTGGCAGAAAGAGAACAGGTTGCCGGATATTTACCTGAAAGAGATAAATTTGCACATAAAGGTATATTTGGACATGCATTGGTCATTGCAGGTTCCCATGGAATGATGGGAGCTGCACTATTGGCTGGGGAAGCAGCCCTGCGCGGCGGAGCAGGTCTGGTTACACTTCATATTCCATTTTCGGGCACGATGATCGTACAAACTAAATTTCCCGAGGCTATTGTAAGTTGCGACCAGCATGAAACATCCTTTAGCGAGCCGCCGGATCTTGAAAAATTTGACGCGATTGCAGTGGGGCCGGGATTGGGAAATTCGGCGGAGAGTTCGAAAGGACTGAGAACATTGCTGAGGACTATTACCGTACCCCTGGTAATTGATGCAGATGCACTCAATTTAATTGCATCTCGCAAGGATTTGTTGGAACTGATTCCAGGTGGAGCCATTCTAACCCCACATCCGCTGGAGTTTGACAGGATTGCAGGTAAGTCGAAAAATGGATGGGAAAGACATAAAAAGCAAATTGATTTTTCTGTCAGCCGAAAACTGATTATCGTATTGAAAGGTGCCAACACATGCATTTCATTTCCTGACGGTTCCTCTGTCTTTAATGTAACGGGAAATCCGGGAATGGCTACGGGGGGCAGTGGTGATGTGCTTACCGGAATAATCGTATCTTTACTGGCACAGAAAATAAAGCCATCTGATGCTGCCGTTGCGGCAGTATTTATTCATGGTCTGGCAGGTGACCTGGCTGTTGAAAACTATAGTCAGGAAGCGATGATAGCCGGTGATATCATAAAATGGTTGGGAGCTGCGTTTAATAAAGTGAAGGCCAGGCCATATTTGCATGAAGGCAGAACCGGTGGAGTATTGTAAATTGAATGCTAACAAAATGATCATCATGATGCAAAGATTCGGGGTTTCAGGTATTGCGATATTTTTATTACTGGCTTCTTGTGCAACTCCAGGCAGGTTTGTAGTGACAAACCTGGGATATGAACCCGCTGAATATACAGAATCAACTATCTATGCGCTGCCGAAAACAGGATTAAAGGTAGATGTCAATTACCAAAAAGATGTATTCATACCCGGTCCGTATGCAGATTATGCACTACGGTTACTGGGTATTGCAGGGGTAAAAAAAAATAGGGAGGAATCATATCGCCTGGGAGAGGTGAAAATTGAAACCAATACCGAGCCGGATGGCAAAGCCTTTTACTCTCTCACCAGCCAGAATGGAAAAATCAATTATGAGCTCATAAATTGGGCCCTTACAAATAATCTGATCCTGGCCGGAAACTTTCTGAGTGATACGGATATTGATGTGCAGAAAATACAGGATGGTACAAATGGTATCCAATTCAAGAATGTGACCATGGAGTCGAATGTGGAAATGAAGGAGCAGACCATCTATAAAACGGTCATCACAGACACCTCCTTTGTGCGAGTTCCTGTTACAAGTCAACAAATAGAAAGAAAGACACTGGAAAAAAAGGCAGAAGAGGCCGCGAAACTGATCCTGGAAATAAGATCTGACCGATATTACCTTGCAGCAGGAATTGTTGACCCAATGCCCGATAATTTTAATCTGCAGGCTGCTTTTAATGAATTGGATAAGCTGGAAGAAGAGTATCTTTCACTTTTTGTTGGCAAATCATTTACAGAATATTTAAGGAAGGGTTATTACATTATACCCGAAGGGTCTGTTGAGAAAGAACATATTGTGCTGGATCACTTTTCAGATGAAAGAGGAATGGCAAGCGGGGAGGGTGAGTCTGTTGAGTTGGTGATCGAACCAGCCGGAAATGCAAAAAGTTTCAGGAATCTTTTACCACAGGGGCCGGAAGCTGAAGTGTATAACCATTTTTACTACAGAATTCCTGAAGTATGTGATATCAAGGTTGTCCATGGTAACCGGTTATTGTTTAATAAACGGATCAGCATATACCAGGCAGGAGCACTCGTGAATGTGAAGACAGCATCCGGTATCGTGACCCAGTAAGTTGCGCAGTCATACATGTCATGGTTTCAACAACAAGGAATTACGACCCAAATGTGGTTCAACTACCATGCCTCAAAAAGAACGCAAAAGCAATTCCCTTTTTAGCAGAAAGAACGATGATGAGTCCTCAATGGTTCAGGAAATGGAAAAGATCCTTAAATTTTACTGATACTGATCACCCGAACCTGCGTACGGTTGGTTGTGGAAATTCGGAACAGGTATACGCCATACTGATAGGATGACATATTCACCTGGATCATATCGCCCGGGTATACCTCTTTATACTGTTCCTGGCTGATGATCCGGCCCGTTACATCCTGAATCTCAATGATAAAATCATTGGTTTCCGGCATGTCGAACTGAATTCTCAATTGATCGGAAACAGGATTCGGATATGCCAGAATCTGCCACTTGATTGGGTCGATATTGAACCCCACATTTCCATCAAATGCCTGTTGAAATCCCTGGGTAAGAATGATATCACCCCCTTGTAATGTTGATATAGCTACCTCTCCCAGTGTCCAGGACAAACTAATGCCTCCCGCTTCCGAATAATTTCCAGCTGATGCGATAACTGTTGGTGACAATACAACATTTTGGGAAAATGCAAGCTGACAATAGAATACAGCTGCAATTATAATGGGTAAATTTTTTTTCATAATATAGGTATTTGCTCAAATTTCATAAAAATCAACAATAAATCAAACTATTAAGAGAATTAATTATCAGTTTATATATAAATCTTCATCCGCTGATAGTAAGTTTTAAATTCAGTTTATTCGGTATCTATGTTAACATTAACAATATTTTACTGAATCTGGTTGCAACTACGGCTGCAATTAGCAAATATTTAACTAATTGCTTATACGGAAAGGTTAGCATATAGTTTACCCGGAGTGATAAACATACAAAATAAGGTGATGAAAGGAGTTTTCGGAGGTATGGAAAATGGTGGTGCAGGAGATGCAATGGAGTCCACCGGCCCATACGCGTTGGCCTTTTACGTCAGCAACCTCTCTCCAACACTTCTCTATTTGAGTCTGTCAATAATGTGGAGTGGCTGGATCATCGTAAGAGCCCTTTTTAACCACAGAGGAAGTTTGAACCAGGATGCGTCAGATGGGGCTGATATTCATTGTATGAGCCCATTTTTAACCACAGAGGACACAGAGAGCACGCTTGCACAGAGTTTAGGACAGAGTTTTTTAGAGGGATTTTTTAACGTGCTAAATGAGGGAAGTTAGAGCAATCTCTTGCGTGGCGAACCTCAATGCAGCATAACAAATAGCCCGCTAAGGGCCAATGCGCGCTGGCCCGACAAGCATAACGCAGCAAACGGACATTATGGACAGACACTATTTAGCAGGAATGGCTGCTAGCAGCGCCACCAGAAAATCCCAAAACTTTCCCACGGTTTCGATATTCACCTTTTCATCTGGTGAATGAGGAAACCGGATCGTAGGTCCAAAGGAGATCATATCAAGGTTGGGATATACACCTCCCAGTAAACCACATTCCAATCCTGCATGGATTGCTTTGATTTCGGGAATTTTACCAAAGTGTTTGTTGTAAACATCCAGGGAAGTTTTCAAAATAGGTGATTCCATATTCGGTTTCCATCCCGGATACGAACCCTCCAGTGTCACATCGGCATCAATAAGGTGGTAAATAGCTGCAATTCGCCATGCTGTAGCCTCTTTGGCCGTATCAACAGAGCTGCGTGTAAGACACCTGGCTGCAAAATTTCCATCTTTCAGTTCAACAATTGCCAGGCTGTTTGACGTTTCAACCAATCCAGGCATGGATACACTCATTCGCTCAACGCCATGGGGTGTGGCAAAAACCGCACGAATCATATTATATTGATCCCTGTATGAAGCAACTTTTTTCGGAAGTTCCGCTTTCTCCAATGAAAAAGAGAGATCAGGTTCCGTTTCGGCAAATTCATTTTTATAGATTGCATCGTACTTTTTAACGAATGCCTCAAACTGTGCTGCTTTTTCTTTCGGAACTGTTAAGATTGCATAAGATTCCCGGGGAATTGCATTTCGAAGGTCACCGCCCCCGGCTTCAGCCAGCCGGATTCCAAAATCCGATTCAGCCTGCATCAGGAAACGGAACATGATCTTATTGGCATTGGCCCTTCCCAGTGGAATGTCCAGCCCTGAGTGGCCCCCTTTAAGCCCTTTGGCGATGATCCTGTAGGCAGCCATATCAGGTGGAGTTGCCTCCTGTGTATACTCTTTTTCCGCATTGATGTCAATACCCCCGGCACAACCCACATACATTTCACCTTCATCCTCCGAATCCATATTGATCAGGATATCACCATTCAGCAATCCTTCCTTCAAACCGAATGCTCCGGCCATGCCGGTCTCTTCATCGATCGTAAAAAGAGCCTCAACAGGTCCGTGCTTCAGGTCCTTCGCTTCCAGCACAGCCATCGCAGCCGCTACCCCGATGCCATTGTCTGCTCCCAGTGTAGTTCCGTCTGCGGTGACCCATTCACCATCAATGATGCATTGTATGGGGTCCTTCTCAAAATCAAATTTTTTATCAGAGTTCTTCTGGGGTACCATATCAAGATGGCCCTGCAGAACTACGGTTTTTCTGTTTTCCATGCCTGAAGTGGCAGGTTTCTTAATGATTACATTTCCTACCTCATCAACGATAGTTTCCAGTCCCAGATCCTCTCCAAACTTTTTCATAAAGGCGATAACTTCTGCCTCCTTTTTTGAGGGTCTTGGAATTTGCGTCAGGTCATAAAAGTTTTTCCAGACTTCTTTTGGTTGTAGGTTTTTTATTTCACTCATTTTATTTGGTGTTTTTATTTGATACGTACAAGGCCGGATCGACATTAGATATGAATGTGAATTACTCATTTTCCTCTCCTCTGTTAACACATACTGCACATTGTATAGAACCTTTCAATTCAATTATTATTGTCGTTTTCCTGATTTCAAATCCGTTGATGGTGCCTGTTCTAAACTTCAACCATTCTCCCCTGAGGGCAGCTCGAGTCCAAACTTCTGTCTTGCATCGGCCCTTTTCAGTTGGTACGCAAGGAAGATGGCGATTACACCACACAATACCAGGATCAAAATAGGGATCCTGTAGTCGTAATAATTCAGCATCTCATTCGCCTGCATCAGTTTAATTAATTCACTTATCTCTCCGCTGGTCAGACTTCCATGTTCGGCGAAATTTTCCTTGATTTCAAACAGGTACTCCTCTGCAATGGAACCTGCGTATTCTACATCGGTTGATTTGATCTCATCAATAATATTATCCAGCAGCAATAATACGTCTTCTTTCGGTTGTGTTTCTGTAACCTCCATCTGAACTCTTATGGCATCAATTTCAGCTTTCGTATCTGAATTTACTGGTATGGCAATCAATAGCGCCCCAATTCCCCAGAAGAAAATTCCAAGCCCCCAGTTCTGCACGGTGAACATGGAAGCATAGGCGGTACCCAAACGATTTTCAGGAACAATCTTGGCTACAGAGGGCCACATGGCAGCTGGTACCAGAGAGAATGCAATTCCGAGACTGAGCAGCCCCATATAAGCAAAAATCGGACTATTCGATAGAGCCAGTGAAACGTGGGCAAAAATAAGTAGCAACGCACCAAGCATCATCAGCGAAGCTGCCTTTCCCCGTTTATCCACAATACTACCAAATATTGGGGTGAACACGATGGTTCCAAGGGGGATCAGAGCCGAGGTTTTTGGTCCGTTAACCAGCCATATTCCAAGCATCTCGCGGTTCATATAAACGATTATTCCAAACGCTGCCAGGATTATAATACGTGCAATATTTTTATTTGAAACTTTCGTGATGCTGTTGGGAACCAGGGTAATGCCCAGTGCGAACAGGAATACCACAACATAGACAAAGGCATTGCCCAGTGCCTCACTTCCAAACATAATCACGGATGCTCCTTCAGGCAGTATGTATGAGAACCCAAACTTATTAACCAACAGGTCAGGGGCATACTGAATGAACGGGAACACGGCTGAGTAAAACGCAACGCACAACAGTGATATGTAAACAAATGAACTGTTTTTTACAAGTTTCACCAGGTCATTGAATTTGAAATCCTCTGAAGTATCCGCCTTCGCCTCAGCGGCCGAATGAGGATCATCATTTAACTGCTGGGAGGCAATGGCCTTATCCTGCTTGTCGATTTTTATATCAAAGAATGTATAGATCACGAACATGATCATCGCGATACCGATCAGTCCAGCTGCAAATGTAACAGCCGGAGCAACGGTACCACCGGCAATATCAAGGGAAATGGCTATGGCAAGGGCTGAGCCCAAACGGCCAAATCCCATATTGATACCCATGGCAAGGGCAATCTCGTATCCCTTGAACCATTTTACCAGGGTACGCATGACTATAACACAAACAACCTCCAGACCGATACCGAACAGAATCCTGCCCATAATTAAACCGGCCAGCGTATTACTTTCAAATATAATTCCAGATGCAGTCAGCGCCGAAACAAGTCCGCCAAGAGCGGCCAGGCCACCAAACACATAACCTGCAATACGAATTCCCCATCTGTCCAATATGATCCCTCCTACGATGATCATCCCAAACACGTTGGCAATCGTTGTAAGTCCTATGATCCGCCCGAATTGCTCACTGGTAAAACCATATTCATTTTCCATCAGGTCTTTCAATCCTGAGTAAAAATCCTGAAAGTAATAAGTGGCAAACATTAATCCACTGATCAGAAGCATTACCAACCATCTCATGGCGACCGAATCCCTTAAAGTTTTCTGAACTGCATTCATTCTGTTAATTGTTTAAGTTTTCTGAAAATTAAACTTCAAATGTAACAAAAAAGTGTATTTTCAATCCAGTTTGTGCAACATATTCCAAATGAGATTGGTTACATATATGAAATTGAATTATTTTATTTATAATTGCCAGAATATACCCATCTTGGGTACAGTATTAAATTTTGTATCAAGTCATGAAGTTAAGGACTCCATTTATTATGGTTGCAATTTTCACCGGTTTAACCCTCTCTGCCCAGGAGCAGATCAGGTGGCATACACTCAATGAAGCCATTGAACTGAATAAAAAAGAACCGAGAAAATTCATGGTTGATGTTTATACCGACTGGTGCGGTTGGTGCAAACGAATGGATGCCAACACTTTTTCAAATGAAAAGATAGCAAGCTATTTGAATGAACATTTTTATGCAGTTAAATTCAATGCTGAAATGAAGGATTCCCTGACCCTGGGAAACCGTACATATTATTTTGTGGATCAGGGGAAACGGGGATATCACGAAGTTGCCGCTATTCTTACAAAAGGAAGGTTGTCCTACCCAACCATCGTTTATCTGGATGAGGAACTCAGACATATCCAGATAGAACCTGGTTACAAAACACCGGAACAACTTTCATCTAAACTTACCTACTACAACGAGGAAAAATATAAAGCCAGGAAAAATCCGGTGGACATGTAACATGGAAATTAAATTGGCCGGAATAATAAATTTTTTTCTAATATTTTGGAAATTCATGCTTTAAAAACTCAGTTGAATGTCAATGAAACGCATTTTTACTTCACTATTCCTGGTTTTGTCGGGAACTATTCTCATCGCCCAGGTTATCGAATACATATTTACTCTGAATACTGAATCAAAGGTACAAAACCCCAAAATATCGTTGAAATCCCTGAATATTAAGCGAAGCGCCTCCCCCTTCTCCACGTCTAATCTTTATACACATCTTTTAGCGAATAGAATTTATAGTCTTTCGGATGTGGA
>JBBDIE010000042.1:0-1273 GCA_040880545.1 Bacteroidales bacterium | reverse complement strand
GACAATCAGCAGGATGAAAGAAAACGTTATTAATTGTTACTCTTTCCCTTTTTAAAAAATAATTCGATCACTATGGCACAAATGAAAAGCTATCTTTTATTCATACTAATTTTAACAATGTTGTTAGCGTTAATAACAGGTTGTGGTAAAAGTGAAGAGACGAAAAACGCACCAAATATCATATTTGTCTTTACGGATGATCATGCAAGCCACTCTATAAGTGCTTACGGATCAGATATTATTGAAACCCCAAATATCGACCGGCTCGCTGCCGAAGGTGTTATCTTTAGAAATGCTTTTGTGACCAATTCCATTTGTGCCCCAAGCCGTGCTGTACTTTTAACGGGTAAGCATAGCCATATTAACGGCCAATTGACAAACGAACAGGAATTTGATGGTACGCAGCTGACTTTCCCGAAAGTATTACAGAAGGCCGGGTACCGAACGGCCATGATTGGCAAGTGGCATCTTCAGAGTGATCCCACCGGATATGACCACTGGGATATTTTGCCGGGTCAGGGTCACTACTATAATCCCGAGTTCATCACCCCGGACAGTACATATCAGGTGGAGGGATATGTCACGGATATAATCACCGATAAGGTGATTAGCTGGATTGATCAAAATCATGAAGCTGATCAGCCTTTTATGGTGAGCTATCATCACAAAGCACCTCATCGAAACTGGAAGCCTGCACCGGATCATCTGGGGATGTTTGATGATGTGGACATTCCTGAACCGGAAACCCTGTTTGCCAACTGGGCGGGGGAATTACCCGATGAGGAACGGGCAGACCGTGTTGGAGACGGAGAGTGGGCCGGAAGGACTTCAGCAGTTCAAACTCAGGAAATGACACTGATGGATCATTTTGATCTCGGCTGGGATCTGAAATTTCCACCCGACAGCATTCCGGAAACTCATCACGGAGAGTTATGGGAAAGCAGATATGAACGTTTTACGGATGAACAGAAAAAGAGATGGGATGAAGTGTATGGTGCATATTACCGGGAATTCGAAGAGAAAGGACTTGAAGGCAGAGAGCTTCTTAGCTGGATTTATCAGCGGTACTTAAAAGATTACCTGTCTACCATTGTATCAGTCGATAATAATCTTGGAAGGCTGCTTGATTACTTGGATGAAACCGGGCTTGCAGAAAATACAATTGTAATCTATGCATCTGACCAAGGGTTTTACCTGGGGGATCATGGCTGGTACGATAAACGCTGGATGTATGAAGAGTCGTTGCGGTTTCCTCTTGTGATGAGATGGCCGG
>JBBDIE010000041.1:0-42126 GCA_040880545.1 Bacteroidales bacterium | reverse complement strand
ACAGCCACTATATAGATTCCTTCACTTGCAACAACATATCCTTGATCTGTTCCAGTGATTTTACGATCTCGAAGTTATGTTCCTCTTCGTCTTTGTTCTCCTTCATCTTTTTGCCTGCACCCTTGAGCGTCATTCCCCGCTCTTTTACCAGGTGATAGATGATGTGAAAATTATCTATATCCTTTTTTGTAAAGAGACGGTTTCCCTTTTTATTCTTATTGGGTTTGATTATATCAAATTCCTTTTCCCAATAACGAATCAGCGAAGTATTGACATTAAACATGTCCGCAACCTCACCGATGGTGTAATACAGTTTTTCAACCTTTTTCTCTTTATAAGGCATATTGATCTGACTTAATCCAATTTTACCACAAATTATAAAAAAACCGCCACGAAATCAATCTTTATTTTCCCAAACAGTAAAGAAATCCGTTTTTGGATGCGATATAAATACGCTTATCATAAATAAAAGGTGTCGATTCCACCACGTATGGCCGCTTATCCAGCAGTTTGAATTCATTTTCTTCTGAATAGGAAAACAGATAGATCCCTTCATATCCGCAAGCTACCAGTCTGTTTTCTGTAAAAAGCGGTGTGGAAATGGAGGCACCGGTTTCATAAGAATAAACCAGCTCCGGAGAAGGATAAACCGTTTTACCATCGAAACCGATAACTTTCTCCCCGCTGAGTTTGTCCTGCCGGATTACATACAGTTTGCCGTCGATGGCGATACATGCTGCCAGGTGACGGTCGTTATAATGGTCAGATACCGCTACTGAACCGATGATCCCACCCTTCCAGCTTACAAAATCCACATCCTCCACCGGAAAATACCAAACCACTGCCTGGTCCGGGGGCATGGAAGGATCCAATTTTAATATGCCTCCCGGTCCGTCAATGTACTGTTTTTCAACGGCAATCAACAAGCAGCTGTCGTATGTAACCACAGGTGAACCGTCTATATCGGAACCGATATAAAAGTCCCACACCAGCTCATTTTTGTCCATGTCGTAGCCCCACACATGTCCGGATCCGGATGCAATATATATCATCCTGCCAATCATCGCAGGAGAAGCCTCCGTAACCACGTTGTAATTGTGTTTTTTCACATCCTCTGGTTTGTAGAGGAAATGCTGATCATAGACATATGGATGGCGGTAATCTCCAAGGGTAAATGCCGAATCGGGATCGGGATTAAATATGGTGAAGAGGGAATTTTCAAGTCCGATATACGCGGTATCATTATGAACGATGGCCGATGCATCCACGTCCCTGCTGTAGCTTTGTGTATGTTTCACATTATGTCTCCACAGTTCTCCCCCTGTCATATAGGAGATGGCCCGGTAGCTGTAAACCTTGTCTGCATCCAGAAAATGGTGTGTACCCAGCCTGCTTCCCTGCAGGATTATCCACCGTTTAGCAAGTGAGGTATCTGAAGCATTGAACCAAAGGGTTCCTGTACCTTTGATAACATCGTCAAATTTATACTGCCAGACCAGTTCCCCTGTTTCGGCCCGGATCTTTTTAAGGTTGTGGTCGTTCGCACCCTGTATCAGGAACAGTTCATCCCCCTCTCTCACCATCAGTGGCTGGCCGGTCCATCCTGCCCCTGCCCATTCCCGGCTCCCGGTTTTTCTCCCGATAACCGTGATCCCTTTTCCCAGGTAATGCTTCCATACCAGTCCCAATGTATCCGGGGCGTCATCCCCGTAATAATTACGCTCCCAGTTACCCAGGAACGTTCCGTTGATAATCTCCACCGGATCACTGCGATGGGCTTGTGCCGTGGCTGGAAATCCGGCGAAAAACAACCCTGCCACCAGTATGGCTCTCATCAGCTTACCGTTTAAGAAGTCTGCCATTTTCATCGATGATCAATTCATTTCCGGGAAAATCCACGCTGCTTAATTCCCTTAACCTGCTGATTGCCCGCTTATGGGGATCAATTTGTGGTCCTCCCTGCCCCGGCTGGTAAACCGGGATCACTTCGCCCCCCAGGAATTCACCGGAACGGTTGGTTAAGACTTTTACAATAGGTGCAATTCCGTTCGGACCGGCCAGATTGAAACGTGCATAGGTACAAAAATTCCCCAGGCTGTAGCAGATCAACCGGTCCTTATAAAGCTCCATGGCCCGGGTTACGTGGGGTCCATGACCGAAAACCACATCTGCGCCGGCATCCACAACCGTGTGGGCAAACTTGCAGACATTGCCGCGGTTATAGCCCAGGTATACCTCATCTGTACAAGGTACATGCTGGTAATCCTTCCCTTCTGCCCCTCCGTGAAATGAGACGATAACAATATCACAGATAGCATCAAGGCCTTCAACGATCCTGGCCGCTCCTCTGTAATCTTTTAAATCTACAGTTCCCAGGTGTGGTGCAAAGGCTGCAAATCCATACTTCACGCCGCCAATCTCAAAGGTGACTGACGGCCTGCTTAAAAATCCGGCATAGGGGACCCCCGATTCATCCAGTATCTTTGCGCTGCTCACGCGACCTTCATAACCAAAATCGTTCACATGGTTATTTGCCACACTCAGCAAGTTGTACCCAGCCTCCAGTATACACTCCAGGTATTCAGCGGGTATCCTGAAAACATAGCATACCGAAGGATCGTTGCATTTTTTTGCATCACCCCCGTCCGGAGAGAAAACCCCTTCCAGGTTTCCAAAGGTAACATCTGCAGATTTGAGAATATCTGCCACAGGACGGAACAGTGCACTGCAATCGTTCCCCGGGGGAAGATAGCGCCGGTCAGGATAATCTGTTCCCGGCATGATATCACCCGTACCTATTATAGTCACCGTATCGGGAGGAGCAAGGATATCGGTCTCCATGATTTGTTCGCTTGTGTCCATTTCTGATATACCGGCAGCAAGGATGGTAATACAGGTATCTTTTTTAAGTATGACCGTATCAACCAGGGTTACACAGGTATCTAATTTTGAGCGTCCGGTATCATTTTCTGAAAGAGGCATCTCTTCTACGGATATACAGGTATCCATCGAAAAGATGAATGTATCAATCATGGTAATACAGGTATCAATTTTCGAAATCACGGTGCCATTTTTTAACACAGGAGCTTCATCTGCTGCATCTGACGTTTTGTGTTTCAGGGTGTCGGCGACAGAATCGGAAAGGGTACCTGATATGGTGATTTTGTCCCGGGCGAGTGTCAGCGTATCCAACGTGGTTTTTACCGGGTCGATCCCTTGAATTTTCCTGACTGGTTCAGTCTGACGTGATGCAAAACAGCCATTCAGCAGCACGATTGCTGCAAAGGGAACAATAAACCTGGAAAATTTCAGCATAATTAATTGATATCGAACGACGGGTCAGCCGAGGCCAGCATGTAGATCATCTTGTCATACTCTTCCGGTGTAAGGTCATTGGCATAGTAGTTAATGGGATTTACGGGTCTGTTATTTACCCAAACTTCATAGTGCAGATGTGACCTGGTAGACAAGCCGGTATCTCCAACCAAGCCGATCACTTCACCCCGCTTCACCTTTTGTCCCACTTCCACAAGGATCTTATGACAATGTCCGTACAATGTTTTATATCCGTATCCATGGTCGATCAATATCTTTTTCCCGTATCCACCGGTTGTATAGTTTGCCTGTACTACAACACCGTCGGCTGTGGCATAAATCTTCGTGCCTCTGGGCGCCGTAAGGTCAATCCCATTGTGGGGCCTGTGTGTATTGAGTATTGGATGCAGCCGCATACCGAATGCGGAGCCGAATCGGATCAGTTCATTCAGGCTAACCGGTTGTATGGATGGCATGGCTGCCATACGCTGTTCTTTGTGTCGGGCAATATCCACCACCTCATCGAAGGATTTTGACTGGATAACCAGCTGCCGTGCTACTTTATCCATATTCATAAAGGTTGAGGTCAACAACTCCTCCTCCGGGATGTTTTTAAATTCACTGTATTTAAGTACACCCCCGGTTCCTGCTTCACGCTGGGTGGATGGGACCGGATCCACCTCAAAATAGACCCTGTAAAGATGGTCGTCGTTGTAGGCAATTCTGTCCAGCAGATCCTCATAAGTTTTCATATCCCTGTTCAGCAGTTCCAACTCATAGGTCAGCTGTTCCCTGTCGGCAACCAGTTTTTTAAGTTTCGGACTCTGAACC
Source organism: Bacteroidales bacterium (assembly GCA_040880545.1). Taxonomy (GTDB): domain Bacteria; phylum Bacteroidota; class Bacteroidia; order Bacteroidales; genus M55B112. Next base: position 37,980 of record JBBDIE010000041.1, on the reverse strand, counting down.
ACATCTTCACTGATTCGGAAGATGACTATAAACATGACTACAACTACTAAGCTAAATTTTAAAAAATTGAGTGTCCGCTCCTTGCGGGTACTCTCAATTTTTTCGTACAGTAGCGTATTCGGGTTTAGGTAATACTTTGTCATACGTTATGCAATATAGTAAAAAGTCCTATTAATCAAAAGATTGGCCCGAATTTTTTGAGAGGCCAATCATTTTATTATACATTTTCGGCGACAATTCAAGAAAATAGAAATTCACCGGGTTCACAGGTTCATCGTTGAACAGCACCTCGTAATGCAGGTGCGGTCCTGCTGAGAGGCCCGTATTTCCAACGGTTCCGATAATATCTCCGCGACTTACGCTTCTTCCCTCCTGCACATAAATCTCATTCAGATGGGCATATACCGATTTGAATCCGTAGCCGTGATCGATCACGATCCTGTTACCCGACCCCCTTCTGGATCTCCTTGCACTCTCCACCTTCCCTGCACCAGTTGCGTAAACCTGTGTACCCACCGGTGCTGTATAATCCATTCCCTGGTGAAACTTCCTGATCTTATAAATGGGATGTATCCGGTATCCATATCCGGAAGCGGTCCTGGTCAGATCATGATTTTCAATGGGTTGAACAGCGGGAATATGGGGCAGGATTTCAGATTTATCTTCACTCTTGATCCTGAGAATATCATACTCCAGCTTCTGTGTCCGCGTATCTTCAAGCAATGAATCCAGCCGGTCTGACGTGGCCATTACGATCTGCCTGTCGCTGTACTCCTTCAACATTGTATATGGAGTGACACTGAACTCGCCCAGGTTGACTTCAGTGGGTTCTGTTTCAAAGATCAGTCGGAAAATATTTTCATCAGTTCTATGAATCTCCTTAAAAACCGTATCTACAGTTGTTTTTCTGTCCTGCAGAATATTATATTGCCTTATCAGTTCCTCGTTTTCGCTCCGAACCATCCGTTCCCGCGGACTGTCGAAGAGGATGATAAAAAATATATTTAACAGAAAAGCAGTAAATAGCGCTGCAAAGATATAGGCAATAACACGCCAGAACCGGACCCTGAACCTGTTGTCCAGTTCCTTGAAGTTCATCTCTTCCGGATTAAACTTATACTGAGATTTCACTGTTTTACAATTTTATTCATCGTTCCTGTTTCAAAATTAGTGCCTGCAGAAAAACGTCCATAGCTGCGTTATACCCGACTTCGCAACCGAAAAACTGAAAGTTTTGAGCTCATGACCACAGGGAATAACCCTTGATCTCGAACATTATGATCCAGCCACTCTACTTTATTGACAGACACTAATTATCCGATTCCGTGGAACCCTCATGGATATATACGACCTAACGAAAAGGAAAATACATGAGCAGTTCACACCAATAAATTTTTGGTGAAAATAGTAAAAAATGAATCAAAAATAAAAGCTTTTAATCAACAGTTGCCCTGCTGGTAATGATCTGGTATTCTTCGGGAGAAAGATCTTCGAAGTAATAGTGCATGGGATTGATCGCCTTATTGAAGAGACGAACCTCGTAATGGAGATGCGGTCCGGTGGAACGTCCGCTGCTTCCCAGGGTGCCTATTACCTGTCCCCGCTTAACGGTTTCACCAGGTTCCACAAGAATATCCTGCAGGTGTGCATACCTGCTTGAATAGCCGAAACCATGATCCAACAGCACCTCTTTTCCATAACCTGATCTGCTGTATTCCGCTATTTTAACGATCCCGTCTCCGGTGGCATGTATTTTCAATCCTCTGGGGCCAGCAAGATCGATCCCGTGGTGTGACCTGCGTGCTTTGGTGAATGGATCGGTACGGTAACCGAACGTAGAAGTGAGCCAATACTGATCTGCCGGCGAAATGGGCTGGATCATCGGTTTACTTGCCAGCAGTTGTTGATTATACAATGCTGCCTCTTCAAGTTCATCGAACGAACTCGATTGTATCCTGGCCTTGTTCAGCACTTTGTCCACCTTATCAAAGGCATCGATAACCATGCCCGGATTAGAGATGGATTGCAGTGATGAGTACATCACGGCACCACCTGTACCTGCCTCCCTGATCGATGCCGGTAGGGGTTCCATGCCGAAAATCGACCGGTAGAACCTGTCATCCTTCCTGCCTAATTCCGACAATAACTGTTCATCAAGTTGCAAATCTACACGCAACTCCTGGTATTCATCACGGAGCTCATGGTTCTTTTTTACATAATAGGCCAGGCGGGGAGATGTTGCATGCTGATCATACAGAACCCGCATCCCTACTGCTGAAAACAACACAACAACTGTTATGGACAAGGTGATAATAACACGATGCTTTGCCGGCAGTCTTACCTGCTCCAGACGAAGCGTATTAGGATTAATTCTGTATTTTCGACTAAACATTTCCAACATTCAGAGGCTAAAAATAAAAAATACTGCTTAATCTCGCAATAATAAACGAAAAAAATTATTTTTGCAGCTTTTGTACAGCGGGGGATTTACATCCTGTGGCTTTTATACGTAACTTGCCGGGTAAGGTTCCGGTAATTTGAAATTACGATTAACACGCCAGGTACAATGCCTGATTTTCATATGAATAAAACTGATCAGATTTTCCTTATGAATTCCAAAGATATCCGCCAAGCATTCCTTGATTTTTTCAGTAACAAAGGGCACAAAGTCGTACCCTCTGCCCCCATGGTTATAAAAAATGACCCTACACTCATGTTTACCAATGCGGGCATGAACCAGTTCAAGGATTATTTTCTGGGAAACAGCAAACCCGGGTTCAGGAGAGCAGTGGATACACAAAAATGTTTGCGTGTAACCGGAAAACACAACGACCTGGAACAGGTCGGGCACGATACGTACCACCATACCATGTTCGAAATGCTGGGCAACTGGTCATTTGGCGATTATTTCAAGAAGGAGGCAATCGACTGGGCCTGGGAATTTTTAACTGAGGTGGTAAGTCTTGATAAGGAGCGGTTGTATGTTACGGTATTCGAGGGCGACAAATCTGATAACCTGCAAAGGGACGATGAAGCGTCCGTCTGCTGGGAGCAGCACCTGCCTGCCGGCCGCATCCTGGAGGGATCCAAAAAAGATAATTTCTGGGAGATGGGCGCCGATGGCCCCTGCGGCCCCTGTTCGGAAATTCATATCGACCTGAGAAATGCAGAGGAGCGGGGAAAAATTTCCGGGGCCTCCCTGGTGAACAGCGACCACCCCCTCGTTATTGAGGTCTGGAACCTGGTCTTTATACAGTACAACAGAAAATCAGACGGAACCCTTACCATGTTGCCGGAAAAACATGTGGATACGGGAATGGGATTTGAACGGCTCTGTATGGCATTGCAGGGAAAGGAATCGAATTACGACACAGATCTTTTCAACCCGGTGATCAGTAAAATTGCGGCCATTACAGACACCACCTACGGTTCCGAAAAGAAAAGTGATATTGCGATGCGTGTCATTGCCGATCATCTCCGGGCGATCTCATTTTCCATTGCCGAGGGCCAGATGCCCTCGAATAACAAGGCTGGTTACGTGATCCGGCGAATTCTTCGCAGGGCGGTTCGTTATGGCTACACCTACCTGGGCCAGGAGCAGCCCTTTATATACCAACTTGTTCCGGTACTTTCCGAAGTGCTGGGCGAGACCTTTAAAGAGCTCAGGTCGCAACAGGATCTCATTGGAAAGGTGATCTTCGAAGAGGAGCAGACCTTCCTTAATACCCTTGAAAACGGGATCAGGAGGCTCAACCAGATGACAGAGGTCATGAAACAGCAAAAGAAAACCACCCTGGAGGGTAAACCGGCCTTTGAGCTATATGATACCTACGGATTTCCCGCGGACCTTACGGAACTGATCCTTCGGGAGAACGGCTTTAGCCTCGACAACGAAGGGTTCCTGAAAGAGATGACGCTGCAGAAACAGCGGTCGAAAAATGCGGCTGCAACAGATAAGTCAGACTGGACGATCCTCAGGGAAGATGATAAGGAGGAATTTACCGGGTATGACTACAGTACAAACGAGGTAAGGATCACACGTTACCGGGAGGTCAGAAGTAAGGACAAAAACTGGTTTCAACTAGTGTTTAATATGACCCCGTTTTATGCCGAGAGTGGCGGACAGGTGGGCGACAGGGGGGTAATTGAAAATGCCAGCGAATCCATACAGATCGTGGATACGGTGAAAGAGAATGATCTGATCGTTCATCTCTCCAAATCGCTTCCCAAAGATCCCGGGGCACTGTTCACCGCCCGTGTGAATGAGTCGGAACGGTCAAAAACGGCCAGCAACCACACTGCCACACATCTGGTTCACTTTGCCCTCCGTAAGGTGCTGGGCAGCCATGTGGAACAGAAAGGTTCCCTGGTGAATTCGCAAATGTTCCGGTTCGACTTTGCCCACTTCAGTAAGGTTACCGATGAGGAGATCAGGGAGGTGGAAAAAATTGTAAATGGATTGATCCGGCAGAATATCCCGCTTGATGAGCGAAGGGAAGTTCCCATTTCAGAAGCGCAAAAAATGGGGGCCATGTCGCTGTTTGGTGAAAAATACGGTGATGTTGTGCGGGTGATCAGGTTTGGGGACTCCGTTGAACTGTGTGGTGGCATTCATGCCAAAGCGACAGGACAACTGGGTTTTTTCAAGATCACCAAAGAATCTTCCATCGCTGCAGGTATCAGGAGAATTGAGGCCGTTACCGGTGTGGAGGCAGAAAAGTACATCTTCAACCTGGTAGATAAGATGTCCGAAATTTCCGCACATCTGGAAAAACATTCCGATGTTGTGGATGCCATCAGGAAAGTGGTCGCTGAACATAGTGAACTGAATAAGGAGATTGCAAGGTTCAGGCATGATGCCATCAGTGCATCTCTGAGAGCGCTGAAAAACCGGATCGAAAAGATCGGCGAGGTGAATTTTATCACCGAGGTGCTTCCGCTGGCCGATGCAGATATGCTGCGGGATGCAGCCTTCCGCATCAAAAATGAGGTAGACAACCTCTTCCTGGTGCTGGGCAGTACAGTGGACCAGAAAGCGCTCCTGGTAATCATGATCTCCGATAACCTGGTGAAGGAGAAGGGACTCGATGCCTCCCGGATCATCCGTGAAATTTCCAAAGAGATCCGCGGAGGTGGCGGGGGCCAGCCCTTTTTTGCAACCGCCGGAGGAAAAAACCCGGAAGGAATCCGGGCAGCCTTCGACCGTGCAAGGGAATTGGTGAAGGAAGTGTAAACCATCATAGCTATTTCTGCATCGCATCGTTTGAACCTTGCGTAGCCTCTCCGTAATTGTGCCCCCGGCTAACCTTTTTTCCAACCCATTCGAATTTTTTATAATTTTTATTATCTTGCTAAATAATTGTATTCCTGAATCTTACCAGGTTTCTTGAAATTATTTTACCCCTCCACAATGCCCACTGGTCGAAAATATGTGAAAGAAACCCTATTTTTAACCATAAAATTTGAATCCTATGAACATTACCAGATCTTATGACATCCTCGACCAGGTTGGAGAAAAATATGGTCAGAAGGAAGACATGCTTGCGGCCCGTATTGACGGAACCTGGCAGAAATACTCCTCCCGTGATTATGTGGATAACTCCTATGCAGTTGCATACGGACTCCTTGCAATGGGGCTGAAAAAAGGTGATAAAATTGCCACCATCAGTAACAACCGTCCTGAATGGAACTTTATGGATATGGGGATGGCCATGGCCGGACTTGTCCAGGTGCCGATCTACCCCACCATCAGTGCGGAGGAATACGAATACATCCTGGAGCATGCCGGTCCGAAGCTGGTGGTTCTGTCGGACGAAGCACTCTACAACAAAATCAAACCCATTGCGGACAAGATATCCAGCATTTCAAATGTATATACATTCAACCTGGTGGAAGGTGCACCCCATTGGTCGGAGATCAAGAGAATGGGTGAGGAGAACAGCAAAAAACTGACCGAAGAACTGGCTAAGCGGAAGGAAACTATTGATCCGTCGGATCTGCTCACCATTCTTTATACCTCCGGGACCACAGGAATGCCGAAGGGTGTGATGCTTTCCCATGCAAACATTGTTTCCAACATGCTCGCCTGCCAGGATCATATTGACAAGGGAGAGGAACACCGGGCCTTATCGTTCCTGCCCATCAGTCATGTTTATGAAAGAATGATCAGTTACCTATACCAGTACAAGGGGGTAAGTATCTATTATGCTGAAAATATAGGCACCATTGCCCGGGATGCACAGGAGATTAAACCGCACATTTTCGGGGCGGTGCCAAGGCTGCTTGAGAGTGTGTACGATAAGATCATAGCCAAGGGAAAGGAACTTTCAGGGATCAAGAAAAGCTTGTTTTTCTGGGCCGTCAAACTCGGCAACGAGTTTGACCCGGTAGAAGGGAACGGATTATTCTACCGGATGAAATTAAAGATTGCCGATAAACTGATTTTCTCAAAATGGAGAAATGTTCTGGGCGGATGCAATGTGATCATAACCGGTAGTGCGGCCATCCAGCCAAGGCTGGTGAGGGTTTTCTGGGCGGCAGGAATAGAAGTTTATGAAGGGTACGGGTTAACGGAAACCTCCCCGGTCATATCAGTTGCAAATCAAACCACCAGAGAGGTAAAAATAGGTTGTGCAGGAATTATCATCAAAGGGGTGGAGGTAAAGATCGCCGATGACGGGGAGATACTTGCCCGCGGGCCCAATGTAATGATGGGTTATTACAAGGAACCTGAAATGACCAAAGAGGTGCTGGAAAAAAATGGCTTTTTCCATACCGGTGACATTGGCGAGATCGTGGACGGCAGGTGGTTGAAGATCACCGACCGGAAAAAGGAGATATTTAAGCTATCCAGTGGTAAATATATTGCCCCCCAGGCCATTGAGAACAAATTTAAGGAGTCGTTTTTTATCGAACAGCTGATGGTGATCGGGGAAAATCAGAAATTTGCCAGCGCCATTATACTGCCGGGGCTCTCCGCGCTTAAAAACTGGGCAGAGGAACAAGGCATGACCTTCACTGATCACCAGGAGATGATCAGCGACAAACGTGTGATCGATCAGATACAGCGGGAGGTCAATAGTTTAAATAACCAGCTTGGCCAGGTGGAGCGTATTAAACGTTTCAAGCTGGTAGCCGATGAGTGGTCGCCGCAGACAGGGGTGATGTCGCCCACCATGAAGTTAAAAAGAAAGGTACTTGAAGAGAAATACGCAACGATAATCAGGGAGATCTTCGCGGTCGATTCTGATAAGGGTTAGTACCCCTTTTGTCAGCCTCATTTTGAAGATGCCTCCTGGTCCTTTTCCGGTGCTGTGGATATGATCCATAGTCCGAGGAAGGTATACAGCCCGTTCATAATCAGGAACTCGAATCCCATTTCGTAACTACTGATCAGCCATTCAATGATCAGCTTGTCGAGATAAGCAACCACGGGTGCCAGCAGTGCCACCAACGGCACCCATTTGTCGCGTAAACCGCGCCTGGTGAAGAGCCCAAAGGCATACAGCCCCAGCAGCGGTCCATAGGTAAATCCAGCTACCGAGAAAATAGCGGAAATTACATTCTCATTATTAATGGCATCGAATACAAAGATGACGATGGCCAGCAATACCGAAATTCCGATGTGTACGATCTTCCGTGAACGGGTGATCTCCGCTTCACTTTTCCCCCGGTTTCCGAGTATATCCACCGTGAAAGAAGTGGTAAGCGCCGTAAGCGCCGAATCGGCACTGGAATATGCGGCGGCAACCAGTCCGATTACAAAGGTAATTCCAACCACCTGGGGCAGCGTACCTCCCGTGGCCAGCATAGGAAACAGGTCATCGGTCTGTTCCGGAAGTTGTATGCCGGATGATACCGCGAAGGTGGCCAGCAAAACACCCAGCGATAAAAAGAGCAAGTTCACCGGAACCAAAGAAAAACTCATCCAGTAGACATTCTTCTTAGCATCTTTCAGATTCCTGCAGCTCAGGTTTTTCTGCATCATATCCTGGTCCAGGCCGGTCATCACAATGGTGATGAACATCCCTGCAAAAAAGTGCTGCACAAAATGGTTTCCCGCCTTCCAGGAACTGAACTCAAATATCTTCCCGTATTCACTTTGCGCAACTGTGGATACCATCCCGGAGAAATCGAGCCCCATGGATTTACTCACATAGATCACCGTAAGGATTACAGCCGCCAGCATGGAGAAAGTTTGCAGGGTATCGGTCCAGATGATGGTTTTGATGCCCCCCTTGTTGGTGTAGAGCCAGATCAGCAAAATAGTAATGATCACCGTGGCATAGAATGGGAAATTCCAGTGATCGAATACGGAAATCTGCAGAACACGTGCCACCAGGAAGAGACGAAAAGATGCCCCGATTACCCGGGAGAGCAAAAAGAAGGATGCCCCTGTTTTGTAAGTGATTCTGCCGAACCGCTCCTCCAGGTATGCATAAATACTGGTCAGGTTCAGCCTGTAATAGAGCGGTAACAGCACATTGGCTATCACTGCGTAACCCACCAGGTAACCCAGTACCATCTGCATGTAGGTCATCGAACTGGACAGTACCCAGCCGGGTACGGAGATAAAGGTCACCCCGGAAAGCGATGCCCCGATCATTCCAAAGGCCACGATATACCAGGGTGATCTCCTGTTTCCTAAAAAAAATGAATCGTTATCGGCCTTGCGCCCCGTGTAATAAGATATTACCAGCAGGGCCGCAAAGTAGGCAATGATAATGGATATGATCAGTTCCGGTTTCATGTATATGCCAGGTGTGGGCGGAACAAATGTGGTGAAAATCAATAAAAGAACAAAAATATTGTTGCAATAGCCATCTAATCGTAAATTTGCCGCAGATTATTAAAAATAAAAATGCATCAGAACTATTCATCAAAATTGCTGGAAGAGGCGGTGGAAGAGTTTTCATCCCTTCCGGGCATAGGAAGGAAAACCGCGTTAAGGCTCGTGCTGTTCCTGCTCAAGCAGGAAGATTCGGTGGCAGAACGGTTTGGCAACACGATCCTGCGCATGAAAAAAGAGATCATGCACTGCAATATATGTCACAATATCTCCGATACAGAAGTCTGCAACATCTGCAGTGATACTTACCGTGACCATGAAACAGTGTGTGTCGTGGAAAACATCAGGGACGTCATGTCCATCGAAAATACCCAGCAGTATTCCGGAATCTATCATGTGCTGGGAGGGATCATTTCGCCCATGGACGGCATCGGGCCCGCCGACCTCACAATAGATTCGCTGGTGGAAAAGGCGGCCAACAACATCATCCGGGAGGTGATCCTTGCCCTAAGCACCACCATGGAAGGGGATACAACCAACTTTTATATTTACAAAAAGCTCAAAAACACACCGGTATCAGTAACCACCCTGGCCAGGGGTGTCTCTATCGGCGACGACCTTGAATATGCAGACGAAATTACCCTGGGGAGGTCTATTTTGAACAGAACAAAGTTTGAAGATACTTTTAAGGCTTGAGCAAGGGAGCCGAAGTGGATCTTAAAATGAATGGCAGGGTCGGGAAGATGGAGTGAAGCAGGTTCGTATATCCATTGCGCCAGCAACTTCTCACCGTTGCGGAAGCAACATCTCTCACTTTTTCGTACTTTTGCTGCTCAAAGTTTAAATACCTCGAATATGGAACTTAAAAGAAACCAGTATGTGATTGACGGTGTTTCCGTTACAAAGATTGTGGAGAAATACGGTTCTCCCCTCTACATTTATGATTCGTCAAAAATGGTTTCTCAATACAAGCGGATGATGGATGCCTTCACAAATTCGAAGGTGAAGATCAATTATGCAGCCAAGGCGCTTACAAACCTGAATATTCTCAAAGTGTTCCGCGAACTGGGTTCGGGGCTGGACGCAGTTTCGATCCAGGAGGTGAAGCTGGGACTGGCAGCCGGGTTTGATCCACAGGATATCATCTATACCCCAAACTGTGTCTCCATAGAGGAGATCAATGAGGTCACCAAACTGGGTGTAAGGATCAATATAGACAACATCTCCATACTGGAACAGTTTGGCCATACCCACGGAAGCTCTGTGCCTGTATGTGTACGCATCAATCCCCATATCATGGCTGGTGGAAACCAGAAGATATCCACCGGGCACATCGACTCGAAATTCGGGATCTCCATCTACCAGACCCCGCTGGTGAAGAGAGTTGTAGAGACCAATAACATGCAGGTTGAGGGGTTACACATGCATACCGGGTCAGACATCCTGGATGTGGACGTATTCCTGCGCGGGGCGGAGATCATTCTGAATACTGCCAAGGAGTTTCCAGGACTGGATTATATCGATTTCGGCAGTGGATTCAAGGTAGCCTACAAACCGGACGATATCGAAACCGACATTGAATTGCTGGGCGACCAGCTCTCAAAGCGATTCAACGACTTTTGCAAGGAATACGGGAAAGAGCTGACACTGATCTTCGAACCGGGAAAATACCTGGTCAGTGAAGCGGGATATTTTGTAGCCAGGACCAACGTGATCAAGCAGACCACTTCTACCGTCTTTGCAGGGCTGGATACCGGGATGAACCACTTTATCCGGCCCATGTTTTACGATGCCTACCATGAAGTGGTGAATGTGAGCAAACCCATTGGAAAAACCAGGATCTACACAGTTGTTGGGTATATTTGTGAAACCGATACCTTTGGATGGAACCGGAAAATAACCGAGATCACCGAAGGGGACTACCTGCTGTTTAAAAACGCCGGTGCCTATTGCTTTGCCATGGCGTCCAATTATAATTCCAGGTGTCGCCCGGCTGAAGTACTTATCCATAAAGGGAAAGATCACCTGATACGCAAACGTGAAGAATTTGAGGATCTGACACGAAACATTGTAGATGTTGATCTTTAGATGGATTCCACCATGCCCCCTGCTGGTGTGATCTTTTTTTGTAATTTTAAGGGATTAGCTCTGAACTATGGATCTTTCAGTTGTCATTGTAAACTATAATGTAAAGTACTTCCTGGAGCAGTGCCTTCATTCGGTGAAAAGGGCCATGGAGGGCCTGGAGGCTGAGGTGTTTGTGGTGGATAATAATTCGGTGGATGGATCATGCAGCCATATCAGGGAGAAATTTCCATGGGTCAGGCTCATTGAAAACCGGGAAAATACCGGATTCAGCAAAGCGAACAACCAGGCTGTCAGACTGGCTTCGGGGAAATACATTCTCCTGTTGAACCCGGACACCGTGGTGGAAGAAGATACCTTTACGAAGTGTTTCAATTTCATGGAGGTTCACCCGGATGCCGGCGCACTGGGGGTGAAGATGATCGACGGAAGCGGCCATTTCCTACCGGAATCAAAACGGGCCCTCCCCACCCCACTGGTGGCATTCTACAAAATTTTTGGCCTCTCCAGGCTCTTTCCCCGTTCAAAAAAATTCAGCAGGTACCACCTGGGGTTTCTACCTATGGACAAAACAAGCGAGGTGGAGGTGCTGGCGGGAGCATTCATGTTCCTGAGACGGGAAACGCTCGACAAGGTGGGACTACTTGATGAGGACTATTTCATGTACGGGGAGGACATCGACCTCTCTTACAGGATCCTGCAGGGAGGATACAAAAATTACTATTTCCCGGAAACAACAATCATCCATTACAAAGGAGAAAGCACCAAGAAGGGAAGCTTAAATTATGTCATGGTATTTTACAATGCCATGATCATTTTTGCAAAAAAACACTTCAGCTCAAAAAATGCAAGGTACTATACAATTGTTATCAACATAGCCATATACCTGCGTGCCGCGCTGGCTGTATCCCGTCGATTTGTCAAACAGGTCTACCGCCAGGTGATCGATGCGGTGCTCATATTCGCGGGGTTCCTGATGGGGTTACCCTTTTGGGAAAATTACCTGTTCGGCGAACAGAATCATTACCCCGACCTGTTCATCAGGTACATCGTTCCGGGATACATCCTGATATGGATCGCTTCCGTCTACTATTCAGGTGGATACGACAAGCCACTGAAAATATGGAGATACCCGCGGGGGATACTGATCGGAACCTTCATTATTCTCGTATTCTATGCATTGCTACCCGAAAGCCTGCGGTTTTCACGAGCACTGATCCTGCTGGGCACCGGGTGGGCCCTGATCAGTACGGGGCTCCTGCGCTGGTTAATGCACCTGACAGGTTTTTCCGACTACCAGTTCGATATACATAAGAAAAAAAGGATCGTCATCGTGGGTGAAAAGCAAGAGGCCGAACGTGTGACCGGCATCCTCAGCAATACCCGGATTAAACCGGAGATCATCGGGTATGTGAGTCCTGAGCAGGATTATGAAAAACCTTACATTGGCAGTGTTGACCAGATAGAGGAGATATCCCGGATCTATAACCTGGATGAAATACTCTTCTGCTCAGCAAACATCTCGTCACAACAGATCATTAAAATTATGACCAGGCTTACCGGACTGGCAGTGAATTATAAGATCGCGCCACCCGAAAGCCTTTCAATTATCGGAAGTAATTCCATCAACACATCCGGCGAATTGTATACCATCCACTTCAACTCCATTGGCAAAGCTTCAAACCTACGATCCAAACGGTTATTCGATATTGCAGCCTCATTGGTTCTTATCCTTTCCTTTCCTGGCTGGTTATTCTTCGTAAAGAAACCCCTGCGTGCATTTACCCGGTGCCTCCGTGCCTTAGTGGGATTGAGAACAATCGTAGGTTACCATTCGGAAGGTGATATGGAAATTACTTCACTGCCCAGGCTCAGAAAGGGAATATTATCACCTGCGGTTCAATACATGAAAGTGGAGATGGACCGCAACAAACTGGAAAAACTGAATATCGACTACGCCAAAGATTACAACACCGGAACCGATTTTCAAATCCTGCTAAAGGGATTCAGGTCGCTGGGAACAGCGAATATGAACTGATTAAGCAGCGACGGACGTTTTCCTGCAGGCACAGATTACTTTTAAGATAATTGTTACATTTGTATTCCATGTGGTGATTTATCGTTCAGGAAGATATTGGAAATAGATAGACCGGAAAAACCAGATAATGGCTATATACAAACTTTGGTATAAATATGTGAACGGGTCCGATTGTATGAAGCGGATTATTTCTCTGTCCTTGCTGCTATGTATCCTGTTTCCTGTCATCACTGATGCACAGACCCCTGATCTGAAGGAGACTTTTCTGGAGGCTGAATCATATTTTCTGTTTGAGGAATACAACGAAGCACTACCCCTGTACCTGAGAATACAGCGTGCGGACCCGGCCAATGACAATATCAATTACAAAATAGGCATTTGTATGCTGAATGACCCATACCAGAAGGAGAAATCCATTCGTTACCTGGAGCTGGCATCAAAAAATATTAATCCGAAGTATAAGGAGAATAATTTCAAAGAGAAGGCGGCCCCCCTGGAGGTCTATTATTATCTCGGGCAGGCATACCTCATCAATGACAACATAGACAAGGCCCTTGAAAATTTCTTGTATTTCCGTGAGAACCTGGACGAAAAAATATACGATGTGGAGTTGCTGGATGAGCAGATCAGCACCTGCGAAAGGGCCCGCTACCTCATGCAAAAGCCTGTGGATTTCGATCTGATCAACCTGGGTGAAAAAATCAACAGCCGTTTTGCAGATATCAATCCCATCATTTCAGGCAATGGCCAGCGGCTGGTATATGTTTCAAAAATGCAATTCTACGATGCCGTCTTCTTTTCTGAAAAAAAAGATGGCCAGTGGCAGCCCCCCCGGAATATTATTCCCGAACTGGGTGTTGACGGGGATGTCTATCCTACCTGCCTTTCCCGTGATGGCAATACCATGATCATCTATCGCAGCGATGATTTCATTGGCAATCTGTATATAAGCCGTTATGCAAATGAACAGTGGACAGCCATGGAGAAAATGGGAAGTGAGATCAATACCAGGTACTGGGAATCGCACGCGTCGTTTTCGAAAGACGGAAACACGCTCTATTTTACCAGTAACAGGAAAAACGGATTCGGAGGATTGGATATATACAAAACGGAGAAACTGGAAGACGGTACCTGGGGGACACCGCAGAATCTTGGAAATAAAATCAATACCCGGTACAACGAAGAGACCCCTTTTATCACAGAAAACGGAAAAAAACTTTTTTTCAGTAGTTACGGCCACTACAACATGGGGGGGTATGACATTTTCTACTCGGAAATAAACGAAGCAGGAGAATGGGGAATACCGATCAACCTGGGCTATCCCATAAATACCACCGGTGATGACCTCTTCTATTTCCCGCTCAATAACGGAACCAACGCGTATCTGTCCAAATTCAAAAAAGATGGATGGGGAAGGCACGATCTCTATTACCTGGACCTCATTAGTGAGAACAACCCCAGGATATATATCGTAAAGGGATCACTGGCTGCAGGTAAGGAAGTAATTACAGAAGAAGACAGTTTAATGATCTACCTTATTGACAGGGATTCGAAAGATACGGTTCATGTGGGAAGACCTCAACTCACCACACAAACCTTTGAAGTGAAAGCTACAGAGGGCGATTACGATATGTTGTTTCAAAGTGTAACATTTAACGATTTGATTAGACGGATTGTTATTAACGAATCTACAGAGAAAGCGGGAATCACCATAGATGAGGCCCTGGTACTGGAACCAAAAGTATATGAGCCAAAACTGCTTACCGGGAACGAAAGCAGGATCATAGTGGATGATACGCTTTACAACGTAAAAGCCGGCCGTATCCTGAAGATAGGTATGCAATTGGAGGAAGGATCGGTACTCTATGCGTCACAAACCATTGGCAACCGCACCATTACCACCGACAGTTTCCTGATCGAACAGGAGCGGTTCATCTATGAACTGATACCTGCGGCAGGCATGAACGTGGTTGACTTTACCCTGGTTGAAGAGAATGGAGATAAGAGCCTCAAACGTGTGCTGGTAAATGCGGAGCGGGTGAAAAAGGCACCTCCCGCAGTTAAAAAGGAACCGCCCGTTAGCGTGGCCCCGGAAAAAACGCCAGCAAAGGAACCTGTAAAAGTGAGGAAAGAACATGAAATAGTAAAGACAGAACCGGGTGTGGAAGAGGAGCGTGAGCCGGATCAGGAACCCGTTCAACCGGAGCCGAAGAAAATTTTGCCGGCAATCGTTGTCATGGGTGTCGGATTACTGCTGGCTGGAATCTTGTTTTTGATACTCTTTTTCCTCAGACGAAGAAAAAATGAGTAAACGATAAATCATGTAACAGGAATTTTTTACAATTCCGGATGATCAAGTGAGAAACATCCACCTTACGGTTCAAATTCAAGCAATTCTTTTATAACCTGTTGGTAATAACGTGGTTTATTAACAATCAGGTGGTAATAAATCAGCCGTCACTTCCCATTGTTAATTCAATAAAATTCTTATTTTTGTATGAACCTCACTTAAGCGGATTAAATGAAGCGCTCTTCTGACCATCAAAAAATAAAAAAAATAAACAGATGAAAAGAGTATGCATTGTCCTTTCGTTTCTGCTCAGCTCTGTTTTTCTTCATGGTCAATACGACACCAGGGAAAATTTTTATGATGCCGAATTCTTTTTTGCAGAGGAGGATTACCCCGAGGCACTATATGCTTTTTCTAAAGTTTACCAGAACGGATACCAGGATAATTCCAATATTAATTACAGGATGGGTGTTTGCCTGCTTGAGATAGATGACCGGAAAACAGAAGCCATCCCCTACCTGGAGAAGGCCATTGAAAATATCACCAGTAAGTACAGGGAAGGATCATTCAAAGAGGAAAATGCCCCGGCAGATGCCTACCTATACCTGGGAAATGCATACAGGATCAATAACCAATGCGATATAGCTACAGAGAGCTATAAACAATTTCTTGAATATTCCAGGCAGGATGCCAACCTGGTATTGTATGCACAACTACAGATCAAGGCATGTGAAACTGCCAGTGATTTGACTGAACAAACGGACACCTACAATGTAGGAACTCTAGGACAGATAAACATGATTAATGCACCGGTTTATAATCCTGCCATTTCCGGTGATCTCAGCACATTTGCATTTATGGGCAGGCAACGGTTTTATAACGGGATCAACATTTCAAGAAAACAGGATGGCAAATGGCTGAAACCGTATAATATTACCCCTTCTGTTCAGTCAGATGGTAACCAGACCGTTCTTTCACTATCCCACGACGGTAACAAGTTATTGTTATCCATGTCCAATGAATATGACAGCGATATCTGGATCACTGAATATAAAAATAACAGATGGCTCCGGTCAGAACCCATAGGAAAACCAGTTAATTCGAAATATTATGAGTCCCATGCCTGTTTCACACCCGACGGCAATTCCATCTATTTCACCAGCAACCGTAGAGAATCCATAGGTGATATGGATATATTCAGGTGTGACTTGCAGAAGGATGGATCCTGGGGTTCAGTGGTACAGATCGGTGAGAATGTAAATACCAGTCTGAACGAAGCAAACCCCTTTGTTAGTCCGGATGGTACACGGTTATATTTCAGTTCCCAGGGCCACCCGGGATTGGGAGGCTTTGATATCTATTATTGCGAGATCAGGGAAGACGGAACCTACGGTGAACCGGTACACCTTGATTATCCGCTGAACACCCGGGATGATGACTACGCCTTCACCCCAAATCTGGTGGAATTTGAAAATTCCCTGGCCATGTATGCAAAGGGAGATGAAGGTCAGGTGGATATCTTCAGATTCGAGTGGATCCCCGAATCGGCTCAACCAGTGATCGTGGCTTTCGAATCCTCCCGGGAAGCAGGTGAAGTTGACGGGGAAGATGAGAAGCCAGGAGCAATGGATGAACAGGTATCTGCTACCGGAGAAGAACCCGGGGATGAAGCTATGGAGTCGGAAGATGCAGAAAGCGGATTTACTGAAGATATAACCGAAACCACCGGAGAAGATGAAATGGCTGATGTGGCACAGGAACCGGATAGGGCAGCAGAAGAAGTTCCGGATGATGACGCTGTCATCAGGGAAACTACAGGCCAATATGTGATCAGACCCGTATTCTTCGATTTTGATAGTTTCAGACTCACACCGGCAACCACAGGTAAACTGGACGAGATTGCAGCTATCATGTTGCATTTTCCAAACATTCAGCTGCAGATCACCGGGCATACCGATGCGGTGGGTGCTGAACCATACAACTATACCCTTGCCGGAATCAGGGCAAGGGCCGTGGGTGATTACCTGATCTCAAAAGGGATTGCAAAAAGCCGGCTTACCCTGGTAAGTAAAGGAGAAACCAATCCGGCGGCTTTGAATCGTTCCCGCGATAACAGGGATGCCCCGGAAGGCAGGGCACTGAACCGGCGTGTTCATTTCAGTGTAACTGTACCCAATGGCATTTACCTTGAGGTTGAAGATGTCAGGGTCCCTGAGCATTTGAAGATCAATTAACCGGGGAAATACACCACCAAGTACCATGTAGATCTCAACCAACCGCATCTGCGGAAATATATAAGCATATATTACTCAGTTTTCCAAACATAGTATCTATTTCCCTCTGCCTTTACTCTGTTCCAGCTTGCTGGTCCGTGCACTCTGTGGTTAAAAACAGGCTCATACGATGAATACAGGGTCTGACCAACAACCCCTGCTTCCTCCTCCCTGGCGTAGAAGAATTAAATTGAATTAGCCCAGTTTAACCAGTAGATTTAAAATTTTATTATATTTATTAATTGATAGCAAACCCCGGCTGGTAGAATTATAATGACACAATATTAAAGAGATGAAATATCTGATTCTGATATCGATCCTTTTCACTATATGGCCAAACACGCTGGCCCAGGATGAGACTCCCCGGGATTTTTTCGAGGACGGTGATTTCTTCTTTGCCAGGGAGGAATATGAAGAGGCTGCCTATCTGTACAGCCAGTTGCTGAAGTCAGAACCCGAAAATCATAATGGCCATTATAAGCTGGGGATGGCCTATCTGAACATGGAGGGTGAAGAACACAGGGCCATTGACCATTTTCTGAAAGCCACGGAGAATATCTCATTGAAATACAGGAAAAACTACTATCCTGAAAAAAGAGCCCCGCACCACACCTGGTTTTTCCTGGGTAATGCCTACCGGATCACCAACCGACTTCAGGAGGCGCTTGAAGCCTATGAGAAATTCAGGTCGGTTAATAATTTCGAAAAATTATACAATGCACGTATCACCGATGAAGAGATAAAAGCAGTTGGGCGGGCCAAGATCATCCAGGATGCACCACTGGACCTCTATTCATTCTGTTTTGAGGAACCATTGAATACGGGAGGGACGGAATACAAGGCTGTGATGTCGTCTAATGAAAAGGTAATGGTATGGATGAACAGCCAGAAATTCTATGAAGCCATTTTGATGAGTGTCAAACAGGACGGCAAGTGGGTCGCCCCCATCAACATTACACCTCAGTTAGGATCCGACGGGAATATGTACCCCACCGGGTTGTCAGCTGACGGGACCGAACTGCTGCTGGTAAAGGAAGGAGAGGTGGACAATGATATATATTACTCCACCTACGACGGGAAATTATGGAAACCTGCAGAACCGCTGCATGGTGAGGTGAATTCCAATTTTAACGAAGACCACGCCAGCTTCTCCCCCGATAACTCCCGAATAATTTTTTCCAGTGACCGCCGGGGGTCCGTGGGAGGTTTGGATATATGGATCAGCACAAAGCTGGAGGACGGTACCTGGGGCGTTCCGCAGAACGCGGGGCGGGAAATAAATACCGAATTTGATGAGACATCTGCCTACCTGAGTCCCGACGGGAAGAAAATCATCTTCAGTTCAAAAGGACATTTCAATATGGGAGGGTATGATGTTTTTCATTCCCAAATTGACGAGGAGGGAAATTTCGGATTTGCCTACAACATCGGTTTTCCGATCAACAGTTCCCGAGACAATACATTTTACGTACCTTTGAAAGACGGTAACACAGGAATCTACTCCATGCGCCATGAGGATGGTGTGGGAGACAAGGATATATGGTACCTGGAGATCATCCCGGCCGAAGAGACCGTTGCAAAAGCACTGACCAGGCTTAGCGAAGAGAATTTCACCATTACTGTGACTGACAAAGAATCCGGGGAACGCATTACACTTGAATATGATGCGATCAGGGATTCCATCACCATCCGTTCCAGCAGTGGCAAGGCGTACGGGGTGGTTTATTCAAGAGAAAACAATGACAGATAATATACTCCATGGTACCACCGTGTACCTGCGTGCACTGGAACCCGAAGACCTGGAACATTTGTTCAGATGGGAAAATGACACTGATATCTGGAATATATCCGATACCCTCTCTCCCATCTCCCGTTTCATTATGAAACGTTATATACAGAATTCCCACAAGGATATTTACGAAACAAGGCAGTTACGTCTGATGATCCAGCTGAATAAGGAAGAGAAACCGATCGGTACAATCGACCTGTATGATTTCAACCATTTTCATAAACGTGCAGCAGTGGGAATTCTTATTGCTGAGAAGGGGGAGAGAAGAAAAGGATATGCCAGTGATGCACTGAATATCCTGGTAAAATATTGTTTCTCGGTACTCAGGCTCCACCAACTCTATTGCAGTATTTCAGTGGACAATCTCTCGAGTATTGAGCTTTTTATCAAAGCCGGCTTCCTTGTTACGGGAACCAGGAAGGAGTGGAACTGGAACGGTGAGCGTTTCAATGACGAACATTTTTTGCAGCGATTCAGGTAATTTCGCTGTACCCTGGAATGTTATTTAGAAATTCCACATTCCCTGTCTCAAAATCCACCCTGCAGCAATAGTGCTTCAAACCATTGGTAACCAACAAGTACTTTACCTTAAATACCACATTGTACCGGGCCACCTGGTCAAAAACTTCCTGCCCTATCTTCACGTCAGGAGATTTGCATTCAACCAGTACCACCGGTTGCCGTTCCCTGTCAAATACCAGGATATCACAACGCTTCGACATCCTGTTCAGCGTGAGGGCATACTCTGTAACCATACGTGAAGCCGGGTAATTTTTTTCCTCAATAAGAAACCGGGCAAAATGCTGCCGTACATACTCTTCAGGGGTCAATACCAGGAACTTCGATCTGAACGGATCAAATATCATTGTTTTTCCAGACTCCCTTTTAAGCTTTAAATCATATTCCGGCAAGTTCAGTTTTTGCATAAATGCTGTTATCTTTATCAGATCAATTTGAAATTGTTCCGAATTTAAGAGATTCCTGCATGAAAACAAAAAAGGAGATCATAAGTAACTGGTTACCTCGCTACACAGGAAATTCCCTGGATGATTTCGGCGACTATATACTGTTAACCAATTTTCAGAATTACCTGGACCTGTTTTGCGAGGAGATGAATACCTCCATGGTGGATCCGAATGCAGTAATGCCCTGTGCAAATGCTGATTCCATTACCATGATCAACTTTGGAATGGGAAGTGCCAATGCTGCTACAATTGTTGACCTGTTGGCCGCCATATCTCCTAAAGCGGCCCTTTTCCTGGGAAAATGCGGTGGACTGAAAAGAAAAAACCAGTTGGGTGACCTCATACTCCCCATCGCGGCGATCCGTGGAGAGGGAACATCCGACGATTACCTGCCCCCCATGGTTCCTGCCCTGCCGGCATTTAACCTGCAACGGGCAGTCTCCACCACCATCAGAAACCACGGCCAGGACTACTGGACCGGCACCGTATTTACCACCAACAGGAGGGTGTGGGAACACGATGAAAATTTCAAGGAACATCTGCGAACCATGAGAAGTATGGCCATCGATATGGAGACAGCCACCCTCTTTATCGTAGGCTTCGCCAACGAAATACCCATGGGATCCCTCCTCCTGGTGTCAGACCAGCCCATGATCTCCACCGGGATAAAAACCAAGAAGAGTGATATGATGGTAACTAAAAAATTCGCCGTAAAACATGTCAAAATAGGCATCGATTCATTGATCGAGTTGCGTGACCATGGTGAATCGGTAAAACACCTGAGGTTCGAATAATGGAAGTACGATCTTTTGAAAATATCATCGCAGAACTGAAAAAAAAACAGTACCGGCCCATCTATTTCCTGACCGGGGAAGAGTCATACTACATTGACAAAGTCTCGGATTATATCCAGGAAAATGTGCTGGATGAAGCGGAAAAAAGTTTCAATCTGACCGTACTGTACGGGAAAGATAGTGAGGCCCTTACAGTGATGAATGCAGCGAAAAGGTTCCCGATGATGTCCAGCCACCAGGTGGTAATCGTAAAGGAGGCACAGGAATTAAAGGATATCGAAAACCTTTATCATTACGCGGAACAACCCCTTGCATCCACCCTTTTGGTGCTGAATTACAAGAACAAGCCCGATAAGCGAAAAAAGGTATTCAAAACGCTGATGAACAACAGCGTTTACCTGGAATCTAAAAAGTTATACGATAACCAGGTTCCGGGGTGGATCACTGCCTTCGTTGCTTCAAAAAACATGGCCATAGATCCCAAGGCCGCTGCCCTGCTGGTTGAGTTCCTGGGCAGTGACCTCGCTAAAATATCCAATGAAATTAACAAACTGATCATCTCCATCGCCGACGGGGAAAAAAGGATCACCCCGGCATTGATAGAAAGAAACATCGGTTTCAGCAAGGATTTCAATAATTATGAATTGCAAAATGCCCTGGGAAGAAGAGATGTGGTGAACGCCAACCGGATCATCAACTATTTTGCACACAACCAGAAGAACCATCCTGTTATTCCTACAATTGCAGTTCTGTATTCCTTCTTCTCCAAGGTACTCATCTACTATTGGATCAAAGATAAGTCCAAGGATAACCTGGCCAGTGAATTGGCCGTCAATCCCTTTTTTGTGAAAGATTACGTGGCGGCTGCCAGGAACTATAACGCCAACAAGGTAATTGAGATCATCGCCCTGCTGCGCGAATACGACATGAAATCGAAGGGATACAAGGGAACTGTAATTGAACCCGGGGAACTTCTGAAAGAACTAATTTATAAAATCTTACACTGATCCGTGACACTATTTCTCGTACTTATAATCACCGCCACCTCCATCATGGCTTTCAGGTTCAGAAAGTTGCCTGATCTGATGGACCTGAAACCTTTTCTCATTGTAAAAAAGAGGGAATATTACAGGGTGCTTACCCATGCATTCCTGCATGCAGATTATGTACACCTGGCAGTGAATATGATCGTACTGTTCTCATTTGGACGAAGTGTGGAAATGCTGTTCGGCAATCTGGAGGATTATGATTATATCTCTTCTGCACCGCTCCATCTTGCCATCCTTGCGATACTGGCCATTGCGGGTTCATCTGTCAGTACCATTCTGAAACACAGGGAAAATCCGGATTACGCTGCCGTGGGGGCCTCAGGTCTTGTTTCTGCCATTGTTTTTACGCACATCTTTTTCAAACCCATGGAGAAGATCTATTTTTATTTCGCCATACCGATTCCCGGCCTTATCTTTGGCATTCTCTATATGGTTTACTCGAGTTACATGAGCAAAAGACAGCAGGACAATATTAACCATGATGCACATATCTGGGGCGCCGTTATCGGATTCTTCTATCCCGTGTTAATGAATCCGGAACTGGTAAATTACTTTATTGAAAATTTCCGTTTCAATTAACCATATGATGAATAAGGCAATCTTTCTCGACAGGGACGGTGTTATAAATCATCCGAAAAAATATTACTACGTATACCGTGTTGAAGATTTTATAATGAATAAGGGCATTGTGGAGGCTCTTCAATATTTCCAGGAGCGGGATTATCTGCTGTTTGTGATCACCAACCAGGGCGGCATCAGTAAAGGAAAATATACCTGTGCGGATGTTGACAAGGTGAATGCGCGTATGGAGGAGGAATTTTCCAGGTACGGGATCACACTCTCGGCCATCTATTATTGTCCGCACCATACAGACAAAGAGAACTGTTTGTGTCGTAAACCCAAACCGTTAATGATCGAAAAGGCCATGGCTCAATTTGATATTGATCCTGAAAAGTCGTGGTTTATCGGAGATAAGAAAACAGATATTGAGGCAGGCCGTTCAGCAGGCGTGAATACGTTGAAGATCAGGAGAAACCAGGATCTTCGTAAATTCCTCGGGGAGATCAGTTAAGGCCCGGATCTTCGGGAAAATTGGCCCATGCTTTGTATTTTTCCTCCAGTTTGACTAATGTATCTGTCCAGAATTCTGTGGATCCGCCTTTCATGATCATTGCTGCTGGAATTTCACCTACGAGCCAGGCATTCATCCCAAGTTCTCCTTCCAACTGTTTTTCCGACCAACCGGAATAGCCCAGAAAGAAACGGATATTCTTTCGGGTTGCCTTGCCACTGCGTACTTTCTCCTTCATCACCTCAAAATTCCCTCCCCAGTAAATTCCATCCTTCACATGGACGCTTTCGGGAATCTCTTCACCCAGGGTATGAAGGTAATGAACCGTATTTGTACCCACAGGTCCCCCCAGGGAAAGTCTGAAGTCAACTTCGGGAAATTCATCAATCACATCAGCGACCATCATATCCAGGCCTTTGTTCAGCACGAAACCAAGGGAGCCTGTTTCACTATGCTCCGTAAGGTAAACAACGGACCTCCGGAAGTATTGGTCGCTCAGGAAAGGCTCTGAAATCAGCACCCGGCCGCTTTCAGCAACTTTGTTATTGGATATTTGAAAGAAATCGATATTCAGATTCATTCTGTTCCCTTTACGAAATGCAATGTAAACGATTTTTGCCTGAATAAAAAGATTTTAACAATTGTTATGATCTCAGAAAGTAAACGCATCATCAGTTCCAATGCCTGATCAGATATTGTTGACAGTAAGAGATGCAGTGGTTAAATTCAGTATACAATGTATTCATCGCATGGACATTTTTTACCACAGAGTTACGGGAGTAGAGGGAGTTTAAATAATTTGAAAAAACGCTCCTGTGTTGAAATCCTGCAGTAACCAAAACGATTCAATTTTCAACTTATTTTAGTTATCTTAAAGCCCAAATAGTTAAATCCGTATGGAAGAGACCAAGATACGTCAGCCCTCTTTGTTTCAGGCACTGATCCCGATCATCGTACTTATCACCCTTTTAACACTGAATGTTGTTTATTTTGGCGACCATACCCTGGATGGAGCCAACCAGTTTGCGCTGCTCCTGGCCGCTTCTGTTGCGGGGGTAATTGCCATTGCGCTGGGGAACAGGTGGATCGATGTACGCCGAAGTATGGTAAAAAGCATCGGGTCCGCCATGCCTTCCATTCTGATCCTGTTGCTTATCGGCGCCCTTGCCGGTACCTGGATGCTCAGCGGTGTTGTTCCAACGCTCATCTATTACGGGTTAAAGATCTTTCATCCGAGCATATTCCTGTTTGCCACGGTGATCATCGGCGGAGTTGTCTCACTGGCCACGGGAAGTTCGTGGTCGACCATCGCCACCATGGGTATTGCATTGATTGGCATTGGCAAAACCCTTGGGATCAGTGAGGGAGTTGTTGCGGGGGCTATCATATCCGGGGCATATTTCGGCGACAAAATGTCACCACTAAGTGATACAACCAACCTGGCCCCTGCCATGGCGGGCACCGATCTTTTCACGCACATCAGGTACATGACCATTACGACCACTCCTGCCATGATCCTCACCCTGGTGATCTTCCTGGTAATCGGTTTTACCTACAACTTTAATTCGGAACTCCACGACATTGAAGCGGTACTGGCTGCCATTGACAGCAGGTTCGTGGTATCCCCCTGGTTGATGCTCGTACCTGCACTGTTGATCATTGTGATCATCAAGAAGGTACCTCCATTGCCTGCACTGCTATTCGGTTCGCTTCTGGGCGGCGTATTTGCCCTGATATTTCAGCCGCACCTGGTCAGGGAAGTGGGAGCCATACTGGATCCCACCACGAATACATTTTTTAAGGCTTCCTACATCAGTGTAATGCAGGCCATATACGGGGAACTGTCCATTACAACCAACAATTCCCTTGTGAACGATCTGCTGTCCACCCAGGGCATGCAGGGGATGCTCAACACCATCTGGCTCATCCTCTCGGCGATGGTATTCGGTGGCACCATGGAGGCTGCCGGGATGCTGAAAAAGATCACCCGTTCGGTGATCAGGTTCGCCAATTCCACCGGATCACTGGTGGCAACCACCATTGGTACAAGCATATTCTTCAATATTACCGCATCCGATCAGTACATCTCCATCGTGGTACCGGGCAGGATGTTTGCCTCCACTTACAAGGAGCGAGGACTGAAACCGGAGGTGCTCAGCCGCACCCTGGAAGACGGGGGAACCATCACCTCCGTACTGATCCCCTGGAACACCTGCGGGGCAACGCAGTCCAGGGTACTGGGCGTACCGACAATTGAATATATTCCGTTTGCATTTTTTAATATTCTGAGCCCCATGTTCAGTATCCTTTTTGCAGCCATCAACTATAAGATCAGGAGATTTTCGGACGATGAGGTGAAGGAGGAGGAGGCTACCTGATTTCATTGAAATGAAATTGGTGAAATACGTGATCTTTAAATATCTCGACCCTAACTCCAAGTACTCCAAGTACTCCAAGTACTCCAAGTACTCCACACTAATACAACTCCGGATACTTCACCGGATTATATTCGTGCATGATTTCATAGATGATCTCGAACACATCCTCAGCATTGGGATTTGAATAATAGTCGCCGTCGGTGCTGTACGCGGGCCGGTGTTCACGTGCCGAAAGGGTCCTTGGTTCAGTATCCAGGTGGTAGTAGGCTTTCTGATCCTCCATGACATGTTTCAGCATAAAAGCGGTGGCGCCTCCCGGCACATCTTCATCAAAGAATACCACTTTATTTGTCTTGCTGATGGATTGACCAATAATACCGTTCAGGTCGAATGGCAGCAGTGTCTGTACATCAATCAGTTCCACACTTATATCAAATTCACTGAGCTGTTTGATGGCTGTTTCAGCGATCCGAACGCAGGATCCATAGGTTACCAGTGTGATGTCGCTTCCTTCCTGCATCACCTCGGGTATTCCAAGCGGAATTCTGAATTTACCGAAATTCACCGGTTTTTGCTCCTTCAGACCGTACCCCCGCAGTGGCTCTATCACCAGTGCCGGATCATCCGCTTCCATCAGTGTATTGTACATTCCGGCCGACTGTGTCATGTTCCTCGGAACACAAACATAGACACCCCTGATGGAGTTGATCACCATGCTCAGGGGCGATCCCGAGTGCCAGATTCCCTCCAGCCTGTGTCCGCGTGTCCGGATAATGAGCGGGGCCGCCTGTGCCCCCTTGGTGCGCCAGTGCAGTGTTGCCAGGTCGTCGCTGATGGTGGCCAGGGCATAGAGCAGGTAATCAAAATACTGAATCTCGGCAATGGGCCTGAAGCCGCGAAGTGCCATCCCTATTCCCTGTCCGATGATGGTTGTTTCCCGGATACCTGTATCGGTTACCCGCAGGTCGCCATACTTTTTCTGCAGCCCTTCCAACCCTTTATTTACATCCCCGATCTTTCCGGTATCCTCTCCAAATGTAACCAGCAGCGGATATTTGGCAAACAGTGCATCAAAGTTTTCCCTGATGATCTCTCTCCCGTTGACCCATACATTCTCTTCCAACTGCACCTTTACAGGTTTTACTTTCAGTGCCGACCGGTCAGTTTCATTGTAAAGTTTAGTGCTGTAGCGTTCGTAATTCTTCTCCCTGTAATCCGTGATCCACTCCGTCATGGCCCCCTGCAGCTCCTCTCTGACTGGACATGTAAGACACAAATGGCGCATGATCCGCTTGGCGGTGGATTGTATATCCTTCCTGATGGGGTTCATGATCCGTTTGAGATCCTTGCTGAGTATGCCCAGTTTATCCACATCTTCGTTCTCACAAGTGCAGGTTCTGTTATCTATGATCGCCAGGAGATCATCCCTTTCTTTCCTGATGGGGGTTGTATAATCGTTCCACGCCTTATCCCGGGCTTTCCTGGCATCGGCTACAGCCTTCTCCCTGAGCTCATTGAGTTTTTCCTGAGTAGCATGACCGGCCTCAATGATCCACGCTTCCATTTTTGTTATGGGGTCATGCTCCTTTTCCCAGTCGAGGCGCTCTTTGGACTTATAGCGTTCATGGCTGCCCGAAGTACTGTGTCCGAATGGCTGTACCATCTCTTCAATATGAAATAGCACAGGAATATGTTCCTTTCGGCAGCGATCGATTCCCTTTTTAAATACGGTGATCAGTTCCGGGTAGTCCCACCCTTTTGCCTTATAAATTTCGATCCCGTTGCTGTTGCCCTTTTTCCGGAATCCTTCCAGCGCCTCTGAAATACTTGCCTTTACGATCTGCATATCGGTTGTGACGGAGATCCCGTATCCGTCATCCCAAACTGCCACAGCCATCGGAATTTGCAAAACTGCTGCCGCATTCATGGTTTCAAAAAACATCCCCTCTGCAGTACTGGCATCACCAATGGTGCCAAAAGCAACCTCGTTTCCCTTGTTTGAAAGGCTGGTGAATTTGTGAAGATCCTTGTTCTCCCTGAATAGCCTGGATGCATAACCGAGTCCCACGAGCCTGGGCATTTGTCCTGCTGTTGGAGCCAGGTCGGCACTTGTGTTTTTCATGGTTGTCAGGTTGTTCCATGATCCATCTTCGTTCAAACTTTTGGATACAAAGTGATTGTTGAAGTTCCTTCCGGCGCTGCCGGGGTTCAGTTTTCCATCGGTGACCCCGTAAATCTGGGAGAAAAACTGTTCTGCTGTAAGCATCTCCGCGGCCATCATAAAGGTGTGGTCCCTGTAATAACCTGACCTCCAGTCGCCTTCCAGGTAATATTTTGCCATCGCTATCTGGGCAACCTCCTTGCCGTCACCAAAAATTCCAAATTTGGCTTTTCCAGCCAGTACATCTTTACGTCCTAGGGTGGATACCTGGCGACTAAGGTTTGCCAGGTAATAATCATTTAAGATATCTTCCTGGGATAAGTTGATCCGTTTACTTTCCATAGAAAACAAATATCGGCTTTTCACCGTATTTCATTGCCGGTTTTTTATCTTTGTAAAAAAGAAAATTACACACTTTTGACAACATAATACAGGGATTGTTCAGATGTTTTGGAATATACTTTTATTATCCGCTGTTCTGATTGCCATTTCCACGATGGGTTTGGCGCTAAATATACTTACCAGGAAAAAGGGGAAATTCCCGGCATACCGTGTTGGTCATAACAGCGATATGGCCAAACTTGGAGTAAAATGCGTTAAACATGAGGAGATACGTTGCCATAAAGCACGTATGAAGGAAAAAGAAAATGATTGCTCGGGTTGTCAACAACTTGCCTGATCATTTGTTATATAACAAGAAATTAATTAGTGGCTGTCCATAATGTCCGTTTGCTGCGTTACGCTCGTCGGGAAATTGCTCATTTACAAAAGTAAACTGCGCATTTCCCGACTTCACAAGCCTTGCTAACGAACATTATGATCCAGCCACGCCACACTAATGACAGACACTAAATGACAGTGTAGCAAGAGTAAGGCTTTCGATTACTGGTTTGAATGTGAGATAATACAGTTGTGGACCTTTCCCTGCAAGCACTAAATAAAATAGAAGATTATGCTTAAAGTAATGTTGGCAGCTATTGTACTGGTAGTACTGGCGTTCGCGGGTTTGGGAATAAAGTTGTTGTTAGACAGGAATGCCGAATTTTCCGGGGGCAGCTGTCGTTCATCCAATGCGTCCGATCCGTTGAGCTCCAAGGGATTTTCATGTGGCTGTGGCGCCGTATGTGATAATGAAAGCAAGCAATAACTCACTACACCGGAGCGATCACAATAGCTCTTTCATGCCGTCGGTCATCCATTCAAGATATAACCCGTCTTCATCGGTATAGATGAAGAGCGCCTCAACATTCTCCTGCGATTCAATAAATTCCACCGCTTTTTCAAAGCCCAGAGCCATACATGTTGTGGCCAGGGCGTCGGCAGTGATACATTCATCTGAGATGATCGTAATGCTTAACAGATTGCTCATCCGGGTATAACCAGTGAGCGGATCGATGGTATGCACGATCTTCTTCCCGTCCACTTCGTAGTATTTCCGGTAATTTCCGGAAGATGCAAGTGCCTTTCCTGAAAGATTAACAACCGCCTGGAGCTCCTGTCCGGGTTGCTGATTGCCATAGAAGGGTTTATCGATACCCACCCTCCAAGTATCGTTCCTGGGACTCAACCCTTTTGTTCTCAGCTCACCTCCGATTTCCACCATATAATTTTTGATTCTCAGATCTTCCAGGAATTCGCAAACAACATCCACCGCGTAGCCCTGAGCAATGGCATTCACATCAATAAGCATTTCAGGGTGCTCCTTTGTGATCTTCCCGTTTTCCAGGCTCAGCTTGTCCATGCCCACAAACTGCATCAAACTGTCGATCACCTTTTCCGACATCTCCATTTTCACGCCGGGACCGAAACCCCAGGCATCGCGCAAGGGTCCTACAGTAATATCAAATGCCCCGTTGCTCAATTCGTATATTCTTTTTGCCTCCCGGTATACGGTTTCAAAATAGGCATCCGTTCGGTCGGTCTCGTTGTTATTGATCCGCGAGATATTGCTGGTATCAATATATGTGGAGAGCGACTGGTCAAATTCCGCCAGCAATGCATTAACGGCATCCTGAAGGTCAAGCGAGTCCTCTCCGGGCGACTGGTAGGTAATGTGGTAGGTTGTTCCCTGTGTAAACCCGGCTATAGATACATAGGGGCCCTCTCCCTTATTCAGGGTAAGCACCACGATCACTATTCCGATCAGCAAAATTGCTAAAATATACCTGGCATATTTCATAAATTAACTTTTTGGGGTGATTAACAAACTTAAATAAAAAACCGCAATGCATTTCCTCACACATTGCGGTTTTATTTTTTTTTTGCGACGATCAACCGAAATCGTCGAACGCAATCATCTCCTGCGGAACGCCCAGATTATACAGCAGGCTCTGCACCGCATCATTCATCATGGGCGGACCACACATGTAGTATTCAATCTCTTCGGGCTCCTCATGGTAACGGAGGTAGTTGTCGTACAGCACCTGGTGGATAAATCCTTTAAGCCCATCCCAGTTGTCTTCCTCCTTGGGTTCGGAAAGCGCCAGGTAAAATTTGAAATTTGGAAATTCTTTTTCGATGGCCCTGAACTCCTCTTCATAGAAAACCTCCCTGAGAGAGCGTGCGCCATACCAATAAGATACCTGTCGTCCGGTTTTCAATGTATGGAAAAGGTGGAACAGATGCGATCTGAGTGGCGCCATACCTGCCCCTCCGCCCACATAGATCATCTCCTTTTTGGTATCCTTGATAAAGAATTCTCCGTACGGACCGGAAATCATTACCTTGTCGCCCGGTTTTCTTGAGAAAACGTAGGATGAGCAGACACCCGGGTTCACATTCTTAAAGCGACCGTGACTCACATCCCACGGGGGAGTAGCAATCCGTATATTCAGTTTCACAATATTTCCCTCTGCCGGGTGGTTGGCCATGGAGTAGGCACGGTAGGTCTCTTCTGAATTTTTCATCTTCAGGTCCCACATCTTGAACTTATCCCATTCATCGAGATACTGATCTTCCACTTCAATATCGGTACTAAAATCCACCTCAATCTTTGGAACATCGATTTGTATATAACCACCTGATTGGAAATCGAGGTTTTCACCTTCCGGCAGCCTGACAACAAACTCTTTAATAAAAGTGGCCACATTCTCGTTGGAAATTACCTCACACTCCCACTTTTTAATCTCCAATACCTCGTCTGGTACGCGGATCTTCATATCTTCCCTGATCTTCACCTGGCATCCCAGCCGCCAGTTATTCTGCTGTTCCTTTCGCGTGAAGAACCCGGTTTCGGTGGGAAGAATGGAACCGCCACCCTCCAGCACCTGGCAACTGCACATTCCACATGTTCCACCACCTCCGCAAGCAGACGGCAGAAAGATTCCATTGGAGGAAAGGGTACTCAGTACGGTGTTACCCGGACTGACTGTATATTCTTTTTCATTCAATACAAGCTTAACATCGCCCTGGGGCGTCAGTTTTTTTCTTGCAAAGAGCAACATTGCCACCAGCAACAATATTACAAAGAGAAAGACTCCAATACTTACAAGAATGATCAGTCCGTTTGATGTGAGCAATATCATAGATTCAACTTTTCTTGGTTACAATTTAATACCCATAAAACTCATAAACGCGATACCCATCAGGCCGGTGATAATAAAAGTGATCCCCAGTCCACGCAACGGTGCCGGTACATTGGAATAACGAATCTTCTCACGGATGGCTGCGATACCAACAATTGCCAGGAACCATCCTACGCCGGAACCAAGTCCGAATGAGGTAGCTTCAGCAATGCTTGAATATTCACGCTCCTGCATGAAGAGCGCTCCTCCAAGGATGGAACAGTTCACTGCTATAAGCGGCAGAAAAATACCAAGTGTGCTGTATAAAGGGGGTGAGAACTTTTCGATGACCATCTCCACCAATTGCACCATGGAAGCGATCACTGCAATGAACATGATGAAGCTCAGAAAACTGAGATCCACATCAGCCAGTGACGGACTCAACCATGTAAGTGCACCTTCCTGCAGAATATAATTCTCGATCAGGTAATTCACCGGAACGGTGAATCCCAGTACAAAAATCACTGCAATGCCTAATCCCGTGGATGTTTTTACCGTTTTGGAGACCGCCAGGTAAGAACACATGCCCAGGAAGTAGGCAAATATCATGTTATCAATGAAGATAGACTTGACAAATATATTAACTAAATTTTCCATGAATCATTGATTTACTTCTGTTCTATCAAACTTTTATTTTTAGAGCGCTGCACCCAGATGATCACCCCTACCACGATCAGCGCCATGGGAGGCAACACCATGAGTCCGTTATTGGCATAGCCAAATTCGTAAAATGAAGCAGGTACTACCTGGTATCCCATAAGCGTTCCCGAACCAAGAAGTTCGCGGAAGAAGGAGACAATAATCAGTATCAGTCCGTATCCGAATGCATTACCCACACCGTCGAGGAACGAGGGCCAGGGTTTATTTGCAAGTGCAAATGCTTCCAGCCTGCCCATGATTATACAGTTCGTAATAATGAGCCCCACAAACACCGAGAGCTGCTTGCTCACGTCGTATGCATAGGCCTGCAGTATCTCATCCACCAAAATTACCATAGTTGCGATCACCACCAACTGCACAATGATCCTGATCCGCGGAGGGATCATATTTCTTAACAATGAAATGACCACATTGGAAACAGCCATAACCGCTATAACCGATAATGTCATAACAATAGCCGGCTTGAGCTGCACTGTGATAGCAAGTGCAGAACATATTCCCAATACCTGTACCGTGATCGGGTTGCTCTGCCCGAGGGGTTCCCTGAGCAGTTTTAGGTTTTTCGCGGAAAATAATGGTTCCTTTTCAATCATAGTTCCTTGTCTAAAAATCTAATTTTTTATTCCTTTTTCCCTGAAGTGATTCACATATCCTTCAAAATAATCCTCCAGCATATCCTGCAATCCCACCGAGGTAATTGTACCCCCTGAGATGGCGTCCACAGCATGGGGGTTATTTTTTGTTTCAACACTTTTCAGTACGCCAATACTCACAAATTCACCCTGCTCATTGAATATCTGCTTTCCATTGAATTCTTCTTCAAACCAGTCGGTATTGATATCCGCACCCAGTCCGGGAGTCTCTTTGGCATGATCGAAGATGGCACCGGAAATAGTATTCATATCCGGCTCAAAGGCAACATATCCCCAGATCGGGCCCCAAAGACCCTTGCCCCTGACCGGGACAATGTACTTCTGAATGCCGCTCTGTGCCGTGTAGATAAATACAGGATAATTTCTATCTTTTGCATCCTTGTCGGCTTCTTCATGGAGTTTCAATGTCACCTCAAATGCATCCGCATCCATTATATCACCTTCATAATTTACCACATAGGATTCTGAGATATACTTCTCAAACTCCTGTTCGATATACCCATTTTTATCCTTCACATCCGATTGTTCGGTTGCCTCGCCAACGGAGCGCAGGATATCGCTTTTCCTTTCTATTTCCTGGTTCAGATCCTGCAATGGCTTCAGTTGCATAGCAACGAATGAAAGCAGAACGGCCACAAAAACAACCATAATCAGCGAAAAAATGAATATGTACGTATTACTGTAACTTTTCATAGTTAATATTTTATTTTATCATTGGCCCGATGGATCGTGTGCGTTGCTTTACGCTTCTGAAATTCACGTACCAACCATCTGAAAACATCATCGGACCTGTACTTTTGCTCTTTTTAATCTCTTACGAATATTTGCCTCCAATACATAGTGGTCGATCAGCGGGGCAAATACGTTCATCAGGAGTATGGCAAGCATCACTCCTTCCGGATATCCGGGATTAAATATTCGAATCAGAATGGCCAGTACGCCAATGAGGAACCCGTAGATCCATTTCCCCTTTTCAGTCTGTGCTGCCGTCACCGGGTCGGTGGCCATAAACACGGCACCAAAAGCAAACCCACCGAGGATGAGGTGTTCCCAGAAGGGCATCTCCATCAGCACGTTGCCTCCGAAAGCGTTCAGGATCAGCCCCATTACTGCACCACCTGCAAAAACGGAAAACATAACCTTCCAGCTTCCTACCCCTACGAATATCAGGAACAGCGCTCCAAGCAGAATGGCCAGCGTGGAAGTTTCCCCGATGGAACCGGGAATAACCCCCAGGAATTTATCCCAGGTTGTATACGCTTCTCCCAGTCCATTCACCAGTACATCGTTGTTCTGTGCCGCCTGGGCAAGTATAGTGGATCCGGTATATCCGTCCAACGTCTCCATCCCCTTTTCCAGTCCGGCTACCCAAATACGGTCGCCCGACATTTTGGTCGGGTAGGCAAAAAAGAGAAACGCCCTGGCTGTAAGTGCCGGATTCAGGATATTCATTCCCGATCCGCCAAATACCTCTTTGCCGATAACCACCGCAAATGCCGTGGCAACAGCAACCATCCAGAGGGGCACATCCACCGGCATCACAAGCGGGATAAGCATTCCTGATACCAGGAATCCCTCACTGATCTCGTGACCCCGGATCTGGGCAAATACAAATTCTATTCCCAGCCCTGTGACATAAGAGACCACAATGATCGGGAATACACGTAAAAATCCAAACCAGAACATCTCCCAGAAACCGGCCTCAATGCCCATGGCCAGGAAATGCTGATAACCTGTGTTCCAAATACCGAAAAGCAATGCAGGAACCAGGGCGAGTACCACCATGATCATGCCACGCTTCATATCAAAGGCATCCCTGATATGACTTCCGGTAGTCGTTACCGTGTTCGGAACAAACAGGAAAGTTTCAAATCCCTCGAATGTGGATTTTAAAAAGTGAAACTTCCCCCCTTTCTCTACATTAGGTTTGATCTTATCGAGATATCGTCTTAATGCATTCATAAGATAGATTGACAGTAATTTTTATTCAAATTCCTTCCTTAACATTCGCAAACCACTCCTGAGTATCGACTGAACCGGTGTTTTGGATGTGCAGACAAATTCACAGAGTGCCATATCCTCTTCGATCACTTCGTAAATTCCCAGCTGTTCCATCTTGTCGATATCCTCAACAATGATCGATTTAATCAGTGCAACCGGGTAAATATCCATGGGCAGCACCTTCTCATATTCGCCGGTCATTACATAAGCCCGTTCACCACCATGCAGATTTGTATCAAGTGTGTATTCCTTGTTGGGCATCAGCCAGGAAAAGAAACTCCGGGAAACAGAGAACTTTTTCAAACCCGGAGTGATCCAGCCAAACATTTCGTAATGGTTTCCTTCCGGAATAACCGTTAACAGTGCATCGCTGAAACCTACGTGCCCTGCGGTGGTAACCTTACGGCCCGTCAATACATTGCCGCTGATGATCCGCACATTTTCCCGGGTGAGATTATCATCCACAATGGAAGATATTTCGGCACCCCGGATCAGTTTGTAATACAACGGTTTTTTAACCTCCGAACCGCACAGGGCCACGATCATATGTGGATCATATTTGCCGGTCTGGAAAAGACGGCCAATGGTAACAACATCCTGTGGTTTGATGGTCCATACCTTCTCCCCTTTATTAACAGGTGAAATCTTATGGATCTGAATCCCCACGTTACCAACCGGATGCGGGCCACTGAAATAGTGCCGTTCAATATTTTTGGCCTCTGTGTAAGCCTTGGCCGCCGGATACCTGGAGTCAAGCCCCAGGTGTATCTTACCATCGGTAAGCTTCAACAGGGCATTGATCCCAACCTGGAAATCTTTTCCCGTATCCTTCATGATAAAATCATAATCGGGAGCCAATGGCGCTGAATCAAATCCGGATATGAATATCGCTTTCGGAACATCATTGGAATTGGCGACCACACCATAAGGCCTCTGCATGATCGTTGGCCACAATCCACTCTCAAGCAGGTTTTCAACAACCTGCTCCCGTGTCATGGAAGCGGGATCTCCCTTTTGAAACGTTTCAGCCGTATCCTTTCCGTCATCTTCGATCACTATCGCGATGATCCGACGACGTTCTCCGCGTACGATCTTTTGTACAATTCCACTTACAGGCGATGTATATTTAATCTCCGGGCGGTACTTGTCGTAAAAAATCGTAGAACCTACCTTAACCTCCACACACGGTTTTGCAACGATCTTGGGGGTTAACGCATGAAAATCGATGGGTTTAACTGCGTACGTTTTCGACCTTGGAGCTTTCATAAAAATTTTGTCAGCTCTTCCCTTTAATTTGATATCAAGGCCTTTTCGTATCTTGATAACTTCAGACATTATTCTCGTGGGTTCAAATTAGGATTAATAATAAAGGACAAAATTAGCTATTTTTGTGAATCAACAAACAGAAATATTTAGATATTTAAATTCATAAATTTGTTGACAACCTACTGAACTGGTAGTATATTGATCTACTTTATGTTTTAGAACATTGTGGCACAATGGTTGCTATATATCTGCAAATCTATGTTGTACTTGCACCAGGAGGTCATTAGCTGCGTTTTCAGGCCGTGCAAAACAGGATGCGTTTATTGCCGGCACAAAGTGATAAGTGTCAGAAATAAAACTAATGTTGTCGTGCCTGATAGGAAAGCGTTAAATTATAAATTCTAAAAGAATGCAATATTTGAAACAAATTCTGCTGTCTCTCTTTTTACCGATGAGCTTCATCCCTTTATCGGCCAACGACGGGGTATTCGACGAACATGGTATAGCCAGGGAAACAGTTCAGGATGAGCAGATTAAAACTATCCAGCTTTACAGGGAAGGGTGGATCAACAGTTACCCGGTTATGGTTATGCATGAAAACACGCCGCTAATTCTCGAATTTGACGAACTTTCCTCCCGGAAGAGTTATTTCAACTACCAGGTATTTCATTGCGATGCTGACTGGAGACGTTCGGAACTATCGGAGCAGGAATATCTGGAGGGATATTTCAATAACCAGGTAGAGGAGGTCCGTTCTTCCTTCAACACCTACTTCAGTTATAATCATTACAAACTTGTCTTCCCGGGAAATGATATCAATCTGACCCGGTCGGGCAACTATATCATTGCGCTCTACAGGGACAGCGAACCGGATGAAGTGGTATTTACCCGCAGGTTCATGATCTCCGAAGCCCGGGTAAATATTGAGGCACGGGCAAGCCGGCCCGTATTATCCAGGTACAGGGATAACAGCCATGAAATCGATGTTACCATCAACCATCAGGGATACAGAATTGATGATCCTTATGGTGAGACTACTTTGTCGATCTACCAGAACGGCATCTGGGATTACGAGATAACCGGGCTGAAGCCGTTGTTTGTTAACCCCGGCCAACTGGTGTACGACTACCAGGAGGAGAATGTATTCCTTGCGGGAAATGAGTTCCGGATGTTCAATACCAGGAGCACACGAGTGCGGGAATACCATATACTGGAGATCGATTACATCGATTATTTTCATTTCCGGTTAAAACATGATGAGCCCAACCCGGCCCACCTCTATTTCGACAGGGATGACATCAACGGAAAGTTTTTCATTGAGGCTGCCAATACTTCCGATCCGGCTGTGGAAGCCGATTATGTGTTTGCCCATTTTACCCTGAAAATGCCGTATCCCCTGGCCGGCGGCGATATATATATTGCCGGGGCATTGGCCAACTGGCAGTTCACAGGCATGAACAGGATGCAATTCGACCCGGACCGGTCAGCTTACGTGGGTACCATGCTGGTCAAACAAGGCATCCATAATTACAGGTACATCTACCTGCCCAACGACCGGAAAGTGTTCGATATATCAGAAATTGAAGGGAGTCATTTCGAAACCAAAAACGAATACCTGATCCTGTTTTACCATAGCGACCAGGGCGACCGGTACGACAGGCTGGTGGGGCACCAGGTTATACATTCCAATGTTAATTAGTGGCTGGATCATAATGTCCGTTTGTAGCACCTCACCCCCTGGCCCCCTCTCTCTGTTCGACCTCACCCCCTGGCCCCCTCTCCACGTGGAGAGGGGGAAGCGCTTCGTTTTTTATTCCAGGATTTCAACGATATTTTGGGGTTTTGTCGTATTAACAGTTGATAAATAGGAATACAATGGACTGGAACCGAAATGATGAATGGAATATGTACTATGGTGCAGATTCAATAACGAAGAGACGGCCGAAAAATTTACGGTCAAATTTGACCATTCTGAAAATAAAAGCAATCAGATTCAAAAATGACGAGGTATTGAATAATATTGATGAGGTAATCAATTCAATTCAAGAAAAAATATACGAAGTAAAGTGAAGAGTCGATGTCTCCCCCCTCTCCACGTGGAGAGGGGGGCCGGGGGGGTGAGGTCTATATCACGGAGAGGGGAAGCGCTTCGTTT